>JAGVKL010000013.1 GCA_020050595.1 Legionellales bacterium
AGCCCCTGAGAAATCCTCGCTTTTTAAACCGTAGCCTGGTTGCTTGCAACCAGGAAAGCATGCCATAACTTGCGTCGACACCCCTGGTTGCAAGCAACCAGGCTACATGGTTTAACAAAAAAATGCCGCACCCCCAAGGTTCGACCCTACTATTTCGTCCAAAATAAATAAATTGTGGATATATTTGGCAATACTTGTTTGAAGTGGTACAATGGCGCTCCAGTTTAATAGGAATAATTTAAAATGTCAGAAAAAGTACGTGGTACAGTTAAGTGGTTTAACGATAGCAAAGGTTTTGGATTTATTGAAAGTAACGGAAAAGATTACTTCGTTCACTTTAGTGCAATTCAATCTGATGGTTTCAAGACCTTAGCTGAAGGTGCAGCCGTAATGTTTAAAGCAGGCCAAGGTCAAAAAGGCCCTCAAGCAGAAGAAGTTGAATTAGTTTAAATGCTATTTTACCATCCTGTCTTGCATGATGCGGCAGGATGGTAACAACCTTCTTTATGGTTTAGCAGGTATTGATTGCTGAACTTGTTTGATCTGCTGTTCTAAATTATCTTGCACTTGTTTAATTTGTGCTTGCGATTGAGTATTCCCCTTTTGAATCTCTGCTTCTAGATTAGTCTGTAATTGTTTGATCTGCGCTTGTAATTGAGTATTTAACGTCTGAATTTGCTTTTGCTGATCAGCTTGCATTTTTTGTAACTGTGCTTGGATCTGGCTATTTAACAACTGAATCTGTTGCGATGTATTATCAGCCGCAGACGAGATGCTCCCCACCCCCAAACAAAGCAAACCGATCATTAATTTCTTCATGCAAACTACTCCCTGTTAGTTTATTTATCCTCATCCACTTTAATAAATTAGAAGGAAATTGCAATAGCCTTCTAAGATTTCTTAAGTAAACCTACATAAATATCTAGAAAATTTATAGCGTAACGATTAGACTGGGCTGATAATAAAAAGTTGTTGTTCCAAGGAGATATCATGCATAAACACCGCTATTTGATTACATTATTAGCTGCTAGTTTCCTCTTCATCGCTGGTTGTCAGAACGTAAACGGCCCGTCTTCTCCTGGTGCACCCTTAGGCTTTCTCCAACCTCAATCCAATGATGAGCGTATTACGAATGCGATCCTTGAATCCATGCTTAATAATGAAGTGGTATCCAATATAAAAGTTCGCGTACAAACAACGGATGGTGTGGTAATGCTTAGTGGATATGTTAAAACCATCCGACAAAGCGATGTCTCAGAAGAAATCGCGCGGCGGACTCCTGGGGTGAAATCCGTACAAAATAATATTATTGTGCGCAAGTAACCATCACCCTACCCCTCTCCCATCAATGTGGGGCTTTGTTGAATAAATATCGTTGTCATTCCCGCGTAAGCGGGAATCTACTCGATTAAGTCGTATTATGTGTAATATGTAGACATATCCACACCCCAGCGACTTGCTCGCGGGATTGTCCGCGGTATCCAACGATCATCCGAATGGCGCGGACAATCCTCACCACGTGGGCGCTATAGAGTAATTGTCAACACGCCCTGGAACCGTTACAAAATAGTTTTGGTGAAACTCGCGCGTAGATAAAATCCCCGAGGGAGTGTTAGTATTTTGCTGCCTGTTTCATCAAAGCCATAACACAATGATTTTCCATGCGCAGCCTTAGGCCTTACCTGTAGATACTCTCCCATGCTTGCATTAATTTCAGCTAACATCCCAGCGCTAATCATAAACGTAAGCTCTGACCAATCTCTTTCTAAAATGGCCTCTTGCGCTAGAGAAGGTGACCATAAAACACCACGTCCAATTCGACGATGCGGGAAAGGTATGGTTTTATCACCCTCAATGGGTAACCAAAGCACGCGCTTTAATTTGGCAAAACATTGCGACGTTTGCCATGTTTGCTGGTGAAGGGTTAATAAAGGGATAGTGGTTACAAAGGTTGATTCTGCAGGAGTGCCTAACTGATTGATGGGCAAGGTTTTCAACTCAATGCCAAGCATCGCAAAATCAGGCAACGATTTATTGCCTGCTGTGGTTCCCAAAGCCATTTCAATCGCTTGCCCAGCCCATCCCTTCCGCTGTAAAGGATGCTCAGGAATGGATAGGTTTAAAGCCATCGCTAATTGAGCAAAGCTTAAGCCCTCAATCGCTTGGCAACGCTCCATTAATTCTTTTTCGTTGTTAACAGGAGTTAAATCCATAATCTGCCTTTGGGCCAAGGCCCAACCTACAACCTTCTAGATATTTAATGAGGTCTGCCTATGATTAAGTTAACGCCATTAAACGTTCATCCTAGAAAAAGCATTAGTCCTCTATTACTTTGCCTTCGCCGTTGGCGCAATGCGTAGGCCCAATTCATTCAATTGCTGAGTGCCCGCAGGAGCCGGGGCACTCGTTAGTAGGCAAGAAGCAGACTGGGTTTTAGGGAAGGCAATTACATCGCGAATCGATGTTGAGCCTGTTAATAACATGGCCAACCGATCGATCCCTAATGCGATCCCTCCGTGCGGAGGACAGCCGTATTGTAAGGCATCCAATAAAAAGCCGAATTTCTCTTGCGCTTCTTCTTTACCAATGCCTAATAATTCAAATACCGTTTGTTGTAATTGGGGATTATGTATACGGATTGAGCCGCCCCCTATTTCGTAGCCATTAATAACAATGTCATAAGCTTTTGCCAAGGCTTTAAGCGGATTAGCTTTTAATGCATCTACTGAAGACTCTTGGGGTGAAGTGAAGGGATGATGCATCGCTTGCAAGGTATCCGTTTCACTATCTCTTTCAAACATCGGCCAATCAACCACCCAAAGTAATTGCCAATCCGAGGTTAATAATTGCCGATCGTGGCCTAACTTAATGCGTAAAGCACCTAATGACTCATTAACAATTTTTTCTTTATCCGCGCCAAAGAAAACCACATCCCCTGTTTTGGCTTCAACCCGCTCAAGAATCGCTTGCACAAGCACTTCATCAAGGAATTTAAGAATAGGCGACTGCAAACCTTGCATGCCTTGATCTCTATCATTCACTTTAATATAAGCTAAGCCCTTAGCCCCATAAATGCCAACAAAAGTACCATAATCATCAAGCTCTTTACGGCTTAAATCACAACCATTAGGTAATTTCAAAGCGGTCACACGGCTACCCGTATCATTCGCAGCTGCCGCAAATACCTTAAAATTACAATCACGGACTAAATCGGCAATGTCTACCAGCTCAAGAGGAATCCGTAAATCCGGCTTGTCACTACCAAAACGACGCATTGCTTCCTCATAAGTCATGCGTGGTAATTTATCTGGCAATTGCACATCGAGGATTTCAGCAAACACTGCTTTTAACATACCCTCAATGAGCCCTTGAATAACTTCTTCATCAATAAACGACATTTCCATATCAAGCTGAGTGAATTCAGGTTGACGATCAGCACGTAAGTCCTCATCACGGAAACAACGAACCACTTGGTAATATTTGTCAAAACCCGACATCATTAATAATTGCTTAAACAATTGCGGCGATTGGGGTAATGCATAAAACTGCCCAGGATAAACACGAGAAGGCACTAAATAATCGCGCGCTCCTTCCGGCGTCGCCTTGGTTAACATAGGCGTTTCAATGTCGATAAAACCTTTATTATTCAAATAATTGCGGATACAGCGAATCATCTGATGACGCAAAATTAAGTTATGCTGCATATCCGAACGGCGTAGATCAAGGTAACGATAACGATAACGTAAATCTTCATTAACGACTTGCCGCTCATCGGGCAAAAATGGCGGCGTGGGCGATTGATTTAAAATCTCAAGCGCTGCGCCTAAAATTTCAATCCGGCCTGTTTTCATTCTATCATTCACCATTCCACTAGGACGATGGCGGA
Organism: Legionellales bacterium; assembly: GCA_020050595.1. Classification (GTDB taxonomy): domain Bacteria; phylum Pseudomonadota; class Gammaproteobacteria; order Legionellales; family Legionellaceae. Next base: position 3,887 of record JAGVKL010000013.1, read on the forward strand.
CCTTTCCAGTTGCTCGGATTACAAATTCGTGACGAAGCTTTTCTGCGATAGAGAAAATATCGGCCAACTCCGGCTCATAGACTACCTGCACAAGCCCTGAGCTATCTCTCACATCAAGAAAAATAACCCCACCATGATCACGGCGATTATGAACCCACCCGCATATTGTAACTGTAGTGTCTAGTATTGTTTCATTTACGTCAGAACAATAGTGTGATCTCATAATACCGCCTGTTAAAAACTTTAATTATTTATTGTTAAGAGTCGCTGTGGGCTCTGTTCGCATCATACCTAAGGAAATAATGAATTTTAATGCCTCATCAATGGTCATATCTAATTCAACAACATCGGATTTAGCCACCATCATTAAAAATCCTGAGGTTGGGTTCGGTGTCGTCGGTATAAAAATGGAAAGCATTTCTTTACCTGCTTTTGGAACTACGTTATCAGCAATACCAGTTTGAAACGCGATGCTCCATAGCCCTTTACGAGGATATTCTACTAACAATACTTTACGAAAAGCATCGCTGTTTGTGGCAAAAACGGTATGGATTACCTGTTTGCTGGTATTATAAATAGAGCGAACTAATGGAATTTTATCCAAAATAATTTCACTCCAGATCACCAAGCGCTGGCCGAAAAAATTAGTGGCCAGAAGGCCTGTAACAAACAATAACACCAACGATAATAAGACACCCAACCCAGGCACATGCATGCCAATTAATTGCTCGGGCCGATAGGCTGTCGGCAAAAGCGACATCGTCTGATCGAGCAAATCGATAATAAAACGCAAAATAACGATAGTTACCAAGACTGGCAGCCATACAACCAATCCCGCTAATAAATAACTACGTATAGGCAGGCTTCTCAATCACTTTCACCTTTTTTAGTACTACTAGCAAGAGACTCAGTTGGATTACTTTTTGCGTCGGATTTGGATTTATTTTTATCCTTAAAATCAGTCACATACCAACCACCACCTTTTAATTGAAACCCAGCAGCAGAAACTAAACGCTCTGCCTTACTTTTACCACATTCTGGGCATTTTTTTACAGGCTCATCATTTATTTTTTGCAATAAATCAAATTTGTGATGGCAACTCGTGCATTTATACTCATAAATCGGCATCAAAAATCCCCCGTACTCTCAACTAGGGCCTATTAACATTTCATCTCAGATCCTAAGCCCCGTGGCTTGTCCACGGGGTCCATGGATACCGCGAACAAGTCGCGGAACGTAGGCTAGCAATGGGTTGTAGAGCAATTGTCAACAGACCCTAGTCATTAAAATAATAACCCGCGATTATAGCGAAGAATGTTGTAGCAATGCAATCGCTCCTCCATGGGGTATCCGTGCTAACAATGGTGCTTTTATTTTACGTTCCAGCGTCTTTATATTTTCCTCTAAGGCTAACATCTTGGGATCGATACAATTGGCTATCCATCCAGCGCATTCGATATGGTTTGCTTTTAAAGCTAACTCCGTCAATAAAGCATGGTTTAAGCATCCTAAGCGCATGCCTACCACTAAAATAGCAGGAATTTTACTTTGCTTTAAAACATCTACCCAAGTCTCGTCCTCATTCAAAGGGGCCATAAGGCCGCCTGCGCCTTCAATAAATACGTAATCAAAACCTTTAAACGACTCCCCCTCACAAAAATTGATAATATCTTTTGCTAAAATCAATTTACCTGCTTGTTGAGCTGCAAGGTGAGGAGAAATAGGTGGTTTGAATTGCCAGCCGCAAATTAACTGATCATGACCATTATGAGCTTGTAATTGCTCAACATCGCCGCTCACTAATCGGCCACCCATTTCGTTACATCCACTTGCCAACGGTTTAAGACCTATCACCCGCTTATACTTCTTTTTAAAATAATCAATTAACTGACAAGTGACATAGGTTTTACCACAATCAGTGTCTGTGCCTATAATAAAATAACGTTTCATAGCAAAAACCCCTCTAACGTTTCTCTAAACTCCTTCGGATGAGACAAAAACGGAACATGTGCTGCTTTTGTAAACATAAAATAGGTAAATTGAGGGTACCTCTCTTGCATAACCACCATCAACCGACGTGAGATAATCGCGTCTAATCGTCCAAACATGTAAAGAGCTGGTATCTTTAACGCTTGAAGTGCCGGGCGTAGATCCCAATTTAGTAGTACATCAAGCCCTTGTTTTAACCCCTTAGCACTGGGGATTTGGTCTATCATGCTTGGCTCGTGCTGGCCTTGTAACTGCAGCTGAACAAACGCTTTTAACACTTTTTTAGGATCGGCGGTTAAGTTTTCATAAAAGGTATTAAAAACGTGGGTTTCAATACCGGGCCAAGATGCATCCTTCATAAAATAAGGAGACGAGGCAATATTGATTAAATGAGTAACTCGGTCAGGTACTTCAATAACCAAACGGGTAGCGAATAAGCCGCCCATAGACCATCCTGCTAAGGCAAAACGCTTCGGCAACTGTTTTAAAAGACTTTGTTTAAAGATTTCCCAAGGCATATAGGGTGTGTGACCAAAACCTGGTAAATCAATGAACCAGAGCTCATAGCTTAAACTTAATTCCGGTAATAAAGAACGCCAAACATGACTATCAAATCCCCAACCATGAAAGAAGATAAGGGGGTAACCTTTTCCTTGACGAATAAAATGAATCTCCAAAATTTACCCCTCTTTAGCAGGCAGAAGAATGGTGTGCAACACATCAAATAAGCGATCGATCTGGGCCGGTGTATGGTGATAATTTAAAATCACTCGCAATCCTGTTTCTTGTTTATTCACCGTAGGTTGGCGAATGGCTGCACACTTTATACCTCTTTTTTGCAAATCTTGGGCGCATTTTAACGCACGAAGGGGACAGCCTAACTGCAATTGTTGAATGGGCGAATGAGAGTTCCTCCACGTTAAGGGAGAGCGCTGACTCGCTTCATGAAAATACTGGATTAACGCTTGCAAGACCTGCCGACGCTCATCAGCCGCCTGAATTTCTTCTAGCGTTACCGATAAACCATAAGCAATGGCAGGACTTATGGCTGTCGAATAAATAGATGCTCGAGATAATTGTAATAAAGCATCAATCCATAAAGCTTGCCCTGCAACAATCGCTCCCGAAGCAGCAAATGCTTTGCCAAAAGGAATAATCCTTAAAGGCACCGCCGCAGTCGTCAATTGGTGCGCTGCGACAGCACCTAATCCCCGCGGGCCTATTACACCCATAGAATGTGCTTCATCCACGATGATGCTACAGTTATTTTGTGCAGTTGCATGCACTAGTTCGGCAAGAGGGGCTAATTGCCCGCTCATACTAAAAATGCCTTCCGTTAAGACCACACTAGTTGGCCCTACATCAACGAGTTTTGCCGATAAATCCTTTAAATCATTATGAAAAAACCGCGTATAAGCGACATGACTGGCCTGGATACCATCATAAATAGAAGCATGGGCCATTTTATCGATTAAAACATGTGCCTTAAAATGAGCCAGTAAGCGGACAACGCTTAAATTAGCCGCATAACCCGATGAAAATAAAAGACAATTATCAACATTTAAAGCCTCTGCAAAGGAGCGCTCTAATTGTTGATGAGCAGGATGATAACCACAAATCACCATGGAGCCGCCGCTACCCACAGGATAGCGTTCAAATCCTTGCTGGTAGGCTTTTTTTATGCGCGATTCATTCGCTAATGAAAGGTAATCATTGCTGCTAAAATTGAGTGCTTCAAGCGAATGAATAGAGCGCTGACGATAAAGCCCTTGTTGTTTAAGCGAACTTAGATAATGCTCTAATGTTTCAGTCAGCATGCTCGACAGCCAGCTCACCACGCAAGCCTAGACGTTCAAACAAAGCGTTGTCTTTTACGCGCTGAGGATTTTCTTCAGTTAATAGCTTATCCCCAATGAAAACGGAGCCAGCACCTGCAAAGAAACAAAGCGCCTGCAATTCATCACTCATTTCTGTACGGCCTGCTGTTAAACGAATCACACTTTTCGGCATTAAAAGTCTAGCCGTTGCGATCGTCCTGACCAACTCAATGCCGTCAACGGGCCTTGCCGCTGCCAAAGGAGTCCCTTCTACCGGGATTAAACGATTAATTGGCACACTAGTAGGCGGCTCTTCAAGATTCGCTAAGGTCAGTAAAAACTCTATGCGATCGTCTCGCGTTTCACCCAATCCTAAGATGCCGCCGCAGCACACATGCATTCCGGCATGACGCACGTTGTCTAATGTTGTTAAGCGATCGTTGAAGGTACGGGTGCTCACTACTTTTTCATAGTAACTGGGCGAGGTGTCAATATTATGGTTGTAATAATCAAGGCCTGCTTCTTTTAAAGCCAAAGCTTGCTCTTTGGATAACATGCCAAGCGTCATGCAGGTTTCTAGCCCCATTTCTTTAACGCCTTTAATCATCGCTACAAGCTCAGGCATTGCCTTATCGGGAGGACAACGCCATGCAGCACCCATGCAAAAACGAGTAGCTCCCCCTTCTTTCGCCTCCTTTGCGCTAGTAAGCACTTGCTCAATAGACATTAATTTTTCTTTTTCTACATGGGTAGCGTAATGACCGCTTTGTGAGCAGTAGCCACAGTCCTCAGGACAAGCGCCTGTTTTAATACTCAGTAAGGTTGCCATTTGCAATGTGTTTGACTTGTGGTGTAAAAGATGAGTTGTGTGAGCTGCGTACAGTAAATCATTGAATGGTTGCTCATAAATGGCCTTCACTTCATCAAAAGTAAAAACCTTCTTTGGCTTGGTCACATTACACCTCGTTATATTCTCTGGAAGCAGATAGGGGAACATGATAAAGTCACCCGCTTTAATGTCAACCAAAAATTATGAAAATGGTTAACCACCTATCCCTACTTCAGCAAGATTTAGATTATGTGTGGCATTCATGCGCACAAATGAAAGATTTTGAGCAACACCCACCGCTTATCATAGAGCGGGCTCAAGGCAGCTATCTTTATACTGACCGTGGCCCGATGATTGATGCTATTTCTAGCTGGTGGTGTAAATCCTTAGGACACAGCGTTGTGGCTATTCAAGAAGCGATAACAAAACAACTCACTTCTTTTGAGCATGTCATGGGTGCAGATACAACTTACCCCGCTCTTATCGAACTTGCTAAAACCCTCCATAAAATCAGCGGATTGCAATACACCCTTTTTGCTAATGATGGTTCAAGCGCGGTAGAAATTGCCCTAAAACTTGCCCTTCATGCAGCACAAATAAAGGGCCAGCCTACTCGTAAGCACTTTATCGCATTAAAAAACGCCTACCACGGAGAAACACTAGGTGCCTTGAGCGTAAGTGATTTAGGGATATATAAAGCACCCTATCCAAGCATCAGCGTCAAATGCCACTTTCTAGAAAATATTCCTTATGTGACTGGGAAAGAAGACCCTCTATGGGAAGACTGCAGCCCCATTTGGCCGCTAGCAGAAAAGGAGCTTGAACGTGTTAAGGAAGATGTTTGTGCGCTTATCTTAGAGCCTATCGTTCAAGGAGCAGGCGGTATATTGTGTTACAGTGCTGATTTTTTACGAAAATTAGCAGGTTGGGCTAAAAAAAATGATATTTATCTAATCGCTGATGAGATCATGACCGGCATAGGACGTACGGGAAAGTGGCTGGCTTGTCATCATGCAGGTATCCAACCGGATTTAATTTGTCTTTCTAAAGGGCTAACGTCAGGAACTTTGCCTTTGAGCACGGTCAGCATGGATAAAGCGATTTACGATCTTTTCTATGACGATTATGCGGCTGGAAGATCCTTTCTGCACTCCCACACCTTTGGCGGCAATGCTCTAGCGATTAGTGCTGCTTTGGCTACGTTAAAAACCATAGAAAATGAAAATATCATTCAACAAGCAGAACAATTAGGTGATTTTATGCATCATTGTTTTTCTGAAATGGCAACTCAGAGCGGAAAAATAATTAATATACGTTCTATGGGAGCAATCGTTGCGGGGGATTTAATCGATTCAGCTATACCGCGCCTAGGATTTCAACTGCGACGCGAAGCATTCAACCAGGGCGCCTTCCTCCGCCCTATCGGCAATACGCTCTATTGGCTTCCCCCGCTAAATACTGACAGAGAAACCATTGAAAAGCTAACGGAAATTACCTTTAATGTGGTAAAGAAAATTTATTTGTAGCTTCTAAACTCAATAATTACGCTTGCAACGCCAGGGCAAGCGCATCTTATGATTATAAAATAACAATCTGGCTTCTTTGCGAGCGAAGATGCCGGATTGTGTAATTTTTTCATATTATGCGGTTGCTCTGTTTGCAACTCTCACCGCGACGAAGCCTTTGATTTTATGTAGTATAATTAGATAATACATTGTTTGTTGCAGGGAGTGCGTTAATGAATTATCTTAAATTTTTAATAAAAAGCCTGGGTCTTTGTATGCTTTTTAATCCCTTATGGGCAGCCAATTGGCAATGTATCGCACAAGATAGCGAAGAAAAACACTGGATAGCAAATAGTGGTTATGAGCGTACGGCGAGCAATAAAGCCCTTGAATTATGTAAAAAAGAGAGCCATGTTCCGTCAACATGCTCAGTACCCGCTGAAACATGTTCTTATCTTGCTCAATCGAATAACCCCAATGCGACTGTAGTTACAAGCATTGTAAGAAGGACTTCAAGCCCCAATGCATCTTTGTGGCAATGTACTGCCTTAGACTGGCGCGCTAGAGCATGGTTAAATCGCCCAGCCCCTAATCAAGATATGGCAGCTTTATCTGCTAAGGCGTTTTGCCAAAAACATAGCTCATTGCCCGAAACGTGCTATGTTAATCTAGTCACTTGCCAAAATGTTGTTCGATAGGCTCTTTATGGTTTACTGCATCGGACTTATTGGAAATATAGCAAGCGGTAAAACAACCGTAGCCTGCTTTTTTCAAGAACTAGGGATTGAAATCATTAGTGCAGATGCGATTTCACGACAATTAACCGCCAAAAATGAGCCGGCATTTTGTGAAATCATTAAGCACTTTGGCAAATCTGTCATCCAATCGAACGGCGAATTAAATCGACGTCATTTACGTGAACTGATTTTTAAGCATAAAGAAGAGCGCTCTTGGCTAGAAAATCTTTTACACCCGATGATTCGAGAACAGATAAAAAGCCGTCTCAATGAGATTAAATCCCCCTACTGCTTCATAGAAATTCCTTTATTCTCTAGTAAAGAAAATTACGATTATTTAAATCGCATTTTATTAGTAAAGGCAAATCCAGACGATCAAATTACGCGTTTTATAGCCCGCGATAAAGGCACAAAAGAAGATGCCCTAGCCATCCTTTCCTCACAAACAGCCATCGACAAACATTTAGCTTTAGCAGATGACATTATAGAAAACACAGGTTCTCTAGAAGAACTTCGCCAACGCGTACTTCAACTGCATAAACAATATTACCAACAAGCAAGTGGGCTGGATCGTTTCGACCCACATTAATGCAAGGGTGCAAAAAATTGAGCAATATCTTCTTCCGTCAACGCTGCATGCTCCGATAACTCTGACGATAATATGCCCTCAAACAATTGCTGCTTCCTTGTCTGCATCTTTAAAATAGCTTCTTCGACGGTTCCTGCGGTAATCAATTTATAGACGAAAACAGGATTTTCTTGCCCTATACGATGGCTGCGATCGGTAGCCTGCGATTCAACTGCTGGATTCCACCAAGGATCGTAATGAATCACGGTGTCTGCCCGAGTTAAATTCAATCCTGTACCGCCGGCTTTTAAGCTAATTAAAAAAATAGGGGCCTTTCCTTCTTGAAAATCACGAACAATATCTTGGCGATTTTGGGTTTGCCCTGTTAGCTGCAAATAGCGGTATTTTCTGGCGATTAATTCTTGTTCAATTAATTTAAGCATGGAAGTAAATTGTGAGAAGACTAAAACATGGCGGCCTTCTTCCATTAAATTATCCAGTAACTCTAGAAGGCTGTTTAATTTCACCGATGTGCCGTGTGCCATCGAAGCTTCTGACAAGGACAATAATCGCGGATCACAACAAATTTGTCGAAGCTTAAGTAATGCATCCAACAATATGATATGGCTTCTTCCCAGCCCTTGCTCGGCGATAGCTTCTCGTACTTTCTTTTCCATACTCATACGGACCGCTTCATAAAGATCGCGCTGGGAACCTGCTAGTTCAAGCATGCGCACCATTTCTGTCTTTTGCGGCAATTCGCGTGCAACTTGATTTTTAGTACGACGCAATATGAAAGGAGCAATTCGCCGGATTAAATGCTGTTTAACGCCCTGATCAGCATGCTTCTCAATAGGAATTCTAAATTTCTGACGAAATTGACGAGGATCACCCAATAAACCCGGCATTAAAAAATTGAACAATGACCAAAGCTCGCCAAGGTGATTTTCAAGCGGGGTTCCGGTTAGACATAAACGATGGGTTCCTTGCAATTGCTGAATAATTTGGGTGGTTTTTGTACGAGCATTTTTAATAAGTTGTGCTTCGTCAAGAATAAGATAGTAAAATTTATACTTTAAAAAGCGAACTTTATCTCGTTGAATAAGCCCATAGGTTGAAATAACTACATCATAATCATCAAAATGATCAGCATGCCGCTCACTGCCATGAAAAACTAAAACACTAAGGTTAGGTGCAAAACGCTTTGCTTCATCATACCAATTCCACACTAAGCTTGTAGGTGCCACAATAAGGCTAGCCTGCTTTACTCGACCTTGTTCCTTTTCATATTGTAAATGTGCGAGCGTTTGTATGGTTTTACCCAATCCCATGTCATCAGCTAATATACCGCCAAATTGATTGGCTCGTAAAAATTGCAGCCAATTTAGCCCTTGCTGTTGGTAATCTCGGAGGGTTGTTTGTAGATGCTTAGGGGGAGGAATAAGAGGCAGCGTATGGCAAGATAATAATTGCTGCAACTGGGTTTGCAATAATTCGGTGGCCTGCCATCTAGCTTTGGTCGTTGCTAATGCCAGCTCCATTTCTTGAAGCAATAGCAGCTGATAACGCTTAATTTGGATGGTAATATCTTCTTTAGGAATTTTATGCCAATACTGCAACAATAATTTTAATAAAGGCCTTATTCTACCTAAGCTGACCTGTAAAGCTTTCCCTTGGGCTAAAGGAAGTTTAAATAGTTTATTATCGGGTAAATTATCCAAAAGCCCTTGATCGAGCCTTTTTAATAAGTCCGCTACCAAAGGTACAATGCTTACTGTTTTCTTATCAATCAAAATACCCAATTGATAAGAAAAAAAATCATGGCGGCCTGGTTCAACCTGGGAGTACCATTCAACATTATCGATATCAATAATTTCTTCTTTAACGAGCTCATGAGTATCTAGGTAGCGCTCAGAGAAATTATCGTTGATATTTAATTGATTTTTTTCTCTAACTTCTAATTCATAAAGACAAGCAGCCGCATGCTTACAGTTGACCATATACTGGCAACTGCATTTTGCTGCTTTAGTCGGCCAAGATTTTAGATCAAAGTGGACATCATAAATTTGACTAGAACTACCCTTCACGCGCGCCTTAAGCAAACCATCGCTCAAACGAACGCTCAGCACATGTCCTTTTCTCTGATAATCTTGCCCACGCATTAGCACAGCGGCTGGAAACACGCTCACCATCCGTAGTAACGCCGATTTCAACATGAAGGCATACCCAATTAATGAAGGCGGCAGTATTATATACCCAAGATGCTTCAAAATGCTATTTTTGAAGCATCTTGGGTATATCAGATTATTTAAATGATTTGAACTTCATTAAAAATCACCTCATCCACTAAATTCGGCATCGTCACTACCAAATTGGGCTCCATTTCCATCGCTCGTTTAATTGCAAACATAGCGCCTGAGTTTCGTGCCCAACTTCGGCGGGCTATGCCGTTATTTACGTCCCAAAAAAGCATGGATTCCAATCGGCGCTTGGCGTCGTCTGAGCCATCTAGCACCATGCCAAATCCACCGTTCATTACTTCTCCAAAACCAACACCACCACCGTTATGCAATGAAACCCACGTAGCACCGCGGCAAGCGTCTCCTATCACGTTTTGTATGGACATATCCGCGGTGAACTGAGAGCCGTCGTAAATATTCGATGTTTCACGGTAAGGAGAATCAGTTCCTGATACATCATGATGATCGCGGCCTAAGACGATAGGTGCTAAGATTTTTCCTGCTTTAATCGCTTCATTAAAAGCTTCCGCAATTTTAATGCGCCCTTGTGCATCCGCATAAAGAATTCTTGCTTGCGAGCCGACTACTAACTTATTTTCACGTGCCGCTAAAATCCAATGAAGATTATCTGATAATTGTTGCTTGATTTCTTCGGGTGCATGAGTCATTAAAGATTTTAAAACAGATGCGGCCAATTCATCGGTTAACGCTAAATCCTGTTCATCACCTGATGTACATACCCAACGAAATGGTCCAAATCCATAATCAAAACACATAGGACCCATAATATCTTGAACATACGAAGGGTATTTAAATGTGCCATCAGCATTTACTATGTCAGCACCAGCACGGCTTGCCTCTAATAAAAAGGCATTACCATAATCGAAGAAGTACATACCTTTTGCTGCCATTTTATTAATCGCATCAGCATGGCGGACAAGAGAACGCTTCACTTCTTTACAAAAACGATCGGGATCCTCCGCCATTAACCGCTGAGCATCCTCAAAAGAAATGTCGACGGGATAATAGCCGCCAGCCCAGGGATTATGCAGCGAGGTTTGATCAGACCCCATATCCACTTTGACATTTTTTGCTAATAATGCCTCCCATAAATCAACGATATTTCCTTGATAAGCCAGTGATACAGCTTCTTTTTTAGCTCGAGCCCTTTCTAGACGCTCAATCAATTCATCTAAATTAGTAAAAACTTCATCGACCCAGTGTTGGCTATGCCGCTTGTTAACCGCCATGGGATTGACTTCAGCTATTACCGCAATGGCACCAGCAATTACGGCAGCTTTAGCTTGAGCCCCCGACATACCACCAAGCCCCGCGGAAACAAATATTTTACCACCCAATCCATTTTTACAACCTATTTTTCGTCCTGCATTCAGAATGGTGATGGTAGTTCCATGCACAATCCCCTGGGGTCCAATATACATAAAGGAACCCGCCGTCATTTGCCCATACTGTGTAACGCCTAATGCATTAAAGCGCTCCCAGTCATCAGGTTTAGAATAATTAGGCACCATTACCCCGTTAGTAATGACTAACCGCGGTGCATCGGGATGTGAAGGAAAAAGCCCTAGCGGATGGCCTGAGTATAAAACAAGCGTTTGCTCATCTGTCATCGTGGCTAAGTATTGCATCGTCAAGAGGTATTGTGCCCAATTTTGAAATACAGCTCCGTTACCTCCGTAAGTAATCAACTCGTGAGGATGTTGAGCAACGCGGGGATCTAGATTATTTTGCAGCATAACCATAATCGCTGCCGCCGCCTTGGAGCGATAAGGATATTCCTTGAGAGGACGAGCATGTATAGAATAAGTCGGCCGAAATCTATACATATAAATACGACCGTAATCATGAAGTTCTTGAGCGAATTCTTTAGCAAGCACGGCATGATGCTCAGGCTTGAAATACCTTAAGGCATTTTGCAATGCTAGTTTTTTTTCCGCAGGCGCAAGACAATCTTTACGCTTAGGTGCGTGACTAATCGAAAGATCATACGGCTTTCTTTCAGGAAGCTTCTCCGGTATACCGGCTAAGACTGCATTTTTAAAATTCATTATATCGGCCCTTATGTTAGAAGAGTCGCCATATAGAGGTGCGATTTTAAGTACGGTTATATAATTTCTACACTTATAGCCGCACTTAAAATCGCACCTGCCATACATATAGGATTAAATTGTAGCCGTTTATAGGATGCTATAGAATATATAGCTTGATCATTTAACTTACTAGACAATGTCCTTAAAATTTCTAATGGCGCAGTTTAACCCTACCGTTGGTGCAGTCGCTGAAAATGCGGCCAAGATTATTCATATCATTAAAAGCCATCAAAATGCCCATGATCTCATCATTTTCCCTGAATTAGCCCTCACAGGCTATCCGCCTGAAGATCTTTTATTGCGCCAAGAATTATTCGCTCAAGTCAATAGCGCTTTAAAGGATATTGAAGCCATTACCAAAGATTGCCATGTGATTCTAGGTTATCCCTCTATTGAAAAGAAGCAACGTTATAATTCTCTCGGGGTTATTGCCAATGGAAAGCTCTTAAGGCTTTATCATAAGCAATATCTCCCTAATTATGGTGTGTTTGACGAGGTTAGGTATTTTCATCAAGGGAAGAAAGATGCTTGTATCATTAAGGTTAAAAATAAAAACATAGGTCTTTGTATTTGTGAAGATATCTGGGCTAAAACCCCAGTGGAAGATTTAATTGCTGCGAATGCCAGCATCATTGTATGCATTAATGCCTCCCCATTTGATACCGATAAATACCAACGGCGTGAACAATTAGTGAAAAAATATGCTAAACAAGGCATACCGTTTATTTACGTCAATCAAGTTGGCGGACAAGATGAATTGGTTTTTGATGGCCAATCATTTGTAGTCGATGCTCAAGGGGAAATTGTCGCACGCGCTAAAGCATTTGCAGAAGATTTACAAACAGTAACCATTGAAAATCAAGACATACAAGGAACCATTACTCCCGCGCTTAAAAAAGAGGCCTTAATTTACCAAGCTCTTTTATGCGGGCTTAATGATTATGTGGAAAAAAATCATTTTCCAGGCGTACTGTTAGGCTTATCCGGAGGAATTGATTCGGCTTTGGCGTTATGCCTTGCCGTTGATGCCTTGGGCGCGGATAGAGTTCATGCTGTCCTTATGCCTTCTCGTTACACTGCTAAAATGAGTGTAGAAGATGCTGAGTTTCAAGCAAACGCTATGCGGGTTGATTATCTCAATTTATCCATAGAGCCCGCATTTAATGCCTTATTATCCACCTTAGCCCCTCCATTTAAAGGCTTAGCTCCCGATGTAACCGAGGAAAATTTACAATCAAGGATTCGAGCCTTGTTGCTCATGGCCTTATCGAATAAAAAAGGATACATGCTTTTAAGCACCAGCAATAAGAGTGAAACAGCCGTTGGCTATACTACTTTATATGGCGACATGTGCGGCGGTTTTGCTGTTTTAAAAGATGTATTAAAAACAAGGGTGTATGATTTAGCACACTATCGTAATTCATTATCCAAAGTCATTCCCGAACGAGTGCTCACAAGAGCCCCCTCCGCTGAGCTTGCACCTAACCAAAAAGATGAAGATAGCTTACCTCCTTATGCCATTCTCGATGGGATTATCACCGCTTATATGGAAAATAATCAAAGTGTAGATGAGCTCATCCAACAAGGATATGCTGCCGCGGATGTCATTAAGGTCATTAAATTGATCAAACGCAATGAATACAAGCGACGCCAAGCTCCTCCTGGGGTTAAAATTACACCACGAGGATTTAACCGAGATTGGCGGTATCCGATTACTTCGGGGTTTAAGGGGTAACGTTAGGGGCGTCGCCTAAACCCAATTTTCAATTTTTAATTGCTCTACCCGCGAAAACTCTTTTTCATTATTAGTAACCAAAATAATGTTGAGCTCCAAACAATGTGCGGCTATCCATAAATCATTATTGCCGATGGTTTTGCCTTTCTTTTCTAATTCAGCCCGGATATTTGCATAGTATTCAGGAACTTTTAATGATAAGGGTAAAGGAGGAATGTAGTCACAAAATTGCTGGACTACTTGGGCTGCTTTTTTTGCATACTGACTTTTTTGAGCACCATACAACAACTCTCCGTAGGTAATAGCTGACATACCCACCATCCCTACTGCAAGTTGTTCGAATTTCTCGCTTACAGATTTTGGCTTTTGTTTCATGATATAGATACAAATATTAGTATCAAGAAGGTATTTTAATGACATGCTTAAACTCTTTCAAAATCAATACGTTAGTCAACCTCACTCCGAGTTAAAATGTTCTCTCTTGAGGTTTACTGTCGGCGCGTGGTTCTGCAAAAGCATCTTCTGGCATTTGCGTCATTAGCTCGAAAGCTTGCTTAAGATTATCCGGCACTTCTCTTATGACAAGCTCATTATTTCTTTTAAAAATTTCGACCCTAGTGCTATTAATATGATATTTTTTAGGAATTCTTACCGCCTGAGAATTCCCCGATTGAAAAACTTTAGTGGCAGTCATAGAAAACCCCGACTTATGTATATACTTTAAGTATATACGAAAATAAGAGGGTGCGCAACTGTTAGATTAATCAGGGGAGTATCCAAAATTTCTTGCAAAATAAAGCCAAACCATTAACATGGAATAAGTTTCCATAATTAAGGGATGGTATGAAACTTGTATTTTTTTCCGCCGCTATGCTAGCTGCTAACCTTTCTCATGCGGCAACCCCAATTGACGGGTGGTATGCTGGTCTTTTTGGCGGGTATGCTTATTTACCAAATAATATAAATAAAAATATAGATGGCGCGACCTTCAATAATGGCGACTATAAATCAGGCTATAACGCTGGTGGTAGCCTCGGATTTAAAAGTAATCCCATGCGTTATGAAGGACAGCTTACTTATATCAATGCCAATAGCAAAGGCTATCAAGTCAATGATATCTCGCAAACTGGCATTACAGGCTATAACAATGCTGTTTTTGCATTAGCGAATATTTATTATGATTTTCGTAATAGCGTTCCTGCGGGCATTCAGCCCTTTCTTGGTTTAGGTATTGGTTATGGCTGGCTTAATGCGCATTTAAATAGCACAGGCCCTACCGTTGCAACACAATTTCGCGAAAACGGCAGCGCCTTTGCCTACCAAGGTACAGCGGGGCTTAATTATAATTTTGCGGAAACGTATGGATTAAACATTAGCTACCGCTATATTGCTACAGCCAATTCGGATATTTTAGGTAAAATTTTCCAAGCCCATTTGGCTAATCTAGGTGTGGTCTATCGCTTTGACGGAGTTAAATACAAGTAAGGACGCTTCATGAATCTACTGATCAAATCAAAACCAAGTCAATACTTGGTAGGAGCAACCTTGTCTTTAATAGGCATAGCAGCCAACGCGGTTAATCCAATACCGGGATGGTACGGCGGATTATTTCTTGGACCCAGTATCACTAACAATCTTGATTTTACGTTTACAAGCCCTGTTACCAATACCACAACCACCGGGACCATTAAACATGGGGTTTTGGGGAATATCGGCGGGCAAATGGGTTATCGCATTAATCAATTCAGAGTGGAAGGTGAATTATTACTAGGGATGAATACTTACCAAGACCTATCCGCAGATGGTTATGTCATCGGTAAAGCAAGTAATTTTAATACTGGCATAGGTATGAAAGGACAGACCACTTATGGTGCCTTTCTTCTTAATGGATTTTACGATTTTGTCACCCCGGGCGGCATTTCTAGCTTCTCTCCTTATGTTGGCGTGGGTATTGGATATGCTCATGTAAAAAATAGCATTACCTTTTATAATAATAATGTTGAAATAGCCAATAGTAGTGACACAGAGAGCACGAGTCGGCCCGCCGGACAAGGCATTATAGGCCTAGGTTGGTTTCTTGATGACTTTACGCTTATGGGGCTTGATTTTCGTTATTTTGTGACCCAAACATCGCAGTCTTATAGTAGTACACGCCTACAAGTTACTTCTATTAATTTAACGTTTAATGGTTCATTTAATTTATAATGGCATTGATTAGGCTTAAAGTTTAAAGGATAAACCATGTCTTCCTATAAAATCCTTCCTTCTATCTTATCTGCTGATCTAACTCGTCTTGGCGAAGAAATCGAAGCGGTTATGCAGGGCTCAGCTGATATGATTCATATTGATGTAATGGATAATCATTACGTGCCTAATCTAACGTTTGGCCCAGCCCTTTGCCAATCTATTCGTCAACGCTTTCCCAACCTGCCTCTTGATGTGCATTTAATGGTTAGCCCTGTGGACGATTTAATTGAGCGGTTTGCTGATGCGGGAGCTAATCGTATCAGTATTCATCCAGAGGCCACACAACATCTTGATCGTAGTTTACAATTAATTAAATCAAAAGGATGTCAGGCTGGCTTGGTTTTAAACCCTACTACGTCCATCGATTACCTTCAATGGAGCGCACATCGTCTTGATTTCATACTCATCATGACTGTCAATCCAGGCTTCGGCGGCCAAGCGCTTATCCCTGAGCTTATCAAAAAGATAGAATTAACTCATTTACAATTTCCAAAGCTCCCTATTTGTATAGATGGCGGTATAACGCCTAAAAATATTAGGGAGCTTGCTTTAGCCGGTGCTACTGAATTTGTGGCAGGTTCTACTATATTTAATAGCACGGATTATGCTAAAACTATTGCTATGCTTCGAAAATGCACCGATTAAACTGCGTATATTTTATGAAAAAAATTACTGTACTCCTTCTGTGCTTATATCTGCATGCTTCATTTGCCAATACCACGGCAGAGGCTTATCTCGATAGATTCATGAAATTTAGTGCCTGGTACCAGCAATTGCCACTGGCACCAGGTCCTGATTTCTTTGCTTTTATCGATCAAAAAACACCTTTGGCACAGAAGCTACGAGACAAATGGCTGTACGAAGCGGCTCGCACCAAAAATTGGGCACTTTATACTCAACACTACCAAGATTCATCTGATCCCAATTTACAGTGCTACGAACAACTAGCGCTTTATTACCAAGGGCAACAACAAAAAGCCATCGAAGGAGCAAAAACACTATGGTTAAATGGCACCTCTCAGCCAAAACCTTGCGATGAATTATTTAATCTGTTGCTTAAAACCCATGACATCAATGAAAAATTGATTACCCAGCGCTTAGTTTTAGCCCTTGATAATCGAAATATCGGCTTAGCTAGTTTTTTATTACAACAATACCACCCACCACGTTTACAAGAAATCAAAGTATTGGATTCTATTTACCGCAACCCCAAGCGTATTACGGAACTCTCCCAAAGCGAACTTCATAGTGAATTTTATTTATACGGGCTTAAACGCTTGGTTTCTATGGATATGGATAAAGCTTTAAAATTTTGGCAACTACCGAAGACTAAGCAGCTTTTAAATAAAAAACAGCAACAATCTTTTATTGCGCATATCGCTTTATACAAAGCGCTTCGTAATCATGATGATGCCTCAGACTGGTTTGTAAAAATGGAACCTGCTTTTAAAAATGAAACCCTTTTAAGCTGGCAAATCCGCCTGGCGTTGAAAGGCAGACAATGGAAAAAAGTAGAACATTTAATTTTTCAATCGCAAGATAAAAATGAGCCTTGCTGGCAATACTGGCTTGCTCGTGCATTATATGCCCAGGGTAAAAAAGAAGAAGCGCGGGCGATCTATCAGGAATTAGCCAAGACTAGAAATTATTATGGTTTCCTCGCAAGCCTGCGGTTAAAACAACAATTTAGCTTTAAAAACGAACGGGCTATAGAAAATATTCAGCGACTTAAGCCCTATCACTCCATCACCGATCAAATTAAAAATTTATACCTTACCAAACAAATAACTCAAGCATCGCGGCTCTTGAATGATTTTGCTAGTGAATTACCTAAAGATGATAAAAGCGCTTTAGCTTACTGGCTAGCGCATGATTTACAATGGCATGGTAAATCGCTTTATTTAAGCAACTCCGATGAGCTTAACAATCAACTTTCACTTCGCTTCCCGCTTGCCTACCCACACACCGTAAAAACTTATGCCCGTAATTACCAAATCCCGCAAGCATTTGTCTATGCAATTATTCGTCAAGAAAGTGGCTTTAGAGAAGATGTCATATCATCCGCAGGTGCCCAGGGATTAATGCAAGTGATGCCCGCCACGGCCTCTGCTATTTCTAAAAAAGAAAAAATTGAATATAAAGACAAAAAACAATTATTCTCCTCGCAGAAAAATATTAACATCGGGGTCGCTTATTTAAAGCAATTAGCACAGCGCTTCCATGAGCACCCTATCTTAATGGCCGCAGCCTACAATGCAGGGCCAAGACAAGTCGTGTATTGGATGCAAAATCACCCTCCTAAAGACATGGATATATGGATAGAAACACTCCCTTGGCATGAAACCCGTAATTACCTGAAAAATGTAGTATCTTTTTACGTGGTGTATCAATATCGGCTTCAGACAAAACCGGATATGTCTGTATTTATGAAGCGGTTTTAAAAACTTGGCAACTTTTCGCACCACGAGGGTTGCGCTCTGTACATCCCATTGCCGAAATGCATGCAAATAACTATAATGAAGGTATGGAATGCATTTTAATGAGGTGATGCTATGGCCATGCTAACTATACGAAATCTGCCTGATAATGTCCATCGCGCGTTGCGTGTACGGGCTGCTATGCATGGGCAAAGCACAGAAGCGGAGGTTCGTGAAATTCTTGCTAATGTAGTCAAACCAGAGATGCGTGTTCGCATGGGTGATGCTCTTGCAGAATTGGGGCACAAGATCGGTCTGACAAATGAGGATTTCGAAGTGTTCAATCAGGTGAGTGACAAAAAACCTGCCAAACCGCTGGAGTTTGAATGATTATCCTCGATACCAATGTTGTTTCTGAGGCGATGAGGCCTGAACCTAACGTATCTGTAAGGGCCTGGCTTAACGACCAAGCAGTAGAAACCCTGTATTTGTCGAGTGTTACACTGGCCGAACTATTATTTGGCATCGCAGCACTCCCAATTGGTAAGCGCAAAGAGATGCTTGAGCAAGCGCTCAAGGGTCTCATGGGGCTGTTTAGAGATCGAGTGCTACCATTCGACATCGATGCTGCTCAACATTATGCCGAATTGGCCGTGACAGCAAAGAGTGCTGGACGAGGATTTCCAACACCTGACGGCTACATCGCTGCAATTGCCGCTTCACGAAAATTTACCGTGGCATCACGCGATCGTGCTCCCTACGAAGTAGCTGGCGTTCCCATTATCAATCCGTGGGAAGGATAGTCCAATTAGATGAGACAGTTGCGATATATACAAAAAACACAATAGACAATTACTAATCAAGCTGATAACATTTTAAGATTTCGCACCTTCACTTCATTAGCTGTAAGGAGTAGTAGATATAATGGGTCACAGTAAATCTCAAGCTATCCACTCAGATACAACATTGGTCAAATCAATTATGCCCTGGATTATATGGGGTTTAGGTTGTGTTTTTTATTTTTATGAGTGCCTGTTACAAGTCTCTCCTAGTGTGATGAGTAACGAGTTAATGCGTGATTTTTCTGTAACCAGTCATACGCTGGGTATTTTATCTGGCATTTATTTTTACTCTTATGCTGCCATGCAGCTTCCTGGTGGTGTATTGATGGATTATTTCGGTCCTCGCCGCCTTTTGACGATAGCTACCTCTATTTGCGCGGTGAGTACCATTGCTTTTGGATTAACCGATAATTTCTTTATGGCCTGCCTTGCGCGTTTAATGATTGGTTTTGGCTCTGCCTTTGCAGCGGTAGGTACCATGAAATTGGCCGCCAATTGGTTCGCTCCTGAGCGTTTTGCTTTTCTTACGGGGCTCATGGTGACGCTTGGCATGTTAGGCGCGATTGGCGGAGAAGCGCCTTTAGCATTATTGATTGATAATTACGGCTGGCGTCAAAGTATGATTATTATGGGCAGCATTGGTATCGTCATTGCCATACTCATTTTTATCGTTTCAAAAGATGCCCCAGCGCATACAAGACCACTAGAACATTCTGGTGAAGCCAGTGAAGATGAGCATGTTTTAAAAAGCCTGGTTGCACTTATTAAAAATAAACAACTATGGCTGGTAGCCACTTATGGCGGCCTTATGTACATGGCGACCCCTATTTTTTGCGGCCTATGGGGAGTGCCCTTTCTTATGTTTAAAATGAATGTTGCCAAAGCAACAGCTGCTAATTATATTTCATTAGTTTTTGTAGGTTGGGCCATTGCTAGTCCTCTTTGGGGCATATTCTCCAATCGTATCGGCCGGCGTAAGCCACCGATGTATATTGGATGTATAGGTGCTTTGATTTGCTCGATTAGCTTTATCTACGCCCCTATTCAATCCGGCTGGCTCATGGAAGTTCTTTTATTTGCCTTTGGTGTTTTTTCAGCAGGATTTTTGCCGGCGTTTGCCCTTGCTAAAGAAATTTGTAATAAAAAATACGTAGCTACCGGCTTAAGTTTTATGAATATGATGAATATGATTGGTATTGCGCTTGGGCAGCCTATTATTGGATATATATTAGATAAATTATGGAAAGGAGAAATTGTCGACAAAGTTCGCGTTTATCCTTTAGAAGCCTATCATATTGCCTTAGCTTTACTACCTATAGGCATGTTCATAGCGCTGCTTATTCTTCCTAAAATAAAAGAAACCTTTTGTAAAAATAGTCAGGATTAAATCACTTATGATGGCTAAAAAATTATATATCAAAACAAACGGCTGCCAAATGAATGAGTATGACTCATCGAAAATGGCAGAGGTTTTAAATCATTCGCATCAACTAGAGAAAACTGACAATGTGGAAGAAGCGGATGTTATTTTATTAAACACCTGTTCTATCCGGGAAAAGGCCCAAGAAAAAGTATTTTCTCAATTAGGCCAATGGCGGGATTATAAGCAAAAGAACCCTCATGTTATCATTGGAGTTGGCGGTTGTGTTGCAAGCCAAGAGGGGGGAGATATTCTTAAGCGAGCGCCTTTTGTCGACTTGGTTTTTGGCCCACAAACTTTACACCGACTGCCCCAAATGCTGGAACAGCGTTTAGCGTCACGCAAGCCCATTGTCGATATTAGCTTTCCTGAAATTGAAAAATTTGATCACTTACCTGCACCGCGTGCAGAAGGCCCGATCGCCTTCGTTTCGATTATGGAAGGCTGCAGTAAATATTGCAGCTATTGTGTTGTCCCTTATACGCGGGGTGAGGAAATTAGTCGGCCTTTTGATGATGTCTTGGCGGAGTGTTATCAATTAGCCCAGCAAGGCGTTAAGGAAATCAACCTGCTCGGTCAAAATGTTAATGACTATCGCGGGTTAATGCATAATGGAGAAATAGCTGATTTAGCCTTACTTATTCATTACTTAGCAGCGGTCGATGGCATCGGTCGGATTCGTTACACGACCTCACACCCCCTTGCCTTCTCCGATAATCTGATTAATGCGTATGCAGAGGTTCCTGAGCTCGCTAACCATTTACATTTACCGGTTCAAAGCGGCTCTGATCGCATTCTTGCACTCATGAAACGAGGCTATACTGCTTTAGAATTTAAATCGAAAATCCGTAAATTACGTAAAATTCGCCCCGATATTCGCCTATCTACGGATATCATTGTTGGTTTTCCGGGTGAAACGGATGATGATTTTCAAGCCACCATGGATCTTGTTCATGAAATTGGCTTTGATATGTCATTTAGTTTTATTTATAGTGCAAGACCTGGGACTCCTGCAGCCAATCTTCCCGATGAAACGCCGATGGCTGTAAAAAAGCAGCGACTTAAAATATTACAAGACAGGCTTTTGATTCAATCCTCTCATTACAGTCAATCCATGGTAGGTAGTACACAACGAATTCTGGTAACAGGTACCTCTAAAAAGCGAGTGCAACAATTAGCTGGGCGTACTGAATGTAACCGAGTCGTCAATTTTGATGGCCCGGCCGAATTACAAGGGCAGTTTGTCGATGTAGTTATTACCGAAGCCCAACCAAACTCCTTGCGTGGTCGACTGGTTGCAGAAACTGCTGTAGCATGAATTCACCATTGATTAAAGAAGGAATCATTCCTTCCGAGTCTCACGGCCAGCGCCTAGACGCGGCCCTTGCACAATTATTTTCTGACTTTTCCCGCGCCCAACTGACCACTTGGCTTAAAGAAGGTCATATTACCGTCAATGGCCAATTAGATTGCAAACCTAAAGATAAAGTAAAAGGCGCTGAACGGGTCCGGTTGGAAGTCCATTTAGATGCCGCTGAAACATCCGTAAAAGCCGAAGCGATTCCACTTGATATTATCTTTGAGGATGACGAGGTATTAATTATTAATAAGCCTGCCGGCTTAGTTGTTCACCCAGGCGCTGGAAATCCACAACACACGCTAGTGAATGCGCTTTTGCACCATTCACCCTTGTTACAAAGACTTCCAAGAGCAGGCATCGTGCATCGTTTAGATAAGGATACAACGGGGCTATTAATTGTAGCGAAAACCCTACCTGCTTATACTTATCTCATTCAACAAATGCAGGCACGCGATATTCAGCGCCACTATTTAGCGCTAGTGTATGGGCATATTATTTCTGGCGGCATTATCGATACTTGTTATGGAAGGCATCCCAAAAATCGTTTAAAAATGGCGGTCTTTGCGCAAGGTAAGCAAGCTATTACGCAATATGCCATTGAAAAACATTATCACGATTTTACGTTATTAGATGTCAAATTAATGACCGGACGGACCCATCAGATTCGGGTGCACATGGCCCATATTCATCACCCCATCGTAGGTGATGCGCTCTATGGCGGTCGGGTTCGCCTTCCATTTAAAGCGGATGAATCATTAAAACAAGCTTTGAATGCGTTTAAGCGGCAAGCGTTGCATGCTTATCGATTATCATTGACTCATCCCTCTTCTCGAGAAATACTAACAGTTACAGCGCCTTTACCCAATGATTTTCAATTACTTTTAAACATATTGGACGCAAACTTTGACTAATCTACTAGCAAATTGGCCCGCACCACCAACGATTAGTGCTTTAACAACGACGAGGATGGGGGGATATAGCGTTTCTCCTTATGATCAAAATAACTTAGCACTGCATGTTGGTGATCATCAAGAGCTTGTTCAAGCTAATCGTAAAGCATTAATACAAAATTTATCATTACCAGGTGAACCCGCTTGGCTTGAGCAGACTCACAGCACAAAGTGTGTTACAATAGAGTCCTGTGCTGACCGCTGTGCGGATGCAGCGGTTACACGATGTAAGGATTTTCCTCTTGTCATCGTGACCGCAGATTGTTTACCCATCGTTCTTTGTGATCGCGATGGAACTGAAATAGCAGCCATTCATGCGGGTTGGCGAGGTTTGGTTAATGGTGTTATAGAAAATACCTTAGCCCAAATGCATAATACCCCTGAATCCTTGATGGCATGGATAGGACCTGGTATTTGCGGAACATGTTACGAAGTAGGTAAAGAAGTGAAGCAAACATTTACCGAGCACTATCCCTTTACGATGGATACGTTTAGTGATCATGGCTCACGTTATTATGCTGATTTACCCAAAATGGCTGAATTAATTCTTAACGCCCAAGGCATAAGCAATGTTTTCCAGGCAAATGCGTGCACTTTTGAATTGAAAGAAAAATTCTACTCTTACCGTAGAGGAGCTTTAACTGGTAGAATGGCAACATTAATTTGGTTTAATAACTAGACCCTAATAATCCACATGGGATAAACACTATGATGAGCAAATTTCGACAAATCTTAAGTTTAATAGTTGCTTTAGCATTTACAAAGGCAGCCGTAGCTGCTGATTCTTTACCAACGCTTGCTCCAGTCCTAAAAAATACGATGCCTGCCATTGTGAATGTTGCTGTACAAGGAGTAAACCCAGGTGTTTTAGCTCCCTCATCTGACGATGAAGATAATCCCCAAGATAATCGCCAACAACCGCAAGCACCACAACAACCACGAAAATTTCAAAACATTGGCTCAGGTGTTATCGTTGACACCAAAAATGGTATTATTTTAACCAATGATCATGTTATTCGTAATGCGAGTTTGATTACCGTTACGTTAAATGATGGTCGACGCTTAAAAGCAAAGCTTGTGGGCGGTGACAGCGAAACCGATGTTGCTGTACTTAAAATTGATGCTAAAAATTTAAAAAGCTTACCCATTGGTGATTCTGACAAAGTAGAGGTTGGTGACTTTGTGGTAGCTATTGGGAACCCATTTGGCCTTAATAGTTACGGTAATAGCCAATCAGCAACCTTCGGTATTGTCAGTGCGATGAAACGCAGTGATCTTAATATTGAAGGAATAGAAAACTTTATCCAAACTGATGCGGCTATTAATCCTGGTAACTCAGGCGGTGCATTAGTTAATACAAAAGGCGAGCTTATCGGAATTAACACAGCCATTATTTCCATGTACGGCGGTAATGTGGGTATTGGGTTTGCTATTCCTATTAACATGGCTAAAGATGTCGCTCAACAATTATTAAAATACGGTTCTGTTCATCGCGGCTTAATGGGTGTTTATGTGCAACATTTAACCCCAGAATTAGCCCAAGCCATGGGGTATCCTGAAGATTTTCAAGGTGCCCTTATTGCTCAAGTAAACATGGGCTCTCCCGCAGAAGCCGCTGGTTTACAAGCAGGCGATATCATTACAAAAATTAATGACACTAAAATTACGCAGGCCACTCAAGTTAAAACAACGATTAGCTTATTACGGGTAGGAAGCGATGCTAAAATCACTATTAATCGTGACGGCAAAGAAAAAGTATTGAACGCGGTCGTGACGGACGTGAAGCAAAATGAGCAAAAACTACAAGCTAATAATCCTTTCTTGTATGGCTTGGCATTAAGAAACTTTGAGCAAGATTCTCCATTACATGGCCATATTGTTGGGATACAAGTAGTTGGCGCATCCGAAAATAGCGCTGGATGGCGCGCAGGTTTAAGACCGGGTGATATTATCATCAGCGCAAACAGACAACCTACTCACAATACAAAAGAACTGCAAACGATTGCCTTGCAAAAGAAACAACAACTGTTAGTGCAGGTATTACGTGAGGGCGGAGCGCTATATGTTTTAATTATTTAAATTGCATAGCTACTTGACATCATCCCTATAAAAAGACAAAATCACGGCCTCTTGTGGCTATGTAGCTCAGCCGGTTAGAGCGCGGCACTCATAATGCTGAGGCCGGTGGTTCGAGTCCACCCATAGCCACCACATCAAGATTCACCCCCCACCGAACCGCGACCGTCAGGAAGCAGAAAAGTTACCCCACCCCACCGAACCGCGACCGTCAGGAAGCGGAAAAGTTACCCCACCCACCGAACCACGACCATCAGGAAGCGGAAAAGTTAGCCCACCCCACCGAACCGCGACCGTCAGGAAGCGGAAAAGTTACCCCACCCACCGAACCGCGACCGTCAGGAAGCGGAAAAGTTACCCCACCCACCGAACCACGACCATCAGGAAACGGAAAAGTTAGCCCACCCCACCGAACCGCGACCGTCAGGGAGCGGAAAAGTTAGCCCCCCCCCCCCACCCCCACAAAAACCTCTTATTTTTATCTTAGAATGAATCTATGTTACAATGCGGACCTTATTTGCATAACTGATTCAACCGGCCTTTGCATGAGACTTAGCATTTCACTATTTACTTTGCTTTTATCTTGCTCCATTTTTGCAGGAGACCTTGCTATAAAAGTAGTTCCGCTCGATGGCAAGCCAGCTTATATATTGGAAACCGGTTCATTTGCGACAGCCGAATCTGCAGAGAATGCCCAAAAAAAATTAGCTGAGACTATTCAGCAACCCATGAAAATTGAGCAGTCAAATAATGCCTACCGCATTCAAATAGGTCCCATGATGGATTATTCTCTCGCCCGGGATTTAGAAACAAAAATCAAAGACTCTCCGTTGTTAGACAATCAGCAAGCGCTCCCTTATGATGATCTCCAATTATCAGAGGCCCAAGGCCAGAAAATATGGAATTTAAGAAATGCAGATATTCGCGCGGTCATTGGCGAAGTCTCTCGTATAACCGGCAAAAATTTTGTTATTGATCCCAGAGTGCAAGGAAAAATCTCTATTGTTTCAAGCACACCCATGTCTGACAAAGAGTTATATCAAGTTTTTCTCTCTATGTTACAAGTCTCTGGCTATGCGGCTGTCCCTAGCGGGAATATCGTTAAGATAGTTCCTAACATTGATGCTAAAACCCAATCACCCGATCTTTTAAGCCAGCTTAAAAACCCTCCGCAAGGCGATGACATGATGGTGCAAGTTGTACCGGTACATTATGTCCCCGCTGAACAACTCGTACCTGTCTTACGTCCTTTAATGCCGCAATGGAGCTCTGTATCGGCTTACGCTCCGTCTAATATGCTCATTCTTTCCGGGCGTGCGAGTAACATTAGACAATTAGGAAATATTATTAAGCAAGTGGATAGTTCGTCAGCCAATGGCATTGATATGGTTCCTTTAAAACATGCGCTGGCCATGGATGTTGTCAATACGCTTAAAGATTTGGTGAAAATGCAGCCTGGGGCGCCCTCCTCCAGCCAAACTACCCTAGCAGCCGATGATCGCAGTAATGCCATTTTATTAAGCGGAAGTAAAACCGAGCGCATCCGATTACGTATGCTCATCGCCCAGCTGGACAAAGAAAACCCAACCGGCCAAAGCGGCAATACCCAAGTCATTTATTTAAATTATTTACGTGCCGAAGATGTAGTGCCTATTTTAGCGGGAATAGCACAAGCAAGCTTTAGTGGTAATGTCGGAACAACCATTGGCACCATTACAAGACCTGCCTTAGACAGCACGAACCCTAATTCTAATTTGGTCAATAATTCTTCTAGTGGCAATGTACCTGTCGCTGTTTCAACCGATGGTTTTGGTAATAACGGAGCAACACCAAATAGTACAGGCGTCACCACACAAAATGAGGGCACTACAAAACCCACCGTTCAAATTATCGCAGAGCCCAATACCAACTCGGTTATTATCAATGCCCCTGCTACGCTCATCCGCACTTTAAAATCAGTCATTAATCAACTCGACATCCGCCCCGCTCAATTACTGATCGAAGCGATGGTTGTTGAAATCAATGAAGCTGATTTTAATAGTCTAGGTATTGAGTGGGGAAGCATTGATCAAACCACCAAATTACCCAATACATTCAGACCTGGCTTCGCTATTATTAATTCAAGAACGTCTGTCAATCAATTCCAAGCTCAAATTTATGCCCTTGCGCGTCTGCACCGAGCTAATATCCTGTCTACACCTTCAGTCGTGGTATTAGATAATCGACAAGCCAAAATTTTAATCGGCAAGCAAGTTTCTGTTGCTTCCTCGTCTTACCCCAATAATGCAGGTGCTACCACCGCTGGGAGCCCTTTTACCACCTTTGATCGGGTGAATGTTGCATTGCATTTATATGTGCGCCCGCAAATTACCCGTGACCGCGGTATTCAAATGCAAATCGATCAGGGCAATGATACGTTGGATACAACCAATCCTATTGATCCAGGGACAAACCCAACCTTTAATATCAGCTCAATTGTAACGTCAGTGCATGTAGAAAGTGGGGATATCGTTGTATTAGGCGGATTAGCACAAGATAGTTTAGGTAACGATAATAATGGCATCCCTATTTTAGGCGGTATCCCTGGTATCGGGAAACTATTCCAGCACAATATCACCAATCGGGAAAAGAAAGTCCTTATGGTTTTCATCCGTCCTTGCATCCTTCGTACTGAACGCGACAATTTACAAGTAACGGGTGGTAAGTACAATGATTTACGTCAATATCAATTAGGCTTTACCCGCACGCAACCCTATGATAGAAGAAATAAGAGCACCGTATTACCCCCCCTTCACCTTTCGAATTTGCCGAAACCTTTTAGCAATCCACCGCCATTAAAGCGTGTTGAGGTCACTAAATAGGCCATGGAAACCAAGGAAAAATTTAAGCAACTGCCCTATCTATTTGCTAAAAAACACGGCGTTGTCGCCAGCAAATTAGAGCAAGGCAAAATAGTCCTTTACCACTTGGTCAATACGCCTTTTCAAGTGTTTGCCGAAGTGAAGCGTTTGTTACAATGCGAGTTTTACTGCAAAGCAGTGAGCCCAGCCGAATTCCAACAACAGCTTGCACAAGTCTATCAATCTCAATCCTCTATTCTTGATGCAGCAGAAGGCATGGAAGAAGAAATGGATTTAACTAAATTAGCAGGTCAACTCCCAATAAGCGAAGATTTATTAGACAATCAAGATGATGCGCCTATTATTCGCCTGCTTAATGCATTATTCACCCAAGCTATCAAGCAGAAAGCATCCGATATTCATATTGAGACCTATGAAAATCGAGTTCTTGTACGCAACCGCGTCGATGGTATTTTACAAGAAATTCTTGAAATTCAACGCGGCATTGCCCCGCTGGTTATTTCGCGAGTCAAAGTGATGGCTAAATTAGACATCGCGGAAAAACGTATCCCACAGGATGGCCGTATTGCCTTACGTATTGGCGGCCATAATATTGATGTACGCGTCTCAACCCTCCCCTCCAACCATGGCGAGCGCATTGTATTAAGAATTTTAGATAAAGAAGCGGCAGAGCTTGATTTAAATTTACTAGGAATGGCACCCACCGCTTTAAATAAAGCCCGAAAATTAATTGCCGAGCCCCACGGCATTTTGCTCGTCACAGGCCCCACAGGCTCCGGTAAAACCACATCGCTTTATGCCATGCTTACCGAGTTAAATCAGGTTAGTCGTAATATCTTAACCATTGAAGACCCCATTGAATACGACTTGCCGGGGATAGGCCAAACGCAGGTAAATACTAAAGTACAAATGACCTTTGCCAAAGGCTTAAGAGCTATTTTACGTCAAGATCCTGATGTGGTAATGATTGGCGAAATACGCGATCTAGAAACCGCTGAAATCGCCGTGCAAGCTAGCTTAACTGGGCATTTAGTCCTTTCTACGCTTCATACCAATAGTGCACTAGGTGCATTAACCCGTTTGCACGATATGGGTGTTGAATCTTTTTTATTATCCTCAAGTATTATCGGCTTAATCGCCCAACGCTTAGTTAGAAAATTATGTTCTTCTTGTAAAAAACCACATGCTTTAAGAGAAGACGAGCGAGATTTAATGGGCATTGATGCCACGATGGATATTTCCAAGGTATCAGAACCCCAAGGGTGTGAGCAATGTAACCATACAGGGTACCGAGGACGCACAGGGATATACGAATTAATCACTATCGATGAAACCTTACGGGGATTGATTCACCGCAACGAAGCGCTACAAACCATCGAAAATTACATCCGCCCCACCACACCAAGCATCCGCCAAGATGGATTTAACCGCGTACTCGCAGGCGACACCTCATTAGCGGAGATTTTACGAGTGACAAGTCAGTAGTAGATAATTTGCCGCATTCACAACGAGCGCCATTTGGTGCCTTCAGCGCCATCTTCTAATTCAATGCCTTGAGCTAAGAGTGTTTTCCTGATCTCATCAGCCCTTGCCCAATCTTTTTTTGCTCTTGCTTCATTTCGCTCATTTACTAATTGCTGAATCGCCTCGCTATCCACCTCTTTATTGGCTAATCCTGCTTGTAAAAAATCAGCTGAAGATGCTTGTAAAATTCCCAATGTGCCCGCCAAATGCTTTAATGTCTGGGCTAAACGCGGGGATTTGGTTTTATTAATTTCATGGCTTAGCTGAAATAAGACCGATAAAGCCACAGGAGTATTAAAGTCATCATTCATAGCCGCGTGGTATTGCTGAATCCAAGCTTCATCCAATCCATCATCTTCAGAAAACTCAATATCCTTAATCGATTGATAAAGACGGGTTAATGAGCGGCCCGCTAGCTGTAAATTTTCTTCGGAATAATTAAGCGGGCTTCGGTAATGACTGCTTAAAAGAAAATAACGAATCATTTCAGCATGATATTTTTTTAAAACATCCGCAATGGTAAAGAAATTCCCTACGGATTTAGCCATTTTTTCATTATTGACTTGCAGCATACCTACGTGTAACCAATAATTGGCAAAAGGCTTGCCGCTTGCTGCTTCACTTTGGGCAATTTCGTTTTCATGATGAGGAAATTGTAAATCCAATCCCCCACCATGAATATCAAACTGCTCACCTAACTCTTCCATAGCCATAGCCGAGCACTCAATATGCCAGCCAGGGCGCCCCTCTCCCCAAGGAGATGGCCAGCTAGGCTCACCTGCTTTTCCTTTTTTCCATAAAACAAAATCAAGTGGAGAGCGTTTTTCTTTCACTACATCGATACGAGCGCCGGCGATTAAACCCTCTAAATCTTTATGCGATAATTTACCGTATTCTTTAAACCGCTCTACTTGATAGCACACATCACCATTTTCACTCACATAAGCATATTGAGCATCAATCAGGCGCTGAATTAATCCAATAATACTATCAATATGACCGGTTGCTCGAGGCTCCATATCGGGAGGCAACACATTCAAAGCTTGCGTATCCTCATACATTGTCTTGATATAGTAATCCGTCAATTCATTAATCGGAATCCCACGCTCTTGTGCTCGCACAATAATTTTGTCATCGATATCGGTAATATTGCGCACAAAAGTGACGTCATACCCTTGCGAACGTAGAAAACGGACAATCACATCAAAGCAAACCATTGAGCGCGCATGACCTAAATGACAGTGGTCATAAACCGTAATCCCACAGACATACATGCCAATTTTACCGGGATGAAGCGGTTTAAATATCTCTTTTTTGCGGGTCAATGAATTGTAAATTTTAAGCATAATATCCTCTTAACTCTTGTAAGCGTTCACGTAATGGCGTCAACTTAAGGAAAATCCCCTCTCTCTAGCTCTCTCCCTCGAGGGGAGAGAGGACTTTTGGCAAAACGTAGCCCGTAAGAAGCAAAGCGAATTACGGGGTTTCTCAACAAATGATACGATCCTCATATAGAACAACAAAAACAATAATAATGCGCAAACACCTTTGCATTCGTTGGTCTTTAGAGCGTAATCCCCGTAATTCGCTTTGCTCCTTACGGGCTACACTGGCTGTGTGGCTAATTGATGCCCTATGGCATCAATTTAAGGAAAAAGATCCCCTCTCCTATTAATGGGAGAGGGTAGAGCTCTAAATTTTAATCCTCTCCCTCCCGAGGGGAGAGAGGATTTTTTATGAAAAAACTATTTATTCCAAGTATCCTTCAAATCCACAACGCGGTGAAAAGCACTCACCTCGCCTTGCTCATTTAATTGGTTGACCGCATAATAACCTAGCCGCTCAAATTGAAAGACTTCATCGCTAGGTTGTTTTTTCAACGCAGGCTCACAAAAAGCTTCTAGCGTAGTTAACGAATTTTTGTTTAAAAATTGTAGAAAATCATCCTCACGAGCTGGGTTTGCATCATTAAAAAGCCGATCATATTGATAAATTTTTATAGGATGTGCATGTTTTGCTGAAACCCAATGAATAACGCCTTTGACCTTTCTATCGGGAGGATTTTTACCTAAAGTATCTTTATCATAAGTGCAGCGTAATTCAATAACCTCACCTTTTTCGTTATGGACTACCCTTGTACAGCGAATAACATAGGCATGACGCAATCGCACTTCCGTACCTGGCGATAAGCGAAAATATTTTTTAGGCGGATCTTCCATAAAATCACTGCGCTCAATATACAATTCACGAGAAAAAGGAAGAACACGGCTTAATGCGTTAGGATCTTGCGGGTGAAAAGAAGCTGTTAGCTCTTCTACACCATCTTCTGGGTAATTTTCAATGATGACTTTTAAAGGATCAAATACACATAAAGCACGTCGAGCAGTTTGATTGAGCTCAGCTCGCACACACTCTTCAAGCACTGACATATCAATGACCGAATCACTACGCGAAATTCCAATCATTTCACAAAACTGCCGGATAGCTGCAGAAGGATAGCCTCGTTTACGCATCCCTTTTAAGGTAGGCAACCGCGGATCATCCCATCCCTCAACGATACCATCTTCCACAAGCTGACGAAGCTTACGTTTGCTCGTTACGGTATGCGATAAATTCAACCGAGCAAATTCCGTTTGCACAGGCTTAGCAGGCGTTGGCAAATTTTCAATGAGCCAATCGTACAAAGGCCTATGATCTTGGAACTCTAACGTGCATAACGAATGGGTAATTTCTTCCAACGCATCTGAAAGCGGATGAGCATAATCATACATGGGGTAAATACACCATTCACTCCCCGTTCGTTGGTGAGCAACATGGCGAATGCGATAAAGCACAGGATCGCGCATGTTAATATTACCCGACTGCATATCTATTTTAGCTCGCAGCACATGCGTACCATCAGGAAACTCCCCTGCTTTCATCCTTGCAAATAAATCTAAATTTTCTTCTTTAGAACGGTTACGATAAGGACTTTCACGGCCTGGTTCTTGTAAAGTGCCGCGGTATGCTCGAATCTCTTCCATGCTCAAGCTATCAACATAGGCTAAACCTTTTTCAATTAATACCACCGCCCAATCGTAAAGCTTCTGATAGTAATCAGAGGAATGGGTCATCGCATACCAAGAAAATCCTAGCCAGCGGACATCGTCAATGATGGCATTCACATATTCTTCTTCCTCTTTAATAGGATTGGTATCATCAAAACGCAGATAACAACGGCCGTTAAACTCTTGGGCCAAACCAAAATTTAAACAAATCGATTTGGCATGCCCAATATGAAGATAACCATTAGGCTCGGGAGGAAAGCGCGTAGCAATGGCTTTATGTTTACCATTGGCTAAATCTTCAGTAATAAGTTGCCGAATAAAATGGGCTCGTTTTTCACCACTATCAGTCATGTTTATTATCCTTTACTATCCATTGCACGTCTAAGATCGCGAATAAATGACGCGCCTTTTTGAATGCTATCTTTTTTATCAAGATAAGCTTGTTGTATTTGAGTAATTAGTGCGGCTCCAACAATAACGCCATCCGCTATTTTGGCTACACTTGCGGCCATTTCAGGCGTTTTAATGCCAAATCCCACCATGACCGGCAAGGAGGTTTGTGCTTTGCGTTCTTTGTATTCAGTGTCTAAGGAAGATAAATCTAGCGCATTAGAACCCGTTACACCTTTAAGCGACACGTAATAAAGATACCCTTCTGCATATTTTTTTAATAATTGCATGCGCTCTTTGGTGGTCGTTGGAGAACACAAATAAATCATATATAAGCCAGCTGCTTGCCAAACTTTTATAATATCTTCGCTTTCTTCGGGAGGTAAATCCACGATAATAAAACCGTCAACCCCAACTTCACTTGCTTTTTTTGCAAAGGGTTCATAGCCATATTGCTCGATAGGATTTAAATACCCCATTAAAATTACCGGGGTATCTTTATCCTTTTGGCGAAATTGTTCGACCATATCCAATACCGTATCGCAATGAACCCCATGCGCTAAAGCACGCTCCATAGCCGCTTGAATAACGGGCCCCTCAGCCATAGGATCAGAAAAAGGAATGCCAAGCTCCAATATATCAGCCCCCGCCTCCACCAACGCATGCATTAAAGGAACCGTCATTTGAGGCTCAGGATCGCCTGCGGTTATGTAAGGGCTTAACATTTTTTTACCGCAAGTTTCTAGTATTTTAAGCTTTTTATCAATTCGATTCATGAAATATCCTTTATATGGAAATACCGTCCAACTCAGCAACGGTGTGGATATCTTTATCCCCTCTACCCGATAAATTAACAATAATACGTTGTTCCTTAGACATTGTTTTTGCAAGTTTCATTGCATAAGCTATCGCATGACTTGATTCTAATGCTGGTATAATCCCTTCAAGGCGCGCTAATGTACGGAACCCCTCTAAAGCTTCTTCGTCATTAATGGCTACATAGTTAACGCGCCCTACATCTTTCAAATAAGCATGTTCAGGCCCTACACCAGGATAATCAAGGCCGGCAGAAATAGAATAAGTATCCTTAATTTGCCCGTATTTATCACACAACAAGTAAGTCCGGTTGCCGTGTAAAACGCCGGGCTTACCGGCTATTAATGAAGCCGAATGCTCACCCGTTTCAAGGCCTTTACCGCCTGCCTCTACCCCATACATTACAACCGTTTCATCGTCTAAAAAGGGATAAAATAAACCGATTGCATTGGAGCCTCCGCCCACACAAGCAACGAGCGCATCGGGTAAACTATTGGTCTCCTCGTACAATTGTGCCCGAGCTTCTTGTCCAATAATCGCTTGAAAATCACGCACCATGCGTGGATAAGGGTGTGGCCCTGCTACGGTTCCAATAATATAAAAAGTATCATCAACATGGCTTACCCAATCACGCATCGCCTCATTTAGCGCGTCTTTTAAGGTTTTTGAGCCTGCGGTCACTGGGATCACTTCTGCCCCTAAAAGTTTCATGCGATAAACATTCATGGCCTGGCGCTTAATATCCTCTGAGCCCATGTAAATAACACATTCAAAGCCTAGTTTAGCGGCTACTGTCGCTGTTGCAACCCCATGTTGGCCTGCACCAGTTTCAGCAATAATTCGTTTTTTGCCCATGCGTTTGGCAAGTAAGGCCTGACCAATCGCATTATTAATTTTATGAGCACCGGTATGATTTAAATCTTCTCGCTTTAAATAAATTTGCGCGCCTTGCATTTTTTCACTAAGCCGCTTAGCGTGGTAAAGCGGTGTTGCTCTACCGACGAAGGTTTGCAACTCTTCGGCATATTCACCTAAAAAAACAGGATCCCTGCGATATTTTTCATAACCTTCTTCTAATTGCTTTAACGCATACATTAACGTATCAGCAACAAATTGACCGCCGTAAGGCCCAAAATGGCCTCGCTCATCTGGAAGAATTTCCATGTTTTTCACCTTTATTATTCATAAGCCACTTCAACAAATTGGCGCATTTTATCATGATCTTTGATGCCGGGTTTTACCTCAACCCCGCTACAAACATCAACAGCATAAGGATTACAAGCTGCTATGACCGCTTTAACATTATGGACGTTTAACCCGCCGGCAATAATAATCGGCTTTTCTAATGGAGGAATCATCTGCCAATCAAAAGTTCTACCGGCTCCGCCGTGATGTTCAGAAGGCGTATCTAGCAATAGAGCCGCTGCATGGCTGTGTTCTCTACTTCCTTCGCTTATGGCTTCTGTCGTTGTTGCAGCAATGGCCTTGATATAGGGCCTATCAAATTGCTCGCAAAATGCAGGACTCTCCGTCCCATGAAATTGTAAGCAAGAGAGTGGCACTTCCTGCAATACTTCGTTAACCCATTCTGCACTAGGATTAACAAATACCCCGACGAGCTCCACCAATGGAGGGCGATTTTTTAATAAACCAGCGGCCTGGCTAATGCTTAGATGTCGCGGGCTTTGAGGGTAAAAAATAAAACCAAGCGCATCTACCCCTAATTTAACAGCAGCCGCTATATCAACATCGCGCGTCATACCACACATTTTTATACGTACACGTGAAATTTAATACTCTCCCAATAATGATAAAGCGCCAGTCATGGTTTGGTGTACTGCAAATTCTCCTGGGTAAATAACCCCTACTAAATATAACCCATAAGGCGGTGCAGTTTCTGCGCCTAATTTTCTATCTTTTGCCGACAACACATCACCCACCCAAGAGGCATCTCTTCGACCAGAGCCTACGGCAATTAAAACACCCGCAATATTTCTTACCATATGATGCAAAAAAGCGTTAGCCGTGATATCGATCATGACCAAATCCCCATGGCGTGATACTTCTAAGCTGTGAATATTCCGCATTGGCGTCTTTGATTGACATTCGATGGAGCGAAAGGATGTAAAATCCTGCTCACCTATCAAGCATTGTCCCGCCTCATGCATCACACGATGATCCAAAGGACGATATTGCCAAGTTACATTAGAGCGCAACAAAGCAGGCCTTACCGGCGCATTATAAATAACATAGCGGTAACGCCTAGACAAAGCGGAGTATCGAGCATGAAAAGCTTCAGGCATTTCCTTACCCCACTTAACGCATACATCTTTAGGTAAAAAGGAGTTAGCCCCATGAATCCATCCTCGGATGGTTCGCTCAGAGGAAGAATCAAAATGAATAATTTGATTGGTAGCGTGCACACCGGTGTCCGTACGGCCGGCACAGACCACACTTATAGGCTGATCCGCAACTTGGCTTAACGCATCCTCAAGAACTTGCTGTACCGTATGTAAACCCGCCTGCGCTTGCCAACCATGGTATTGGCTGCCATCGTATTCAACCGTTAAGGCAATACGCATTCAAAATTCTCACTAAAAACAGTGAATGTATAACACCAGCATGGATTTGTCTAGATAATGCGTGGTTGTTAGGCATAGGCGAAGCAATTGTAAGTTAAGAAAGTGATAATCTCTCTTTACTGAGTGAAGGATACTAGGTACCTTTCACTCAGAGGGAGAAAACGTTTCCTGGATAGGATACGTGCGGGCGTGAGCGACCGTGAAGCAATTGATTCACCGATCGTCTGGATCTAGGTACTCTAGCCCAATCTCTC
>JAGVKL010000071.1 GCA_020050595.1 Legionellales bacterium
ATTGGTCAAAATACACGCTTGATTTCGTTAAATAGAGCTTGCTATTCGCCTCAATCAAGCGTGTATTTTGCCTCAATTTCTTACTTTTTCGCTCCTGGCAAAACTTTAGGGACGTTGCCTAGCTCGTTTTCTCTTTAAAAAGCTCCGTTGGAATACTCCAAAAATCATACGCATTCTTTATATTAAAACCAAGCTGTAGGTAAAGTTTTAATGCGTGTTGATTAGTAGTTTCTACCTCAAGCTGTAATTTAGGGCGATTTTCTTTTAAGCAATAATTAATACTTTGCGCGATCATAGCGCTACCTAGACCTCGTTTTTGCATCGCCGGTAAAATTGCAATATCCGTAAATCGGGCTTGTCCTGGATGGTCGAGATGAAGGTGAATTTTACCGGCTTTGATACCCTTTTCTTCAGCAATAAAAAGCTGGTAATTTGTATCCTGTAATAGTTCTTGAAAGCGGGCTTCCATCGGGTGATTTTCTTCTGGGAAACACGCCTTATCAATCTCACACAGAAACGAAAGATCACTGAAGTGAGCAGGACGAAGTGTTATAGACAAAGGGGCAATAGCAGGCGTGTGGTCTTCTCTTTCTAAATGGTATTCACTGTTGCGGTAATGGAAATGGGGAGATAATTCAGCGTGACCTTTTCCCGAGGGTACCGAAAAGACAAGCTCTTTGATAGCGGGTGTTATTAAAGAGGGTATTTCTTTCAACAGGATCGATGCTATTTTTTGACCGCGAAATTTAGGCGCTACCATCAGTGTCACTTCACAGGCATTATCGTAGAAAAAAAAGACACTTAAAAAACCCACAAGTTCTTCTTCTTGATAGTAAAGGACGTTGCACGGCAAAGAGCGGTGTAAGCAGAGCAAATAATCATAAGTCGGAATCGTATTACCGTCTGCTTCGTGGCATAAATGACGTAATTTTTCCAAGTCATTTAATTGTTTGGCATTTAGGAGAGGGGCGCGGGTTATCATCATTGTAGTATCGGTTTAATTTGATCCCCATGTTGCAGGGCACGTTTAACTACTTTTCGCCCGTAGGCATAACGGGCAATGACATTGGTAACAAAACGATTAACGATATGTGGTAAAAAGGGCATGGGTCTTAATATGTCGATAATAAGCACGGCGCGATAATCGTTGCTTTGGTTTTTCACCTCATGTGGATAAGAGTCGTCAAATAATACTGCCTCACCTTCTTTCCAAGTATAGGGCTGTTTATTAACCACGATTTGGGGGGGATGATCAATCGGGATATGAATTCCTAAATGGTAACGCAGATAACCAATATAAGGCCCTTCATGCAAAGGAATTGATTTGCCGGGCTCAAGGATAGAGAAAAAGGCTTGCGTTAAATGAGGAATTTTTTTTAGTAAATTTGACAGCGTGGGGCACAATTTTTGCGCCTCTACTACTTCATAGCCCAGCAAATAGAGCATAAAAACACTCCATTTTTTCTCACAGGCATTGGATATCTCAGCTTCTCCTGGATCAATATCATGGTAGCGGGGCAACTCCTTTGTATGGCTTAAAACCTGTTCGAATTCCTGCTTAATAACCGGAAAATGATTAGTAATTTCCTGCAGCGCGGGTGAGATTTTTTTAATATCAAAAAAAGTTGGGCGGCGGTCATAATCGACATAGCGCTTATAAAAACGATTAAGTTTGTCTTTAAAATAATGATAATCCATGGTTTGTATCTCACATCCCCCGTGAACGCTTGCCCAATGGCCAAAAGACCCTAGCTAACTAGAAAAAACACCACAAATAATAAACTCAATATTAATAATAATGGATTTACTTGTTGGCGAGTTAGCAATTTTAATAAACTATACGAAATGATACCACTACCGATGCCATCTGCAATGGATGCGGTAAAAGGAATCATCATAATCGTCAGCATACAAGGCGCTGTTTCTGTAATATCTGTAAGTTTTAACTCACCTAAATGCCGCATCATGCAACACGCCACATAAAGCAAAGCAGGTCCGACTGCAAAATTAGGAATAGCTTGTGCTAAAGGGAAAAAGAATAACATTAATAAAAAGCCCACAGCAATGGTAAGCGCTGTGATGCCAGTGCGGCCTCCAGCTTGAATGCCTGCAGCAGATTCAATGAAAGGAGAGGTGCTTGCTGAGCCTAATAAGCCTGCCATCGTAGAAGCGGCAGCATCGGCAGTTAAGCTTTTACTTAAGCGTTGAGGATAATTAACATTGTCTTTAAATAAAGGCTGATTAAACAATCCAATTAACGTACCGGTGGCATCAAATACCGCAATTAGAAAAAAAGTAAAGGTGGCTTTTAAAGAGGTTATGCTAGTTAAATTTGAAAAATCCAATTTTAAAAAAGTGGGCTCTATGGAAGGTGGTAAAGATACAATCCCATGCCATGATGTAAGGCCTAACAATAAGCTTAAAACACTAATGGTAATAATACCGATAATAATAGCGGCCGGAATACGATAATAATCCAGCGCTAAAATTAATAAAAATCCTAAGAAAAACAATAAGCTTTGCGGGCGTCCTAAATCCCCTAAGTGCATCAACGTATGTTTGTCGCCAACGATTAATTGATTTGTTTCCATAGCAATAAGAGCTATCAATAAACTAATACCAATGAGGATAGCAATTTGTAAATTATGTGGAATGGCTTCAATGAGCAAACGGCGCAAACGAGTAAGACTCACAATCAAAAATAAAAGCCCTGAAATAAATACCATGGCCAGCGCATGCTGCCAATCGATACCAAGACCTTGAACCACGCTGTAAGAAAAATAAATATTTAATGCCATACCAGGCGCTACACCAATCGGAGTATTAGCAAATAAGCCGGTAAATGCACAGGCAAAAGCAGTCACTAAGCAAGTCGCAGTAAATACCGCCCCTTGATCCATACCTGCATCGTGTAAAATGGCTGGGTTAACAAAAGCAATATAAGCCATCGTCAGGAAAGAGGTGCTCCCGGCAATGATTTCTGTTTTGAGCAACGATGAAGATGGTTTATTCATAAATCGGATCTTACCCTGAGTTAGGGATCGTTTGCTGCTTTAAAAATGAAAATTTAATACGTTAAACAAAATTTCGATGGTAATTAAAACGATAATAATAATTTCCAGACTATGTGAATGACGATTTTCTAGATAGCTATTAAACATATCAAAAATTTCATTCAAGGTGTCCAAACGGTGGTTAATGGAGTTGATGCGGCGCTGAATATGTAAATACCGCTCAAGCATAATAAAGTGCTCTTCAAGTGTGGGGTGCTGCCAAAAATATTTTGGATGCGAGAGGAAATTACTAATTAAATTCATTTCGCTTTTAGCCCTTAAAATCTCACCAATCACATGGCGGATTTGCTTACGGCTTACTGACATTTCACTTTTATTCGATAGCTGATGAATTAACGGCGTAAATTGTTCGATAAGGGTTTCAAGAGTGGTTTCAAAATATTGCAATTTTACTGACTGAGAAAAGCCATACGAGATGCTTAATTTGATCTCGTCGTTTTCACTGTCAATAACAACCCGGTCGACTTCAAAAAAATCGTGGGGTTCTATCGCTATTTTCTCACCGATTTGATAGCTAAATTCATCATGAATTTTAAATGAAACGGGTTTATCAGCAAAAATACGGATGGTATCGAGGTATGTATTCATCTGATAGCGTTTCACCCCCCAGGCCACCACGGTACCGTTTTTAAAAACAAAAACGGATACACTTTCATGATCGAGCGGGCTTAATTTCAGGGTGTCACGTGATTTAATAGAAGAGTATCCCTTCAGCGCTGTTTTATAATGATTATCTAAGCGTGTAAGATCAATGCTATTGGCAACGCAATAACTTAGGCATTCCATGGTAAATGTACCGGTCAGTGTTGATGCCTTTCACAATAGTAACACAACTGTGAAAGGCTAAAATTCGATTATAACGCAAATTTACAAAGACTACACGACCTCCGCTAACTCGCGGCCTGGATATGCTTTTTTTCTATCAGTTCTTCCGCTTAACCATTGTGGACATACTTCTAAAATTTCGGCAATTCTATCAAGCTGCTCATCGGAGGGTAGCATGTTGCCAAAAATCATAGCATTGGCTAAATGACGGGTGACACCAAACACTTTTGAAACGGCCTTAGTCTTTTCTGCTAATTCTTGGGGAAAACCTAAGACAGACAACTCACGATTAAATCGTTGTGAAAACACTTTGCTATTCATTTTTTCACTCCTTGAAAAAAATAGTATCAACAACGTTATCTTGTGAATATCCGTAGATTTAGAGCGCGCCTTAGATAAATCCTATACAAGACGAATGCCAGCCCATCAATCCTTGATTCCGGCAATTCTTTATAACTTATTTTATTTCGAGATAAAAGGTTTTTTGCTAATAAATGTAATATTTTTTTAGTAATTACAAGAAGTTAGTTAACATGGAAAGGGCACGTTGTAATTATTTTTTACAATAATTTACATTACATTAGCCATTTTTCCCAGGGGGAATAGCCCTTGTAGTTTTAGATTTTTCTATTAAATAATCTAATATTTCAAATAAGCGTTCTTCCGATCTTGCCATTTGTAAATCAGTTTTAAACGCTTCATTAACAATGAAGGCAGGAACAGCTGCAATGCGATAGCCGGCCATCAGGGTTTGACTCGTCTTTAGCGATAACTCAATGCTGGGTGATGTAGTAAAGGCGCTTTTAGCGATAGATGGCTCAACCCCTTGTTTTATAAAGAAATTAACCATGGCCTCATTACTATTGAGCGACTGCTTATCTTGTAAAATGGCTTTAAAAAGTAGAGGGTTTAACGTGGAATTTAATGAAAGTGCTTCTGCTGCATAATAAGCTTTGGCATAAAATTCCCAATTTTTATTAAATACCACAGGCACTTTTCTAAAGAAAATTTTTTCTCCTTGCGTAGTGACCCATTTATTGAGTCGGGGCTCAAGATGGGCACACCAAGGGCAGCCAAAACTAAAAAATTCGGTAACACTGATAGCGCCTTTAGGCGTTCCTAGGGCGTTTAAATTTTTCACCAATTCATAGTCTTTTCCAGCGACAAATTTAGCGCCAAAACTTAAGCATGAAGTAAAAGATAATAAAAGCGCACATAAATACTTAAACATAATGTTATCCTAAAATTGTTGTGATAAGTGCAGTGTAACGGCCAGAGCAACCGCATGATATGAAAAAATTAGACAACAAGCCGTCTTTGCGAGCGAAGCGAAGCAATCCAGATCAATTTACGTTTGAAGATCCCTCGCTTCGCTCGCAAAGACGGCAGACTATTTTTTCAAACGATGCG
Source organism: Legionellales bacterium (assembly GCA_020050595.1). Lineage (GTDB taxonomy): Bacteria > Pseudomonadota > Gammaproteobacteria > Legionellales > Legionellaceae. Next base: position 5,310 of record JAGVKL010000071.1, read on the forward strand.
TTTACTCTGTGGGCAAATTAACACTCGACCGATGAATTTTCAACCGCCCCTAATACAGACCCGTAATATAGTGAGCAACAGCTTCCATGTCTTCCTGACTCATGCGGCCGCTAATATCATGCATGATCGAGTTTAAATCATTACTTCGCTTCTTATCTTTAAAAAGCTGCAGTTGTTGAATGGTATAAGCGGCGTGTTGGCCAGAAAGAACGGGAAAGCCTGCTTGAGCATTACCTGTCCCCTTGGGGCCGTGGCAGGCGATGCAGGCCGTGATGTGTTGGTTAAAGTCGCCGCCGCGATAAAGCTCCTGACCTCGCTTTAAATATTTTCGCGGTGTTTTTCCCTCAGGGATAGGTTGTGTAGCGTAAAAAGCTGCTAAATCTTCCATATCCTGCTCACTTAAGTTAGCAACCAAGGGTGTCATGACGGCGGACTGTCTATTTTTACCTTTAAAATCAATTAATTGCTTATATAAATAATCTGCGTATTGCCCGGCAAGGTTGGGCCAGATGGGATTGGTACTTACGCCGGTAGGCCCATGACAGGCGGCACATACGGTCGATTTTTCTTGCCCCGCTTGAGGATTACCCGCGGCATTCACCACAAGGTTCACCCACAAAGCAAGAAAAAAAACCAATTTTTTCATTATTGCCTCATAATCTAGGATAATTTGAAGATAGGCGCAAAGTTTAATGGTACACTGCGCAACGATTCTAGCAAAAATTTAATGATAAAAGTAAAAATGATGGTAAAAAACCCTTATTCGCAAGCTAAATTTTTAAAAAGCGCCGCGCGCGTTGAACAGTTGCCGCAAGATGTTGGTTATGAAGCGGCTTTTGCTGGTCGTTCAAACGCGGGTAAATCCAGTGCGTTGAATTGCTTAACAGGCGTTCGGCAATTAGCGCGTACTAGCAAAACTCCAGGCCGTACTCAATTAATTAACGTATTTACCTTAGCTGATGAGAGTCGACGATTGATTGACTTGCCTGGCTATGGTTACGCTAAAGTAGCCCGCGAGATGAAGCGAGAATGGCAAACGCATCTAGCGCATTACCTTGAGGTTCGCCAGAGTCTTAAAGGCTTAATTCTCCTCATGGATATCCGCCATCCTCTGAAAGAGCTTGATCAATCGATGGTGGATTGGGCTTTGGGCCGAGAATTACCGGTGCATATTTTGTTAACAAAATCAGATAAATTAAGCCGTGGCCAAGCACAAACTACATTATTACAAGTACGCAAATACTATGAGTTAGTGCCGGAAGAGCTACTTAGTGTGCAAACGTTTTCTTCTTTGCAAAAGCAAGGAGTGGACGAGCTTATTGCGGTACTAAATACTTGGTTAGATTTATCTGAAACATGTTAAATTTATTCCGCAACGTGCTTGATAATGGCTGAAAAATCTAAATTATCCATTCCTTCTTCACTGAAGGCTTGGTAAATAGCAGCAGCTTTTTCGCCGAGCTTTGTTTTAACGCCAACTTCTTTAGCAGATTGCTGACTCAAACGCAGGTCTTTCAACATCATCGCCACGGTAAAACCAGGCTGGTAATGGTTATTGGCAGGAACATTATCCAGCAAACCAGGAACGGGGACATAATTGCTCATAGCCCAGCATTGGCCAGAAGAGTTGGTAACGACTTCGAATAATTTTTTAGCCTCTAAACCTAAATGCTCTGCTAAAGTGAATGCTTCGGATATAGCAATCATTGAGATACCGAGAATCATATTATTGCAAATTTTAGCTGCTTGCCCACTACCAGAAGCTCCGGTATGAATAATTTTTTTACCCATTAGTGAGAGAAAAGGCGAGGCCTTTTTAAAAGCCGCCTCACTGCCGCCAACCATGATGGTTAGTGTGGCTTGTGTAGCGCCTTTTACCCCACCGGATACCGGCGCATCAACCGCTAATAAACGTCGGCCCTCGGCTTCCTCATGAATCATGCGAGCGCTTTGTACATCGATAGAAGAACAATCAATGAAGAGCGTATCAGGCTCGGCAATAGCGAATAAACCTTCTTTTCCTGAGCAAACTTGCTGTACTTGTTGGCCTGTTTGTAACATGGTTATAACTACATCTTGCTGCAAACCCGCATCTTTCACTGTCTCTGCCGCAAGGCCTCCGGCGCTTACTAATCGTTCTAAGGCTTGAGCTTGTAGATCAAAACCTGTCACTGTATGCCCTTCTTTAAGCAAATTGATGGCCATAGGTAAACCCATATGCCCTAAGCCTACGAATCCGATTTTTGCCATGTTATCTCCTCTAGCGGTGGCTTGGCATTGCAAACGCATTGGCCGCTGCCTCGCTGCTAGGCCATTTAGTCGTAATGGTTTTAAGTTTAGTATAAAAATGGATACTTTCAGGGCCGTGCATATTCGTATCGCCAAAGGATGAACGTTTCCACCCGCCAAATGGATGGCTTGCCACAGGAACAGGGATAGGAATATTAATACCCACCATGCCTACCTGTACGCGCTCGGCATACTCACGTGCACTATAGCCTTCTCGCGTAAAAATAGCGGTGCCATTACCGTATTGATGACGATTAACTAAAGCAAGTGCTTCTTCAAAATGATTGACTCGCACGATCGCAAGAACTGGGCCGAAAATTTCATTTTGATAGACCGACATATTTTCTTTTACGTGATCAAACAAACAAGGGCCGAGAAAATAGCCTTGGTGATGCTTGGCGTGTTTAAATGAACGTCCATCAATGACTAGCGCCGCACCTTCTTGAACCCCTTGTTCAATACTTGCTAAAACCCGCTCGCGATGCTCACTGCTAATAAGAGGGCCCATATCACAAGCAGGTACATCGCCTGCATCAATCTTTATAGCATCGATTAGGGGTGTAAGTTTGCTAACCAATGTGTTTGCTGTCTCTTCTCCTACCGCGACCACGACAGACAAAGCCATACAACGTTCGCCAGCAGAGCCAAAAGCAGCTCCCGTAATGGCCGAAGCTGCTTGGTCCATATCGGCATCTGGCATAACCACGCAATGATTTTTAGCACCGCCAAAGGTATGTGCCCGTTTCCCGTGAGCGGTTGCTGTTTTATAAATAGATTCGGCAACAGGCGTTGATGCGACAGCAGTGACGGCGGCAATATCAGGATGGGTGAGCAAGTGTTCAACCGTAGCTTTATCGCCCTGAATACAATTAGCAACGCCGGGAGGAAGCCCTGCGTCGGTTAATAATTCTAATAAGCGAATCGGGGCTGAAGGATCTTGTTCGGAGGGTTTCAATATAAACGTATTGCCGCACGCAATGGCGGGAATAATCATCCATATCGGCACCATAACTGGAAAATTAAAAGGAGAAATGCCAGCACATACGCCCAAAGGCTGGCGTAGGGTATGGCAATCAATACGATTAGCTACATTGGCAGAAAACATACCTTGTAGTTGGGACATTAACCCGCAGTGAAACTCGACTAGCTCAATACCTCTTGCAACCGATCCTTTCGCGTCATCAAGGGTTTTGCCGTGTTCTTGGGTGACTAAACGGGCTAAATCAAGTTGGTATTTTTCTAAAAGATCGCGGAACTTAAATAAAATGGAGGCACGCTTAATAGGCGGTGTTTGCGACCACGAGGGCCAGGCTTCTTTGGCTATAGCAATCGCTTTATTGCAGGTCTCGATATTAGCAAAATTAACACGACCAATCATTTCGCCGAAGGCTGGGTTATAAATATCACGTCCTTTGCTATTCGTGTCGGTGTAGGCTTTTCCGGCCATATAATGCGGTACAATATAACCCATTGCTTAACTCCTGTAGGCAAAATGTAAATTCATGACTGACACCACGGCTTCTTGTTGTAGTGTGCCGGACAAAAAACAATTATGTCATTCCTCGCGCAGGCGGGAATCTATCTTTATAGTAAGATAAGCTTTTTCCACCATGACGTAATAAGTTGTTTGCATTAAATACTCATAATAAACGCTGTAGGTTGGGCCTTAGCCCAACCCTGATGTATCGTCACTTTGTAAACTGTAGCCTGGTTGCTTGCAACCAGGAAAGCACGCCATAACTTGCATCAATACCCCTGGTTGCAAGCAACCAGGCTATATTGCTTAACAAAAAGTGACGATACATCAAGGCCAACCTACAACCTTCTTGGGTATATTTAATGAGGTTTTAGGCTGGATTCTTTATCCAACAAATCCCTCATTCATCAAACGTAGCTACGGTAACTTGATAATGGCGATGTTTACCTTTTGCTTGCGAACCCCGGGTTTCTACGATTTCAATACGAGCGTGCTCACCTGCTTGTTCAAGCGCATCGTCTATCGCTTCTTCAATACCTGTCTCTGAATACCCTGTATAATCCCCTAACTTTATTATGCTCATTTTTTTCTTCCATTGATATGAGTTTATTCTAGGCAACGTCCCTAAAGTTATCGCCGGGCTGCAAAAGCAATAAATTGGTCAAAGTACACGCTTGATTTCGTTAAATAGAGCTTGCTATTCGCCTCAATCAAGCGTGTATTTTGCCTCAATTTCTTACTTTTTCGCTCCTGGCGAAACGTTAGG
>JAGVKL010000064.1 GCA_020050595.1 Legionellales bacterium
GCGACGCTCTATAGGGTAGGACGTTGTATGTTAGACAAACCCGCATCCCTGCGATCGCTGCATACATCCCTGTATGCAACGGTCTAACATACAACGTCCCACCCTATAGAGCTCTTTTCATGCCTCATTGTGATCAAGAGTCAGGGGCGTGACCGAGCCCGCCCGAACCCGTAATGATTTATTTTTTAACAACAGCGTTCTGATTATGCGAGAGTCAGTGCCGTGTTCGGCATTTTCCTTCAGTTGATGCGATTACCTGAATGCTTACCTGGGAGCAGGGGGTCTGGTTTCTCCGTCCCCTTCATCTTCATCTTCATCTTCATCTTTAGCTTCTTGTGGCCCGTTTTCTCCAACGGTTGTCGAGGGAGCTCCAGGACCAGTAGTAAGGCTTGTGGTTGAGTGGCTCTCCGGTTCCTTCGTAAGTTCGCTGAGTTGTTCATGGGCACGCGCTCTTTCTTCATTTAAGAGTAAATACATACTGCTTGTCTTTATCTCATCAGTTTTTCTTGCCATTGATGATTGAAGGTTCCTAAGATCATCAAGTGTGGCACCTTCTTTCTCCTCAAGCGCACTGAGCTCCTGCTTAAATTCTTCAGCAATATCAAGGTAATGAAGGTTATCGTATAAGAGAGCTCTCATCCATTTGAACCCAGCCATTTGTTTGGTAACCCATTCAAAAAAAGGGGCTTTGGAAAATTTAATGATGGGATCATTTTTTATTTGCGCTACATAAATATCGAGCGTGCTTTTCAAAGCCCTTATCTCAATCATTAGCTCATGATTCATCATTGCCAAAGCATGAATATCCTCAGCACTGGCTGCTTTAAGATCCTCTTTTTTCATATCTGATGAAGCAGCAGCCAACCTTTCGCTTTGCTCTTCTATATGGGTAGCGATTTTTGTATTGAAATGTTGCTTAAATGCCTTAAATCGGTCTTGTTCACTGACTCCTAGAGCTACTGCTGTTTTACCGGCTGCAGCCGTTGCTAATTCCCTAACAGGTGTAATGATCCGAGCCATAAACGATCCAATTGTTGAGTTAGCAACCGCACTTATCCCCCGAGAAACGACACGTCCCACGGTAGAATCAGAAATAGCTCCTGCCAACTGAATAGTGCCTTCGATTACTCTACTACCAGCCGTTTTGTTAGCCGCAGCATGCTCTTTTGCCTGATCCCACAGTGCCTGAGCTTCTGCAATTTGTTCATCAGTCAGTTGTCGCCCTGCTGGAGCCAATGTTGCCCGGAAGTTATCAAAAGTCATTTCCTCCATTGTCGAGGCGTTAGTGACAAACGCCTCCATTTTTTTAGAAAGGTATAAGCTATTCAGCATGGTTTGTATTTTCTGAAGCTCCACTTTAATCGGATCGATTTTACTCAAAATAGCTGACCTTCCTTCTTCGTATGAGTCAGCCTTGATTTCCTGTGAAAGTGTTTCAACCAAGGATAGGATGTGGTTTTTATATTGTTCTGTAAGTGTTTTAGGTTTAAATAGATCAGCTGCGACGTTAGTAGCCTCAGGAAATAATTCTATAAACTTGGCGTGCGCCTGAGTTGCAATAGCAGGGTTTCTAGCGCAATAATTTTTAATCGCTCGCCTTAAGTATTGAGCCTCTGTTGCTACCTGGGGCTTATTTTGCTCCACACCAGGGCCGAACATAGGCATCCCGTTTTGGATGAGGGTTATGGGCGATACAACCTCTTGAAATCGGCATTGAGACCGATAGTAGACGATGGCAAGCAACAGGCTTTGTTCATCAACAATGTTTGGAACATAATGGCTAGAATCCGGTATCTGAGAACCAAGCTGTTTTTCTACACGTTCTAGTCTAGCTTTAATGCCCATGCCGACGGAGAGATTGCCCTCAATAGAAGCTCCAAGGCAGGCCATCTTGTTGATAACTATCCAAGGTCCAGGGTTATCATCTGTCTCTAGGTCGGTATTCGTATCGGGGGTAAATCGCTCTGGATAATCAACCCCATAGGACTTGGCGAGCCTGCGAGTCTCTGTGTCTAACTGTGTCCACCATTCTGTTAGTGTCTGGGGCATATCATGATCAAAAAAATGGTATCCTTACTCACAGTCTAGCATAAACGGTGTGATACTGTTGAAAGAGGTCTAGGTTCTTCTTGGGTGGGCATTGTTGAAATAATGGAAATAGGGAGATATGAGCGTAGGGTTTTCAGAGCTGCTATTCTTGATTTTCTTGAGCGCCTTAGTCCCTTTGTAGCAAACATCGAAAAAGACGCCCGTCATCCTGGAACGAAGCAAAGGATCTGCTGATGCTCGGGAGATGTCTCGCTATGATCGATATGACGTGTCTCTTTGGGAGGTCTACATAGCATAATTTAGGTAATTTAATTTATAACTATGCAATTTAGAACTTGTTTCCTCTTGTATGTCTTGCTAAAATGCTCGCCTTTGAAAAAAAAGATACATGCTTTTGATAATATCCAGGAGTAACTATGTCGCTAACGAGCGCACAAAAAGCAGAAATTGTGAATGAATTTAAACGAGCTGACAAAGATACAGGTTCTCCAGAAGTTCAAGTTTCTTTAATGACGAACCGTATCCAATATTTGACCGATCACTTTAAAACACACAGTAAAGATTTCCATTCTCGTCGTGGTTTACAGACGTTGGTTAATAAACGCCGTAAATTACTTAAGTATTTAAAAACCGCGGATCAAGATCGTTATACGGCATTAATCCAACGCCTTGGTCTTCGTGATTCTTATTAAGAGGGACTTTCATGCCAGGTGGCATTGATAGAGTAACCCAATTTGGCTAAATAAAAGGCGCAGGTTTCTGCGCCTTTTTTTTGAGGTAATAAAAGTGTCTAAAATTACAAAAGAAATTCAATTCGGAGAACATACGCTTGTTCTTGAGTCAGGTGAAATAGCCCGGCAGGCTGATGGTGCTGTTTTTGCCAGCATGAATGGTACGCAAGTTTTGGTGACTGTTGTAGGAAAAAAAGAGGGTGCTGAAAAAAATAGCTTTTTCCCTTTAACCGTAAATTATCAAGAAAAAAGTTACGCTGCCGGGAAAATTCCTGGTGGTTTTAATAAGCGCGAAGGGCGTCCTAGTGAGCATGAAACCTTAGTATCTCGTTTAATTGACCGTCCGTTGCGCCCTTTATTTCCTGATGATTTCTTTAATGAAGTGCAAATTATCGCTACAGTAATGTCGTTAAACCCTGATGTTCCCGCTGATGTTATCGCAATGATTGGGGCTTCGGCGGCACTCGCTATTTCTGGGATTCCTTTTCACCACCCTATTGGAGCGGCTCGCGTTGGCTATGCGGATGGCGTTTATTTACTCAACCCAGGCCCTAAAGCAACATCAGAACTTGATTTAGTTGTAGCAGGTACGCACGATGCTATCTTAATGGTGGAATCAGAAGCCCAAGAGTTAAGCGAGGAAGTCATGTTAGGCGCGGTGCTTTTCGGTCATGAAATGATGAAAAGCGTTATTCACGGCATTAACGAATTAGCCCAGGAAGTGGGTAAACCCAAGTGGAATTGGACACCTCCTCAAGCTAACGATGAGTTAAAAAAACAAGTAGCCGCGCTGGCTACAAAAGAATTAACCGAGGCTTACTTATTGAAAGATAAGGCAGAGCGCTATCAACGCTTAGCTGAGTTAAGGCAAAAATTTGTAGATGCTTTGGTTGCTGAGCAAGAGGATTTAGCAGGCGATGTAGTAATGAATCATATTAGCACGCTTGAAAAAGAAATTGTGCGTAAACGCATTTTAGACGGTGAGCCACGTATTGATGGCCGTGATCATAAAACCGTAAGACCTATTACTATTCGTACCAAAATTTTAGATAGAGCCCACGGCTCTGTTTTATTTACACGTGGCGAAACCCAAGCCATTGTTGCTGCGACGCTGGGTAATGAACGCGACGCTCAAATTTTAGATAAGCTCGATGGAGAGGTAAGAGATAAATTCATGCTGCACTACAATTTCCCTCCTTATTCTGTAGGTGAGACGGGGATGGTCGGTAGTCCTAAGCGACGAGAGGTAGGTCATGGTCGATTGGCTCGCCGTAGTTTAATGGCCGTACTTCCTAAGGCAGACGAATTTCCGTATGTACTGCGTGTTGTCTCTGAAATTACCGAATCCAATGGTTCAAGCTCGATGGCTACTGTTTGTGGTACAAGTCTTGCATTGATGGATGCCGGCGTACCGATTAAAGCCCCCGTAGCCGGTGTTGCGATGGGACTTATTAAAGAAAATGATCGTTTTGCTGTCCTTACGGATATTTTAGGCGATGAAGATCACCTTGGTGATATGGATTTCAAAGTAGCAGGTACGGAAAAAGGTGTAACTGCATTACAGATGGATATAAAAATTACTGGTATCACTAAAGAGATCATGGAAGAAGCGCTTGATCAGGCTCATGCAGGCCGGGCCCACATTTTAGGCGTGATGAACAACGCTTTAGCACAGCATCGTGGCGAGTTATCGGAGCATGCCCCAAGAATTGTGACCATGAAAGTGCCTGAAGATAAAATCCGCACCATTATTGGTAAGGGCGGTGTCACCATTAAAGGTTTGATCGATGCAACAGGGGTATCGATTGATATCGATGACTCAGGTGTTGTGCAGTTATTCTCACCCAATATGTCTGCTTTAGAAGAAGCGCAACGTCAAATCAAAGCATTGATTGCCGAGGTTGAGGTAGGGCAAACCTATCATGGTAAAGTGAGTAAGATAGTCGAATTCGGTGCTTTTATTAATTTATTGCCTGGCAAAGATGGCTTATTGCACATTTCCCAAATTTGCGCTGACCGCTCACAAAAAGTGGAAGAGGTATTAAAAGAAGGGCAAGAAATCGATGTATTTGTCGCTGGTATTGATAAACAGGGCCGAGTGAAATTAGAGTGGAAAGATAAACCAGCAGGCATTGCCCCCGCTGCGCCTAAAGAAGAGCCCAAAGTTGTTGAGGAAGATATAGGTTCAGAGGAAGATATTTCTGATTCTGAACAGTAGTAGCCTTCTCGCGTTGCTTGCAAAGACGAATGTAATTGTAAATGCCGTCATTGCGAGCATCTGGCGAAGGATCTCCTGAATCTTGGGAAATGTTTCGCTTCGCTCAACATGACATATGTCTTAAACCTAGAAAAAGCAGCAGCCCTGGTAGTGAGACTGACTAAGACCATCCCAGCCTACCAAAACCTCCTCCTGCTCCACCATCCATTTTCTCATCGGAATCATCCTCGTCAGCAACTTTAGCAACTTTCAAAAAGGCTGCTGCATAACGAAAGAGCGATGGGGCAGGTACTCTTGCCCATGGAAGTTCGGATAAAAGTTGGAAATCTTCCCCATAAAATAAAATATGCGGATTTCTCCCAAACCGCAGATGATCTCGAAAAGCTGCGCGCATTTCACTATTAGTAACGCCAAGATCGTAAGCAGCTTTATTAATCACACGTCCCCAATCAATTCCAGCAACAATAACATGCGCGATCGATGTTCTATCACGTTCTCGTGAGATAAGTAACAATTTACATGCACGCCGATAAGCAGGGCCTATTACAGGATCTGGTACAGCAGGTATAGGGCGACCGCCGGGGCGTAAAAGATAAGCTTTATGTCGTCTTAAAAATTGAAGATGCGCGCTTGTTGCCGACTCTAAACCTTCTCTGGGAGCGCGTCTTTTATCAAGAGCGATCTCCATCACCGGGTTATTAAGGGAATTGGCATAAGTAAAAGTAAAGCCCCTCCTGCTTAAATTTTCTATGGCGATTTCTTGAGATTTAGCCAGGCCGAAAACTAAATCGCCTTGTTTAAAATTAGCATATAAACTTTTTGAGACAGGCGTGGCAGCAGCGCTTAGGGAGCAACGAGGTTTCACCGTGATTATTTCATGATCAGCCGGCGGTGGTGTTGTGTGTGCTGCCTGAGGGGTAAGAAGCAATTTAGCAGTAATCGTAGCATAAGATGCTGCGCTTACCCCGCTGTCGCCAGCTCCTCCAGCTGCCACACGGACACGGCCATACCGCCCGCTATCTCTACCCGTATCTTCAGCAATAAGTCTTCGTGCGGCCATAGCTAGGTGCTTCCGCATTTCTTCACTCGGTACCATTAACGTATCTCACTAGCCTATCGGATTAGATTCAAAAATTCCATTCGGCTGCTGGGGTTGCTACGCATGTCTCCTAACATCACCGACGTCGTCATTACCGAGTTTTGTTTTTCTACCCCTCGCATCATCATACACAGATGGCGAGCTTCCATGACTACGGCAACACCACGAGCCTCGGTAATAGTAGCAATGCAATGAGCTACTTCTGTAGTTAATCGTTCTTGAATTTGCAAACGCCTCGCGAAGTAATCCACAATACGAGCAATTTTTGAGAGACCTAGCACTTTTCCTTTCGGCAGGTAACCTACGTGACATTTTCCAAAAAAGGGTAATAAATGGTGCTCACACATGGAGTACATTTCAATGTCCTTCACGATGACCATCTCATTCATATCCGATTCAAACAATGCATCATTGATAATTTCATCAAGACTTTCGTTATAACCTTTAGTCAAATAACGCATGGCTTTGGCAGCGCGCTCAGGCGTTTGCTCTAAGCCTTCTCGATCGACATCTTCGCCGATTTCTTTTAATAATTTTTTATATAATTCGTGCATTTTAAAACCCTATTAGCCAGGAGGCCAAGTCATTTGCCTTCCGCCTAAAAGATGTAAATGAATATGGTAAACAGCTTGTCCACCACCAGGATTAACATTAAAAACCAAGCGATACCCATCTTCGCTTAAACCCTCCATACGGGCTAATTTTTTCGCTGTTAGAACCATACGGCCTAGCAATTGTTCATCCGTGGTATCTACATCATTAATCGTTGCTATATGCTTTTTTGGAATAATGAGTAAGTGGGTAGGCGCCTGCGGCTCAATATCTCGAAAAGCCATCAGCTCTGTGTCCTCAAGCACAACGGTTGCAGGAATGGTCCTTGCTGCAATTTTGCAAAACAAACAATCCATAGAAAATCCACTCACCATAGCAAATTCGCAATTATACGCTGTCTTCTTCTAGGTAACAATTTGTTTTAAAAATTCAGTTCTGTACATGACAAGCAGGTAGGAATCTATCTTCATAATAAAACATAAGCCTCTCTTCCACCCGCTTGGGATGACACCATCGCATACTAAAAAAATTGTTATGTAGAAAAGTAACTACATTTATGCTATATTTAATGTAGTTACTTTTCTACATTAAAATGAGGTGTATTATGTCCATTACCACATTTACGAGTCGTGAGTTTAATCAAGATGTAAGTAAAATTAAAAAAGCAACCATTCAAGGTCCTGTTTTTATTACGGATAGAGGTCATCCTGCCCATGTACTTCTATCCATCGAAGATTATTTAAAATTAACCAAAACTAAGGAAACCATCGTCGAATTATTAACTATGTCTGATGCAAGTGATATTGATTTTGAAGTGCCAAAATTAAAAGGTCCCTTTTATCGTTCCGAGGAGTTAGATTAATGTATCTCCTGGACACCAATGTTATTTCTGAAATAAGAAAAGGATTAAAAGGTAATAATAAAGTAATTTCTTGGGCTAAGTCTGTTTCAACATCAAGCTTATACCTTTCTGTTATTACAATTTTAGAGTTAGAGTTGGGAATCCTTCTCAAGGAGAGAAATGATCCTTCTCAAGGGGGGGTACTTCGATCTTGGCTTAATTCGCATGTAATCCCCGCTTTTTCAGAGCGAATTTTGCCTATTGACAGGGCAGTAGCTCAATATTGTGCTAAATTACATGTCCCCAATCCTCGATCAGAAAGGGATGCTTTAATTGCAGCTACCGCGTTAGTTCACGGTATGACTATTGTAACTAGAAATACACAAGATTTTAGAGCGATACGCGTTGAGCTATATAATCCTTGGGAAGAGGGGTCGTGTGAATAAAATGGCCGTGCTGTAAAAAATAGAGAATTTGTTTCTCAACTCGATTATTTCGCATCATAAAGGTGTGAGTGACGGGAAGTGCGATGAAATCATCCATTTGCCGCATTTTAGTGCTTGATACCGCTACTTTGCCGTCGTTGGGCTCGTTAAATACGATACGACCCAGTGGATTAAGATTATAGCTTCCGGCAATCACGCCAATTTTATAAGGCCCTTGGATTAATGAAATATCTCTTTTACTTGTAGCTAATTGATCAATAGAAGGGCCTAATAAAAACTCTAAAAACCATTTGTTTTGAAATAAATCAACCCAAGGGCTTCCATGATTAGGAGGGCTCATCATGACAATATGATCCAATTGAGGAAGTCTATTTTTTTCTAAATAACGCTCTAAAATAATTCCGCCAATGGAATGTGTGACAAAATGAATATGCTTAGGATGATGTTTCAAACATTGCGTAACCATAAAAGGGATATAAACCTCTGCGACCTCTTCCATGGATTTTTTAGTAGAAGGATAGTTCTGATTAATCACTATATAATGATGACTTTTTAGAGCTTCTTCTAATTTAAACATAGAGCAACGAGTGCGCCCTAAACCATGCAGTAATATGACGCAGTCATCAGAGCCCGACGCACTGATCGTTGGGCAAAAAAAGCAGCTGAAAAGGGTTAAAACCATAAATATAATTTTCATGGTCTAAAAATAACATGTTGCAAGAGCACAATTCCATAAAAAAAATGCGGTAAGATACGATTTTTTTGAAAGAATCTATTTCGAGCTATGTTTATTATTACTTTTCTTTTGAAAGTATTTTACGCATAATATCTCGTCTTAAATAGTCTACGGGTGTGAAATGAGTTTAATGGAAATTAATAGTGGCCGTGATGTGCCGAATGAAATTAACGTCATCATTGAAATCCCCATGCATGGGGAGCCGGTTAAGTATGAAGTAGACAAGGAGTCGGGCGCATTATTCGTTGACCGTTTTCTAACGACTGCCATGTACTATCCTACTAATTATGGTTACATACCGCACACCCTATCTGAAGATGGTGATCCTGTGGATGTATTAGTCGTTACGCCAGTCCCTTTAATCAATGGAGCTGTTATTCGCTGCCGCCCAGTAGGTATGTTGAAAATGACGGACGAGTCAGGGGTGGATGCTAAATTACTTGCGGTCCCGACCAATAAAATTAGTAATAAAATGTATGAGTCCATCAAGACATACAAGGATCTACCGCAACATTTATTATTATCCCTAGAACACTTCTTTAATCACTATAAAGATTTAGAAGAAGGCAAATGGGTAAAAGTCGAAGGCTGGGAAGGACCGGAATTAGCCCGCCAAGAAATTATCTTAAGTATCGAGCGCTATCAGAAAAACAAATAGTAAGCCAGGTAGAAGCAACCCAGCGATCGTAGCCCGTAAGGAGTAAAGCGGATCACGGGGGTAACAAAGCCCCCGCGAGGGGCTTGGCTAGCCCCGGCGAGCTGCTATTGCCAAAAAGATATATGACCAACCGCACATCAGTAACTCGATTGCAATAAATAAACCCAGTACCCATAAGCCGCTATAAGGCCATTGAACTAATATTAAAACGCCTAGCACAATAGCAACCACCCCGGCTAGGATCAACCAACCCCATCCTTTAGCCCCGCGAAGAGCCCCTGCCATAATAAGGCGTGTAATACCGATAAGAATCAATACCCAAGCCAGTAAAGCGGTTAGCATGGTTGATGCTAAAATGGGGTCATAAATAACAATACCGCCGCCAAGAATATAAAGCACGGCTATTAATGCATGCCAAACGACGCCTCGCCATTCTTTACTTTTAAATACGTCTATAATTTGCGAGAAACCCGCGATGATTAACATCACACCCAAAAAAAGCACACTAGCTAACGTTAAGCCGACTACCATACCAAGTCCTAAGCATCCCATAATGACAAAGAGAATACCTAAGCCTAATAGCCAGCCCCAATTGCGTCTCAATTCCGCAGGAATTGTAGTAATAGTACCGTTTTTCCGTGGCATAATTTATCCTTATGTAGTGAAGAAGCTTCTAAATTAGGATAATCGAAAAATGAGGTCGATGTCACTTATCCCAGCGTTTTTCTAAATTACCGGTGTAATCGAACTTGGGCATTTCAATATGGAAGAAAATAGCGAGTAAGCGCGCAATAAAAATAACGCAAAGTGTGACAAAAATATTGATCCCACGGGGAACGTGAGCGTAAGTTAAGATAATGTAAAAAAGCGCCCCACCTAATGCAATCACGGCATACAGCTCTTTGCGTAATACTAGGGGGATATCGTTACAGAGGATATCTCGCAGCATGCCACCACAAATACCGGTGACCATGCCGCTAATAATGGCCACGCTGGCGGGCATCCCGTGTGAAAGTACTTTTTGAGTACCAATAATCACAAAAGTGGCTAGTCCTAACGCATCAAGAATTAAAAAAACTTTCATTACTCGAGCTAAAGAATGGGCAATAAAAATCGTCAAGAAGGCACAAAGGGAAGTAAACAATAAATACTCAGGATGCGAAACCCAGGTGATAGGATAGGTATCAAATAGGACATCTCGCACGGTTCCGCCGCCTAAAGCAGTGATAAAAGCGATCAATAAGACGCCAAAAAAATCCATTTTTTTACGGCCTGCGGCGATAGCACCAGTGATCGCTTCCACACAGATTCCCAAAATGAATAAAAAATGTAGTATCATTGTTGTGACAGAGTGGTTAAGTAAATAACCATTTTACCATGTCGGTGGGTAAAGGAGAAACAGCCCTGCCTTTATAAATGACATCTACATATCCAAGAAACTTCAAAACCTAGCATTTTGAAGTTTCTTGGATATATCGCTAAATAGGGGTGAAAGTAAATTCCAACAATACTCACCTATTTTATGAAGATTTTCTTCTTGTCCCTCAAAAAGGCGGTGCAGCTTGTTGCTCGTAGCCATTGAAAATATAAGATAACCATCAGCAGATGGTGTCGCTAATGATAGGCTATTTACATAATGGTAACGAGCTTGCTTTAGCTGATAAAGTTTTTCATAGTATTCCATCATGTATAAAGAATCCCAAGCAGCTGATGTACATAAGCTATACCATTGTGGATGATAAGTTCGGTCAAATTGCCACAAAGGACTATTAAACAAATTAAATTCTAGCGAGGGTGTTGAAGAAAGCGTAAGCAGTTGATAAGACGCATCAATAGATCGCTTTGGATCCCCACTGAGAAAAAGTTTGAGATGTGAAACAGCTATATGATGGATATGATGCAACCCTATTACATCTTTAAATATTCGGCTGGTTTGGTTTTGGTAGGCAAAAAGGGCGTCTATTGCATAAGGGTGAAGGTTAACATTTTTTTTCATATCTACTTCCATGTAAAACTATCTAAAATGCTGTGCGGATGAGAGAGCCAAGTCAATGATCTTTTTTGATTGTTCTTCATCAGCATCGATGTTGCTAATGTTTTCCGTTAAATCCAATAAGAAATCTGATAATTCATCGTTGATAAAATGCTTATCATATAACGTAGCAGCTTGAGTGAAAATATAGTGCAATAAATTTTTATTTAAGCTGATATGGTTAGGATGCTTCTCCAATTGACCGCCAAAAAGCAGCCATCCCGGGGAAACATTTAGTTTCGATGCAATCTCAACTAATTTATTAGGCTCAGGGATCACTTCGCCGCGTAAATATTTACGGCAAATCTGTGGGGAATAACCCGTTATTTCCGTTAACTTATGAATGTCGACACCCGAAGGCGTACGAGAAGACTGATATCCTGCGGTAATCATGGCATTTTGTAAACGAGCTGCAAATTGCTGAGCAATAGTATTATTTTTCATCAAAAAGAGAATTGTCGAAAGTAAGAAGTTTAGCAATTAACCATAGTAAAGTATATATTTAATTTTTTTAGAAATAATTTGTTTCTTTTGGAAACCGATTGTTGACATTTGTTGATTCAAGCTTATAATAGCGCCCAGGAAAGTCGCAAATGACGGAACAATGCAGGTACTTTCCAGTGTGCTGAAGTGGTTTTAACTATAGCAGCAATCTCGCAATACTAGGGCTGGATTAATGGCTTACTCCAGCCTATCTATTTAACCTAAATTCACGATCAGCGAAGCGAGCTATTGCTTTGCCTCCTTTCCTTCTTATATAATGCTCGACCTATTGTTCCAAGAGCTAATAATAGGCACGTAGCTCAGTGGTAGAGCACCACCTTGACATGGTGGTGGTCGGTGGTTCGATCCCACTCGTGCCTACCAAAATCAACCCTGTCGTCCAGGGTTTTTTTATTTAAATAATAGGGGTGTTGGTCAAGATAGAGAATTGGCAACGCACCCTAGGCTAAGGGCAAACGCTAAAGGATAGAAGGAAAAAATAAATGCCAAATATCAAATTACCTGATGGAAGTGTAAAATTTTTTGAGCATCCTTTAACTATTCATGATGTGGCACAAAGCATTAGCCCGAGTCTTTCCAAAGCAGCGTTGGCGGGGCGTGTGGATGGGCGCTTAGTCGATTTAAGTCATTTATTAACAAAGGATTGCGCCTTAGTTATTATTACTGAGAAAGATCCTGAGAGTTTAGAGATTATTCGCCACTCAACAGCACATCTCTTGGCCCAAGCCGTTAAAATCCTATTTCCTAGTGCACAAGTGACGATCGGTCCTGTCATTGAAGACGGATTTTACTATGATTTTGCTTTTGAAAGAGGGTTTACCCCGGAAGATCTCGAGCGCATTGAAGCAAAAATGCAGGAACTTGCTAAGGCCAATTATCCTGTATCTCGGCGAGAGCTGCCGCGCGATGAAGCGATTCGCTACTTTCGCGATTTAGGCGAAGAGTATAAAGCCAAGATCATTGAGGCGATTCCTGCGGATGAAACGTTATCGTTATATCGGCAAGGCGATTTTGAAGACTTGTGCCGCGGCCCCCATGTACCCTCTACAGGCCGTTTAAAAGCGTTTAAACTCACTAAATTAGCCGGCGCTTATTGGCGTGGCGATGCGCGCAATGAGATGTTACAGCGAGTCTATGGTACAGCCTTTGCAGATAAAAAATCGTTGGATGATTACTTATTTCGCATCGAAGAAGCGGAAAAACGAGATCATCGCAAATTAGGTAAGGCGCTTGATTTATTTCATTTCCAAGAGATAGCACCAGGCATGGTATTTTGGCATGCGAAGGGTTGGACGGTTTATCAAATCCTTGAACAATATATGCGAAGCCGCTTACTTGAGTTTGGCTATCAAGAAATAAAAACGCCGCAATTAGTCGACAAAGTATTATGGGAAAATTCAGGCCACTGGGACAACTTCCGCGATAATATGTTTATTACGGAGACTGAAAATAGACTATACGCGGTCAAGCCCATGAGCTGTCCCTGCCACATTCAAGTTTATAATTATGGGCTTAAAAGTTACCGCGATTTACCTTTAAGAATGGCTGAATTTGGTAATTGCCACCGTTGTGAGCCTTCGGGTTCTTTGCATGGCTTAATGCGCGTACGTAATTTTGTGCAAGATGACGGGCATATCTTTTGTACCGAAGATCAAATTCAATCCGAAGTATCGATGTTGCTTACGCTTGTCGAATCGGTTTATGCAGATTTTGGCTTCCCGGAAATCATTTATCGTTTGGCACTTCGCCCTGAAAAGCGTGTGGGTAGTGATGTAACCTGGGATAAAGCTGAAAAAGCACTCAAACAAGCCATGCAGGATAAGAAAATTAAATGGACAGATGCGCCTGGGGAAGGTGCCTTTTATGGCCCTAAGATTGAATGTTCTTTAGCAGACTCTATTGGACGTATTTGGCAATGTGGTACTATCCAGGTTGATTTCTCCATGCCTGAGCGCCTAGGCGCTCAATTTATAGCGGAAGATGGTAGTAGGCAAGTGCCCGTGATGCTCCATCGGGCTATTTTAGGTACCTTCGAACGCTTCATGGGTATTCTGATTGAGCATTATGCAGGGAATTTGCCGTTATGGTTGACGCCAACGCAAGTGGCGGTGCTTACGATCAGCGAAAAACAGAACGAATATGCATCGAAAATTAGTCAAATTTTACAAAATAAAGGTATTCGTGCAAATTTTGACTTGAGAAATGAGAAGATTGGCTTTAAAATTCGCGAGCATACTTTGCAGAAGGTTCCCTATTTATTGATTATCGGGGATAAAGAAGTTGAGCAAAATCTAGTTACGCTTCGTTCTCGAGAGGGTAAAGACCTGGGTGCAATGAGTATTGATACAGTTTTTGATAAATTACAAAAAGAAATTAAAGAACGAATTCGTACATTATAAATAGGGGCTGTTGACAATTCATCTCAGATCCTACGCCCCGTGGCTTGTCCACGGGGTCCATGGGTTGTAGAGCAATTGTCAACAGACCCTAATATTCGTTTAACCAATTGGGAGGATTTAACCATTAGTGCATCAACTAAGCGTGATAATGACCGCGCACGAATTAACGAACAGATCAATGTACCTGAGGTACGCTTAATTGATGTAGATGGCAACCAAGCTGGGATAGTTTCAACACGCGAAGCTTTGCGTGCTGCGGAAGAAAGTGGGTTGGATTTGGTGGAAATTTCACCAACGGCCAAACCACCGGTATGCCGCATTATGGATTATGGTAAGTTTCTCTTTGAGGCGAATAAAAAACAAGCTGAAGCGAAAAAGAAGCAGAAGCAAATTCAAGTCAAAGAACTAAAATTCCGTCCTACGACGGAAGAAGGGGATTATCAGGTCAAGCTACGCAACCTGATACGTTTCCTAAATCATGGCGACAAAGTAAAGATCACATTGCGTTTTCGTGGTCGCGAAGTAGCTCATCAGGAATTGGGCATGAAAATTCTCGAGCGTTTGCAGCAAGATACAGCCGACTTTGCGGTGATCGAGCAACAAGCAAAACGAGAAGGCCGCCAATTGTTGATGGTGTTATCGCCTAAGAAAAAATAGGAGCGTTTGTTCCTAGAGGGCTGAGGATTGTTGGGTGGAGTTGTCATAGCCAGCCTCAATTTACTATCCCACCCCCACGGCTTGTCCGCGGGGTCTATGGGTTCAGCGGAAAAGCCGCAGTAGCGGTTACAAACTAATATGTTTAATGCGGAGTATATTTGTTATGCCGAAGTTAAAATCTCATCGTGGAGCGCAAAAACGCTTCCGTAAAACAGCAAGTGGCGCGATTAAACGCCGCGGTGCTTATAGGAATCATATCCTCACCAAAAAATCGACGAAGCAGAAACGTCATTTACGTGTTGCTTCAGGTACATTAAAACAATGCGATGCGCGTCTTGCTGAGCGTATGTTGCACGGTAGTTAAGGGGAGGATTGAAAAATGCCAAGAGTTAAACGTGGTGTGACGGCTAAAGCTCGTCATAAAAAGATTTTAGATCAAGCTAAAGGTTATTATGGTGCCCGCAGTCGTACCTATCGTATGGCAAAACAAGCGGTTATCAAAGCAGGTCAATACGCTTATCGTGATCGTCGTCAGAAAAAACGTCAATTCCGCGCGTTGTGGATTACACGTATCAACGCACAAGCTCGCGAATGCGGCCTTTCTTACAGCCGCTTAATCGATGGATTGAAAAAAGCAGCGATCGAATTGGATCGTAAAGTGCTTGCTGATATGGCAGTCCATGATAAGCATGGTTTTGCCGCTGTTGCCGAATTAGCAAAAGCTGCTTTAGCAAAATAATTCCATTGTAATTTTGAGTAAAAGGCTAATGGCAGTGTCATCCCCGCGAAGGCGGGGATCCCTGCTAGTACTATGTTAGGGACCAGCGTCAGGGGGGATTCCCGCCTGCGCGGGAAGGCATTGTTGCATAGTCCCGTCTTTGCGAGCAACGAGAGGCAATCCAGAACGATGCTTCATTTAAATTGGGCCGCTGGATTGCTTCGCATCGTTTGCCATGACGGTATAAAAATTAATCCACACAACAATGCCGTGCGGGAATGACAGCGGTGTCTTAACTTAGAGCATTAAGTAGGGGTTACCTTTATCCAAGGGTTTTACCCCCTCATTCATTTTTGGGCCAAATCATGCAAGATATTATCACGCTTCAACAACAAGCTATTCATGCAATAAATGCCGCAAAAGATGCGGATACATTGGAAACGCTTCGCATCGATTATTTAGGTAAAAAAGGTCAATTAACGGAAATTCTTAAAAATTTAGTTAATTTATCTGCCGAAGACAAGCCCAAAGTTGGTCAATTGGTTAACCAAGCAAAGCGCGAAATCAGTGCTTGCATTGAAACTAAGATGCAAGAATTAAAAGAAGAAGCCTTGCAACATAAGCTAGTAACGGAGCGTATTGATGTAACTTTGACGGGCCGCTATAACGCATCAGGCTCTCTACATCCCGTTACACAAGTTAAGATGCGGATTAATGATTATTTCAGCCGCTTAGGTTTTGATATTATTGATGGCCCTGAGATAGAAACCGAATTTTATAATTTTGAAGCATTAAATATTCCGACACACCATCCTGCCCGTGCAATGCACGATACCTTTTATTTCGGTGATGGGCGGCTATTAAGGACACATACCTCTCCTGTACAAATTCGGACGATGGAAAACCGCACGCCGCCCTTAAAGTTAATCGCTCCGGGCCGTGTTTACAGGTGCGATTCGGATGTGACTCACACACCGATGTTTCACCAAATTGAAGGTTTAGTGATTGACAAAGAGTCCACTTTAGCCAGCTTAAAAGGCTTATTAAAAGATTTATTTTCCTATTTTTTTGGCCGAGAATTAGCGATTCGCTTTAGACCGTCTTATTTCCCTTTTACCGAACCTTCAGCTGAAGTTGATATTGAATGTACGCAGTGTTCGGGCAAAGGTTGTCGTTCTTGCAAACATACGGGGTGGCTTGAGGTTTTAGGATGTGGCGTAGTCCATCCCAATGTACTTAAAGCGGTTAATATTTCTCCTGAAGAATACCAAGGATGGGCTTTCGGCATGGGTATCGATCGTTTAGCCATGCTTTATTATGGTATTGAGGATTTAAGGATGATGTTTGAGAATGATTTAACTTTTTTAAATCAATTTTAGTAAGAGATGCCAATGAGAATAAGTGAGTTATGGTTGCGCGAGTGGGTTAATCCTAAGTTAACGGGGCTTCAGTTAGCCGCGCAATTAACCATGGCTGGTTTAGAAGTCGATTCAGTACATCCTGTTGCCGGGCAATTTGACCGTGTGGTGGTCGCTAAAGTTTTGCAAACCAAGCCACATCCCCAAGCAGATAGATTAACCTTGTGTGAGGTTGATGTGGGGGCAGGTTCAACCCTAAAAATTGTTTGCGCCGCTCGGAATGTTCGCCCGGGGTTAAAAGTGGCGTTGGCCTTAACCGGAGCCCATTTGCCAGGCGACATTCACATTAAAGAATCAAAGCTACGTGGTGAACTTTCGCAGGGCATGCTTTGTTCGGTTACAGAGCTTGGATTGGGTGAAACATCAGAGGGGATCATGGAGCTTCCTGATGATGCGCCTATTGGTCAGGATATTCGCGACTATTTGCAATTAGACGATTACATTTTGGATATCGATTTAACCCCCAATCGAGCCGATTGCTTTAGTATTTTAGGGGTGGCCAGAGAAGTTGCTGCACTTAATCGAGTGCCTCTGATGAAGGCTCCTGATTCTCTACAGCATCCAACGATTGATGAAGTATTAACGATACACCTTAAGAACCCCGAAGCTTGTGCAAACTATTGTGGGCGAGTGATTCGCGGTATTAATCCGAATGCTACCACCCCTTTATGGATGAAGGAGCGATTACGCCGCTCTGGCCTTCGCGCGGTACATCCTGTTGTCGATGTGACTAATTATGTCATGCTTGAGCTAGGTCAACCCATGCATGCGTTTGATTTAAAAAGCATTGAGGGCGGCATAGAGGTTCGCTATAGTAAGCCTGATGAGGCCTTACGTCTATTAGACGGCCAAGATATCACGTTAAATGATAATGTATTGGTGATTGCAGATAAAAAGAAAGTCTTAGCCATAGCGGGAGTGATGGGTGGAGAGGAAAGTAGCGTCCAAGCTCAAACCACCGATATATTCCTTGAAAGCGCCTTTTTTAATCCCATCATGGTTGCCGGTGTTGCTCGTCGTTATGGATTATTTAGTGACTCATCCCAACGGTTTGAGCGAGGGGTCGATCCTAAGCTACAGCTTATTGCTTTAGAGCGAGCCACAGAGCTATTACAAAGTATTGCTGGAGGCCAAATAGGTCCTGTCACGGTGGTGGAAGAGCCAAGTCATTTACCTACGAAATCGCCTATTTTATTCAATCCTAAAAAAGTAAAGCAATTAACTGGGGTAGAGATTTCTCTGGATGAAATGTTACAAATTCTTAAGAATTTGGGCATGACGGTAAATAATCAAACGAATTTATGGTCGGTTGATGCGCCTTCTTACCGGTTTGATATTAGCCTGGATGTTGATTTAGTTGAGGAAATCATCCGCCTATATGGCTATGATAATATTGCACCTGCGGTATCTACTAATAAAGCTCAAGCAGGGCAAATCAATCCCTACCTTGATTTACAGAATAAAGTGGCTCACTTTTTAAGTCACAGAGGTTATGCTGAAACAATTAACTATAGCTTTGTTGATCCTAAACTGCAGCAAGAATTGTATCCCGATGCCGCGGTCATGCAATTATTAAATCCTATTTCGCCTGAATTATCACAAATGCGCGTCGGCCTATGGCCAGGGCTTTTAGCAGCGATGGTTTATAATGCTCATCGGCAGCAAACAGCGGTCAAACTCTTTGAGGCCGGTGTGGTCTTTGATATCGAGCAGGGTATTTTGCAAGAGCGCCAATGTATGGCCGGTTTATTAGCCGGTGAGACAGGGGATTTAAATTGGAGTGAGCCGACTAGGCGATTTGATTTTTATGATGTAAAAGGCGACTTACAAGCGCTTTTTGCTTCTTTACATAAAAATAACGTTGAATTCATAGCCGCATCCCATAAAGCGTTGCATCCTGGGCAAAGTGCACGAATTTTGGTAAATGGTGAAGAGGCGGGATGGATTGGCGTGCTTCACCCACGCCTTGCTGATGCGCTGGATTTAAGCGTGGATGTTATATTATTTGAATTATCCTTAAAAGCATTTTTAGAAGCTAAAGCACCAACTTACACGCCTATTTCTAAGTACCCGCAAATACGACGCGACTTGTCTTTATTGGTCGATAATCAAGTGACCGCGGTAGATATTGAAAAGGCTATCAAAGAAGTTGTTTCTGCAGATTTGTTGAAGCGATTTGACGTTTTTGACGTGTATACGGGAGAGTCTATTCCTTCTGGTAAAAAAAGCTTAGCAATAGCCTTGACCTTGCAAGCCGATCATCGGACACTGGTTGATGAAGAGATCAATACCATAATCAGTGCTATAATGAAAAAACTGGATGATAAGTTTGCTATCGTACTTCGTGCGGACGTCTAATGAGAAAAGATGGATAAATTAGCCTAAGTCTTCATGAAGTATACCTACGGAGAGAGGTTAATCATGAATGCTTTAAGTAAAGCGATTATCGCTGACGCTTTATGCGATGCAGTCAACATAAGTAAACCTGATGCCAAGGAAATGGTGGAAGAATTTTTTGAGGAAATCAGGGCTGCATTAGAACATGGGCAGCATGTAAAATTATCAGGGTTTGGTAATTTTATTTTACGTGATAAATTACAACGTCCCGGCCGAAACCCTAAAACAGGCGAAGAGATTCCTGTTGCCGCACGTCGCGTAGTGACGTTTAAGTCTGGCCTTAAATTAAAGACAAAAATAGAAACTAGAGATAAATAGCTGTTGAATCACTATACCAAACATATTTTCATCTGCACCAATCAAAAAGCACCCGGTAAAAAATGCTGTGCTAATGGGGGCGGTGAGCCTTTTTTTGATTATATGAAGGATAAACTTAAAACCCTAGACTTACACGGCCCTGGAAAATTTAGAGTAAGCAAATCAGGCTGCTTAGGCCGATGTGCCTTAGGGCCTTGTTTAGTTATTTATCCTGAAGGTGTTTGGTACAGTTATACCTCATTTGCTGATTTGGATGAAATTATCGAAAAGCATTTGATTCAAGGGAATATAGTCGAGGGCTTACGCTTACCTGCACAGATAGGATAGCTTCATCAGCCTTCAGCACATTAGCGACTCTCGTTACGATCCAACTGCCGAATTTAGGGTGATAAAAAATCATTTTGTCATTCCAGCGCAGGTGGGAATAAACATAAGCCTTTTCCACCCTGGATCCCCTCCTGCGCGGGGATGACAACCATTGCGTACTAAAAAAATTACTATGTATAAAGAAAAAAAATGCAAATTTACTTGTGCGTTAACTTTGTTTTAGTTAAAATCGCCCGTCCAAGTAATAAAGAATCCTTATTAAGGCGGTATGGAGTTAGTTAATGAAAACATTTAGCGCCAAGGCCCACGAAGTTAAACGTGACTGGTATGTAATTGATGCTAGCGATAAAGTATTAGGTCGTCTTGCGACCGAAATCGCGCGTCGTTTACGAGGTAAACACAAGGCAGAATATACTCCACACGTTGATACCGGTGATTATATTGTTGTTACCAATGCAGAAAAAGTTAGAGTAACAGGCCGTAAATTTGAAGATAAGATTTATTATAACCATACTGGCTTTCCAGGCGGGATTAAATCGATTTCTTTCGAGAAGCTGCAGCAAAAACATCCTGCGCGTATTATTGAGCGTGCAGTAAAAGGGATGCTTCCAAGAAACCCATTGGGTCGAGAGATGTATCGTAAGTTAAAAATTTACGTTGGGGCAGAGCACCCGCATCAAGCGCAGCAACCCAAGACACTTGAGATTGAGGAATAAGTATTATGGCTGAATTACAGCAATACTATGGCACTGGTCGTAGAAAAAGTTCTGTCGCAAGAGTTTTCTTACGTCCTGGTAAAGGTGAAATAAAAATCAATAATCGTGCTTTAGAAGACTATTTTGGTCGCGAAACAGCTTGTATGATCATTAGACAACCATTAGAAACAGTAGATATGCTTAGTAAATTTGATATTTACGCTACGGTTGTTGGTGGTGGTATCTCTGGTCAAGCAGGCGCGATTCGTTTAGGAATTGCTCGAGCTTTAGTGAATTATGATGAGCATGATCTACCTGAAGACGCAGAAGCTCAACCTGATTCAGTACGTAGAAAATTACGTGCACGTGGTCTATTAACTCGCGATTCACGTCGTGTGGAAAGAAAGAAAGTCGGATTGCACAAAGCAAGACGTGCTACGCAATACTCTAAACGTTAATTTTTTTCCTTACGAATATTTTATTATACCCCTCACCCTGCCCCTCCCCCTGTGGGGAGAGGGGAGCTAGGCGTCATCTTTCCGAACGTAGTGAAGAATCTCCTGTAAAGTCGCACGATGTTATTAGAAGGCAGTTATTACAATCATATCAAGAGTTGAGGTCACGGCTGCCATATTTTTAAAGAGGCGGAGTCCATACTATTAGCTGTGAGGGAGATACGCTCAGCGTTTCCAAACGCCTAATAGTTTGATATAACTAATCTATCTTTTATCAAGCCTTTGAGTGATGAGCTATAGATGGATGAGAAAATAGGTACTCCCACCCCAGAGCTACCGTCGCCGAGCGACGACTCAATTGATGAGCAGCGCCGTCGTTTTTTATTAACCTCCACGGGTATAATCAGTGGCGTAGGCGCTTTGTGTGCGTTAACTCCGCTGATAAGTTCGTGGATGCCGAGCGCTAAAGCACAGGCAGAAGGCGCTCCGGTAGAGGTGGATCTAAGTAAAATTGAGCCGGGTCAGCAAGTCACTGTATCTTGGCGCGGAAAGCCGGTTTGGATTATCCATCGTACGCCTGAAATGCTTAACCACCTTGCTGCAGACAGAGCTCTTTTACGCGATCCTGATTCTTTAGTTGAGCAGCAACCAAGTTATGCAAAGAATAAATATCGCTCGATAAAACCCACCTATTTAGTGTTAGTTGGAATTTGTACCCATCTTGGCTGTGTACCAAAATACAGACCCGAATTAAAAGAATTAGGGCCAGAATGGCCTGGAGGATTTTACTGTCCGTGTCATGGTTCAAGCTTTGATCTTTCCGGTCGCGTATTTAAGGGGGTGCCGGCACCGATCAATTTAGAAGTTCCCCCCTATCGTTTTATTAGTGAGCATGTAATTATTATCGGTGAAGATGAAAAAACAGGATAGAAAATGAAAGGATTACTGGAGTGGATAGATGCACGCTTTCCTCTGCTTAGTACCTGGAAAGCGCATGCCAGTGAATATTATGCGCCTAAGAATTTTAATTTTTATTATTTCTTTGGCTCATTAGCTATTGTAGTTTTAGTTAACCAATTGGTTACTGGCCTTTGGTTAACCATGTTTTATACCCCTACCGCAAAAGAAGCATTTAGCTCTGTAGAATACATCATGCGCGATGTTAATTACGGCTGGCTTTTACGTTATATGCACTCTACCGGGGCTTCTCTTTTTTTCATTGTGATCTATCTTCATATGTTCCGAGGCATTTTATATGGTTCCTATCAAAAACCGCGGGAATTAATCTGGATTTTCGGCATGCTTCTTTTTGTTTTATTGATAGCCGAAGCTTTTTTTGGTTATTTACTGCCTTGGGGCCAAATGTCTTATTGGGGTGCTCAAGTGATTACGTCGTTGTTTAGTGCTATTCCTTTCATCGGCGACTCTCTGGTGACATGGATCCGCGGTGACTTTAATGTGGCAACGCCTACACTTCAGCGGTTTTTTGCGTTGCATGTGATGGGGATTCCTTTTTTACTTTTAATCTTGGTTTTTTTACACCTAGTTGCATTACATAAAGTGGGTTCAAATAATCCAGAAGGTATCGATATTAAAAAGCATGTTAATGAGCAGGGTGTTCCTCTTGATGGCATTCCTTTTCATCCCTATTACACGAGCAAAGACTTTGTTGGCATTTTAGTTTTTTTAATAGGCTTTTTTGCCATTGTTTTTTTTATACCGGAAATGGGTGGTTATTTTCTCGAGCATGCTAATTTTGCACCCGCTGATCCTTTCGTTACTCCAGAGCATATTGCGCCAGTTTGGTATATGACGCCTTTTTATGCCATGTTGCGAGCCATCCCTGATAAATTGTCAGGTGTCATCGTGATGGCAAGTTCCATTGTGCTTCCCTTCTTTTTACCCTGGCTTGATAAAAGTCCCGTAAAGTCTATGCGTTACAAAGGGTTTTATTCAAAATTAGCATTATGGCTTTTTGTTATTAGTTTTTGTTTACTTTGTTATTTAGGAACAACAATCGTAACACCGATGAGGCTCTATTTAGCAAGGGCCGGTACGCTTATTTATTTTGCTTACTTTTTATTTATGCCCCTTTACACTCGTTACGAACAATGCCGACCGGTTCCTGAGAGGATTTATGTTTAAGCGGTTGATGGTCTTTTTTTTCTTGGTTTTTTTAACGCCCTTTACGTTGGCAGAGACGGCATTACTTTCTGTAACTATCGATGTAAACAATAAGGAAAAACTACAACGAGGGGCAAGGCTTTTTATGAATTATTGCTCTGGCTGTCATACCTTGAAATACATGCGCTATAACCGCATGGCCCATGATTTAGGCTTAACAACATTTACAGGAGAGGTAGATAAGGATTTACTAGTAAGTAATCTCATTTTCAATCGTGCTAAACTGTATGATCCCATAGAAAACAGCATGCCTGCGACCGATGCTAGAGAGTGGTTTGGGAGGGTGCCGCCTGACTTATCATTATCCGCTCGTGAACGAGGGCCTGCTTGGATTTATACGTATTTAAAGAGTTTTTATGCTGATAAAAATCGGCCGTTTGGAAGTAATAATGTGTTAGTGCCTGATGTGGCTATGCCGAATGTGCTTGCTCCTTTAGAGGGTACAGTCATTGTAGATAAGCCTGCGGATGCGATGCTTTCACCGAATCATCTGCTTCTTGTAGAGCCAGGCACCATGACGGAGCAGCAATTTGATAGCGCCTTAGAAGATCTCGTCACCTTTTTAGTGTACGTCGCTGAGCCTGTGCAATTGATTCGCTATCGTATAGGTGTGCTTGTTATCTTATTTTTAGGTGTATTTTTATGGTTTGCCTGTCAATTAAAGAAATTTTATTGGAAAAATGTGGTAAAATGATCGTTTTTATTTCTACCTTTAATGTTTAACGGATGATGAGGAGTTTTGATGGCTATTATTGCAAAGCGTACGATCATGTCTTTATATTCAGATAGTGATGATATATATAGTCATCAAGTGCGGATTGTCCTTGCAGAAAAAGGGGTTAATGTTGACATTTTGGCTGCCAAAGCAGGCGACGCCCCCAGTGATTTATTGTCGGTTAATCCATATGGCACAGTGCCAACGCTGATTGACCGCGAGCTCGTTCTTTATGAAGCGCGTATTATTATGGAATATTTGGATGAGCGCTTCCCGCATCCTCCATTGCTCCCAGTGTACCCCGTTGCCCGTGCTGAGACACGTAAGATGATGCATCGCATTGAAAAAGATTGGTATAGTTTGATGCGCGATATTCATGCCCGCAATGACATGGCGTCTTCACGCCAAACGCTATTCGAGAGCTTAACCAGCCTTGAGCCTATTTTCGCAGATAAGCCTTATTTTCTAAGCGATGAGTTTTCTTTACTTGATTGCGCGTTAGCACCTTTATTATGGCGCCTGCCGCAATTAGGCATCGAGATTTCAACCGAATTAAAAGGTTTAAATGCCTATATGCAACGCGTATTTAAACGCGATTCTTTTCAAACGAGTTTGACTGAGGCAGAGCGGCAGTTAAGGGCAGCATAATGAGTATGACGTCGAATAAACCTTATCTTATCCGGGCGATGTACGATTGGATTGTTGATAATAACTTAACACCCTATTTATTGGTGAATACGGCTTTCCCTGGTGTGGAAGTGCCGCAGGAGCATGTCAATGGGGAGCGTATCATACTCAATATTTCTCCTAAAGCATGCCGTGGATTGCATTTAGAAAACGATAAAATCTTATTTACAGCCCGCTTTTCAGGGCTCGCTACGCAAATTGTTTTAAGTCCTAGTGCGGTGCTTGCTATTTATGCAAAAGAGAACGGACGAGGCATGGAGTTTGGCGAAGAATATGATGTACCTCCGCCTGCCCCAGGCCCTGCACCATCAGAAAAGAAACGCAGCCGTCCGGCATTGAAACTGGTTAAGTAATAAGAGGGACGTTGCCTAACAGTTTGCTAGATTGATTATTTGTTGGGTCGAAACGACCCAACCTACACCCGAATCGATTTCGTTATATTTTCGTCGTTGCAAATGAAGAGAAGCAATTCAGCTATGTAGCCTGGTTGCTTGCAACCAGGGACTTTAAGTGTTGATGTAAGTTATGGCATTCTTTCCTGGTTGCAAGCAACCAGGCTACGGCATACTTTTTGATAGGGAGTGATATGAATAAATTAAAAAAAGCACTCTATCTTAGTCAAGACATTCGCCAGTGTGAATATGCTGCGGTAAATGAGCTGGGTCTGACCGAAGACGAATTAATGCTACGTGCAGGAACGGCAGCCTTCTGTACCTTAAAAACACTTTATCCGAATGTGAAAGCAATCGCTGTATTTTGCGGTGGCGGTAATAATGCGGGTGATGGGTACGTACTGGCTCATTTAGCACAAAATGATGGTTTTTTTGTAGTGGTGCATGCGTATAAAGCGATCGAGGAACTTCCTGAGCCAGCATACCGCGCAGCTCTTGCTGCTATTGAAGCGGGTGTATCCTGCCATGGTTTAGAGGATGTTATCGATGGCGAAGTGGAGCTCATCGTAGATGCTTTGCTGGGTTTAGGTTTGAAAAACGAGGTTAAAGAGCCACTTGCGCACGCGATTCATCTCTTAAATGATAGCGGACTTCCCATTCTTTCACTCGATCTGCCCTCAGGCTTAGATGCAGATACAGGGCAAGTTTTAGGAGCGTGTATCCGTGCAGCCGTAACCACTACATTTATTGCACCGAAACCTGGGCTATTTACCTTAGATGGCCCTGATTACTGCGGTAAAGTTATTTGTCACTCGCTGCATTTAGAGGATTGTATAGGAAAATTACAGCCTGCTGCTTATTTACTTGACGAGCAGTTATTACAAGGTATTATGCCGCCTCGCCTTAAAAATTCGCATAAAGGGATGTATGGTCACGTGCTTATCATTGGCGGCGATTTAGGAATGCCAGGCGCAGTTTACTTAGCAGCGCTTGCCGCACTTCGAGTGGGAGCGGGAGTGGTGTCGGTGGCTACGCGACCTGAGCATGTTCACGGTATTCTTCCTGGGTTGCCTGAAGTGATGTTACATGGGATTGAGAATGCGAACGCACTTCTACCCTTATTGGCTAAGGCCAGTATTTGCGTGATTGGCCCAGGCTTAGGCAAAAGCGATTGGGGACTATCTTTATTTAATGCAGCCATGGCGGCCCAATTGCCGTTAGTTATTGATGCAGAAGGCTTGCGCCTATTAGCTAGGCATCCACAGCATGATGATAATTGGGTATTGACTCCCCATCCTGCAGAGGCTTCGGATTTGTTGGGTTGCTCGACCATGGAGATTCAACAGGATCGTTGTCAATCTGCTAAGCTAATCCAGGAACAGTATGGTGGCTGCGTTGTATTGAAAGGAGTCGGCTCTATTGTCAATGCAGGGGCTCATGAAACGTATATTTGTCCCGCGGGCAACCCAGGAATGGCAACCGCGGGAATGGGCGATGTCTTAAGCGGAGTTATTGGCGGGTTATTAGCACAAGGATTATCGTTATTAGATGCGGCTAAATTGGGTGTTTGGCTCCATGCTCATGCAGCTGATGAAGCCGTGATAAGCTTTGGTGAGCGAGGATTAATTGCGAGTGATTTGATGCCGTATTTGCGTCGTCAAATTAATAGATACTATATAGAAAAGAAAATATGATAGTAAATTTACCCACGGAGCAAGCTAGTGTTGCGATAGCACAGCAAGTGGCGGCTTATTTAAAATCGCCCGCTATCCTTACTTTTAGCGGAGAAATTGGTGCTGGAAAGACCACATTTATTCGTGCAATGCTGCGTGCATTAGGCGTGCGTTCCAATATTAAGAGCCCAACCTTCTCCTTAGTGGAAAGTTACCAGGGCCTCTACTTGCCAATCCATCATTTTGATCTGTATCGTATACATGATGAGAGTGAACTCGATTACATTGGCTTTCGTGATTATTTTAAAAATAATGCCATTTGCTGTATTGAGTGGCCAGAGCAAGCACCACATTATCTTGCCAAGCCCGATGTAAGATTTGCTTTTACTATAAAGGGGGAGGGACGGGAAATGCAGGTCCAAGCCTTTAGTGAACGAGGTCATGAAATTTTATCTTGTCTTGCAGGTGAAGCATGAAGATAAGACTTACGATGGCATTATTTTTTAGCTTGGTTTTTTCTTTAGCCAGTGCTGCAACTGTAGAATCTCTGGATGTAAAAGAAGAGCATGGCCGTGTTTCGGTTATTTTTATGGTAGAGGGCGGGCGGCCGCTTGTATATAAAGTATTTGCATTAGCTAATCCCAATCGCATGGTAGTAGATTTTCCAGAGACAAGCCTTAGAGTTAACCTTCATCAAGTTGTATTAAATACTCCACTCATTAAAGATGTGCGAAGCGGCCGGCCCAATCCTCAAACATTACGAATCGTCTTTGATTTAAGTGATTCGGTAAAACTACAATCCTCCACTTGGCAGCTTGCTAACAAGGCACAAGGGTTGCGGGTAGACTTGTTGAAGAAAGGCCAGTCTGTGCAACATACTCATCCTGCACAGGAGACATTACCGCCAGAGGCTTTTGTAGTAAAACCTGCTACACGAGCGCCTATTCATGTTCAGCATGCGCCTAAGTCTTTGCGAGATGTGATTGTGGTTTTGGATCCAGGTCATGGAGGAAAAGATCCAGGCGCTATTGGGCCGCGGCGAGTGGCTGAAAAAAATGTAGTGCTTGGCATCGCGTATAAATTAAAACAATTAATTGATAAACAGCCAGGTATGCGTGCGGTATTGACACGAAAAGGGGATTATTATGTGGGGCTGCGAGACCGATTAACGATTGCTCGGCGGCAGAATGCGGATATTTTTATTTCCATTCATGCGGATGCGTTTATTAATCAACATTCTCATGGAGCATCAGTTTTTGCTTTATCACAACGAGGTGCAACCAGTGAGGCTGCACGCTGGCTTGCTGAAAAAGAAAACTATTCTGAATTAGGCGGGGTTAATTTATCTAATTTAGATGACGATAACGGCGTGATTAGAACTGTATTATTAGATTTGTCACAGACTGCTACCATTAGTTCTAGTTTACAGATGGGCAATCGCGTTTTAAGCCATATGGATAGAATGACGGATTTGCATAATAATCGGGTAGAGCAGGCTCGATTTGTAGTATTAAAATCACCTGATATTCCCTCTGTACTTATTGAGACAGGATTTATTTCCAATCCACAAGAAGAGCGCAATTTAAGTAGCCCTCATTACCAAGCGCGGTTGACAGAAGCTATCTTTGCCGGCATCAAACAATATTTTTGGGATTATCCACCGCATGGTACTCGTTTAGAAGCCATGTCAGGGGCGAATTTACATGTAGTACGAGCAGGCGAATCCTTACCCGCTATTGCTAGGCGTTATCGCATCAGTGTTACAGCATTGAAAAGCGCTAATTATTTGACAGATGAGGCACTGCATGTGGGGCAGAAATTAAGCATCCCATCGGCCACGGGCTAATCCATGGCTATTGCAAGAATACAAAAGCTTCCTTCCATTGTTGCCAATCAAATTGCAGCAGGAGAGGTCATTGAAAGACCTGCTTCCGTAGTCAAGGAGCTATTAGAAAATGCCCTAGACGCGGGTGCTAGCGCCATTACCATTGAGATAAGTTTTGGAGGTCTAAACCAAATTAAAATCAGTGATAACGGCTATGGTATTTTGGCAGAGGATTTACCTTTAGCCATTGCGGCGCATGCAACCAGTAAAATTACGCAATTAAATGATTTATATGCCATTAGAAGTATGGGATTTCGCGGGGAGGCATTAGCGAGCATTGCGGCCATATCAAAGCTTAGTATAAGCTCTAAGCCGCTAGCGCAAGAGCATGCAATGATGTTATCCGTGCAAGGTATCGCTGCTCCAGTCATCTCTCCTTGTGCAAGGGCAGAAGGAACTACGATAGAAGTAAGGGACCTTTTTTTTAATGCCCCAGTGCGCAAAAAATTCTTAAAGACACCTCGTACGGAATATCAATTTATTGAAATGTTAGTCAAACGTTTCGCCTTAAGCGCGCCCCACCTTGCTATTACACTGAAGCACGATGGTAAAACCATATTTACTTTACCGCCGGCTATTTGTGAGCAAACAAAAACGTTAAGAATTAAAAAGCTAGTAGGCAAGGCATTCATTGAAAATTCTATTTACCTTGATGTAGCACAGGCAGGATTACGCCTAGAGGGTTGGATTAGCACGGCAGCGTATCAACGTAGCCAAAATGATAGGCAGTGGGTTTATATTAATCAGCGAATGGTAAAAGATAAATTGTTGCACCATGCCATCAAACAAGCGTATGAAAATATATTAGACATAGGCCGTTATCCAGCTTGTGTCCTTTAT
The DNA here is from genome assembly GCA_020050595.1 of Legionellales bacterium. Taxonomy (GTDB): domain Bacteria; phylum Pseudomonadota; class Gammaproteobacteria; order Legionellales; family Legionellaceae. Next base: position 29,627 of record JAGVKL010000064.1, read on the forward strand.
TTAAGCATATCGCCCGCAGAAGTGGATGTGAATGTGCATCCAACAAAGCATGAGGTACGATTTCAACAACCGCGATTAGTACATGATTTTATAGGATCACAATTAAACATGGCATTAAAGCAGTTTAAACCAGCGTTACCAAAAGCCACACGGCTCCCAATGACAGCGCTTTCTTCCTTAGACATTCGAGAAGAGTTTATTAAAAAACCCTTGCAAGCCATCTCTACTAAAGATTTTTCATTACCCCATCACATCATTCTCAATAGCGATTTTGGGGTGGTATTTATTCAGGATCTACCGTATCTAATTAACTTGAATAGCGTATATAAACAATGGTTGAACGATAAATTAGCCCAAGAAAAATTACCCTTTTTAAGCCGGCCGCTTCTCGTGCCTGTTCGATATGAACTAGCTAATCAGTGGAGTGAGTCTTTGCAATCCATACTGGTTCAATTAGGGATTCAATTGGATTTTATGGGTGAAAAAGAAATAATGGTTCGAAGTGTACCGGTTTTGTTACCGCAATTGGATATTAAAATTTTTTTACAGGGTCTAGAGCGGCTGACGCCCCGCGGCTTGACCGCGGGGTCCATCGATGGCCAACGATCGCTGGATCCCGCGGTCAAGTCGCGGGACGTCGGGTATAAGTTAGATCACTATGATTTTAAGATGGCGGATCTTCAAGAGCATTTAGTGATGTCGGCCGTGTTTGATGCTCGACAATTAACATCGGAAGAAAAAATCGACTTATTTACTTATATTCAACAGCATATAACAAGGCCCAATTGGTTAAGCGTACGTTTAGATATAGAAAAATGCAGAGAATTAATGGGAACGGCTGAGCATGTCTAATCCACTATTTTGTTTAATGGGCCCTACGGCCTCAGGTAAAACCGCATTGGCTTTAGAATTGGTTGGCCGTTTTCCTATAGAAATCATCAGTGTGGATTCAGCGATGATTTATCGCGGTATGGATATTGGTACCGCAAAGCCTGACGCGCCGACGTTACTTCAAGCGCCCCATCATTTAATTGATATTATTGATCCTCCTGAGAGCTACTCTGCTGCGCTTTTTTGTAAAGATGTAATGCGCCTTAACGAGGGTATAATAAAGCGAGGTAAAATTCCCCTGTTGGTTGGGGGCACGATGATGTATTTTCATGCCTTGCAACAAGGTCTATCTGCTTTGCCGGAGGCTGATGAGGCTATTCGTACTCGACTTTTAAAAGAAGCAGAGGAAAAAGGTGCTGCTTATATGCATCAATGGCTAGCGAGCGTTGATCCAAAGACAGCAGCGCGAGTTCATCAGAACGATGCGCAGCGGATTCAACGAGCACTAGAAGTGTATGAGGTAACAAATAAACCCTTGTCCTTTTTTATCGACGAACAAAAAGCAGTATCCTCACATCCATTTATCAATTTTTCCCTCATGCCTGAGGATCGATCCTGGCTGCATAAGCGAATCGCACTGCGTTTTGAAGAGATGTTAAAGGCAGGTTTTGTAGAGGAAGTGAGGGCATTACAACATCAATGGCACCTTACGCTTGCTCATCCTTCGATGCGAAGCGTGGGGTATCGACAAGTGCTTCTCTACCTACAAGGCGAGTATGGTTATGAGGATTTAAGTACTAAAGGCATAGCGGCAACAAGGCAACTAGCCAAACGTCAATTAACCTGGTTGCGACATTGGGATGGTATCCACCATTTTCCTGCGGAAAATCCTCAAAGTTCGGCTAAAATCGTGGCTATTATGCAACAAATATTGGATAATCCTAAATTTGATAACTGAATCGGGGTGCGGCTCTCGCTACGATTCAATTGCCAAATTTAGGATTACTTTTTATTGAGGAGGCCACCATGTCTGAATTACCAAAACAACCGGCATGCGCTGAGAGGACGTATGTTGTTTACCGCCGTGAGCTGCCACTAAGTTGTCCAACCGATGATATGGTGCTTTGGAATGCCCATCCTAAGGTCTATTTACCTATCGAAGAGACAGGGACTGAAGTTTGTCCTTATTGTAGTTCACGTTTTGTGTTGCATGACTAATTGTCTGCGATGAATAGACACCATGACTCCCCACTCCATTTGTATTGTTAGACTGTCTGCATTGGGCGATGCGTTGATGCTCGTACCTTTAATAAGGACGTTGCAGGCGAACTTTCCTAAAACATCCCTTACCTGGATTATTTCTCGCCCCGCTTATGACTTGGTGGAAGGTATGGATGGCGTCGAATTTATCGTGATTGATAAACCTAATAGCATCAAAGACTATTGGCGGTTTAAAAAAGCAATATGGGGCCGGCACTTTGATGTTTTGTTGGCAGCGCAAGCAAGTTTTCGTGCGAATTTGTTATATCCGCTTATTCGAGCTTCTCGTAAAATTGGTTACGATGCCTTACGTGCCAAAGACGGGCATGGTTGGTTTGTGCATGAAACGATAGCTCCAGGCAATGATCATACCTTAGATGGTTTCCTTAAATTTGCGGACGTACTTGGGATTAAAGAAAAAGAGATACGTTGGGATTTGCCGATTCAACAACATGATCGAGATTGGGCTAAAAGCCATTTACCTAAGACGAGTTGCCCCCTTGTTCTCGTGAATCCTGCGGCCAGTAAACCTGAGCGTAGTTGGCCCGTAGAGCGTTATATAGAAGTTATTCGTTATTTACAACACCATTGGCACGCTGAAGTTGTTTTAACAGGAGGGCCTGGTCCTTATGATAAGCAATTAGGTGATGCGATAGCAAAAGAAGTGACTGTGGGTAATTTAATTGGTAAAACCAAGCCAAAACAATTATTAGCAGTGATCGAGCAAGCAGACGCACTTCTTTGCCCTGATACCGGCCCATCTCACATGGGAGCCGCCGTATCCACTCCCGTCATCGCTTTGCATGCTGTAACCAGCGCAGAAGTTTCAGGGCCTTATATCTATCGGCATTTGGCTGTGGATTATTACCCAAAAGCCGTTGAAAAAATCCTTAAAAAAACCGAAGAAACCAATATCTGGGGCACTCATGCTCATGGAAACGACACCATGAAATTAGTAAAAGTGGAGGATGTGGTTAAGAAATTTGAGCTGGTTTTGGGAAATATACGCTTAAGGGGTATGTAAACACCATCATTGACCCTTGAGATATAATTTAATGCATTATTAAGGCTGCTGGGTTGCTTCGCCAAGGCTCCCAATGACGAAATCAGGGCCCTAACCGCCGGTATATACTATTTCCTCATCGTAGCCCGTAAGGAGCAAAGCGGATTATGGGGTTTCCCAACTATTTCCTCGTCGTTGCGAACGCAGTGAAGCAATCCAGCGGCCTAACTTGTCTCCGGTCGCTTCGCCAAAGCTTGTACAATGCCCTTACCCTAAGGTGCCGCCGAGCTATTAAGGCTTGGCGCTGGGGGTTGAGAGCTGCGGGCGCTTAGTAGAAGTAACATTGTATTCGTCAGGAGCAGGCGCTCTTGTTGTTGACGGGTTAAATATAATTGATAATTAATTTCTGCAAGCAGGGTTACCATTTCTTTTTCCACGGTGGCGGATGAGGCTTGGTTGATTTGACTGAGCCACTGTGTGTTGGCATTGCCGCCAGGCGTGTATAGCCGCCAAGTGGCCATGTTGAATTCATTAATAGCCTGACTTGTAGGTGCTACATCAGAGCCCATGCTTTGGGGCAATCGTCTTGAGAAAATATAATAGAGATTACTATAAGCAATAGAGCTTTGTGCTGCAAAGGTGCGAAGTTTGGTGAAATAACCGGTAAGCGTGGCTTGCGCTTGCATTTGGACGGGTAAGCTCACATTATTGCCGGTATTCGTGGCTTGATTATAAAGTGTATCGTAATCTTTTAAATGCGGTAAAGAGACGGGTGATACATCACCTGTAGCATACCGGATAAAATTCGCTGCTTGTTGGGCTTGGGTTTGCGCGGTTAATCCACCATTTTCAGGGCCTTGAGCTGGGCTACTAGAGGTGGAAGAACTATTATTCGTCGTGGAGTACATCAACGGTGCGATAAGCACATTGCCATTGAGCTGGCTTAAAAATTGTTGGTTATAAGCATACGTATAAAACTGATAAGTGGAAGGCAAGGTCCCCAAAACATTATTCATCACTTGGTACTGATAGAGATATTGGCATTTAGGAAAGGGGTAAGCATTTGCCCCGCTACCGCCCCCTGTCCAGGCAGAGCCATCATAATTCATGCAATAACTATAATCAGGAGTCCCTAGAATATTAAGCACAGCCTGGCTTACTGGGTCTTGCTGATAGGATTGTTGATCAATCATGCTACTAACCGAGATATTATTTTGCGAGGGGCTGTTATAAGAGGGAAATGTTGCGTTGGCTAGAGCGTTAACGGGTGAATAAGTAGCATTGCTGCTAGGCACAAATTGTGAGACGAATGAATTCACCGGTATTGAGCCTAAGAAGGTGTCAAATATCAGGGTAAATAAAGGTAATTGTGAGCTGCTAGAGCTTATCAGTTGAGCAAGCGTTGAACTCAGCAGCGGAGAAAAGGGTGGTTTGGGCTGTTGTGTCAAGTCATAACCTAGATAAAGACCTAAATTAAGTACATAAGAAGCAAGATTAGACGTATTTGTACTGGTCTGTTGGCTATAAACAGCGCTATCATCGGCATAACTAGGTATGCATAAAGCACTAAACAATAAACCGGAAAATCCTAGACGCTGCATGGTTTTCATTATTCTTCTCCCTCGAGAGCGCGAGCCACAAGTTTTAGGCGATACTCAGAAAATACCCGAGCCAATAAACGAAGACGTTCAAATGTGATGTTACGTTTAAGAAAGAATCCGGCTGGATCATGCGCGCCAGCGCTTGTTTCTTCAGCATGGATCAGCACTTTTGAAGCACTGCCGGGGTGTACAGTGTCTATGGCCTGTAATAAGCGAAGCCCTCGACCGGATTTAATATTACCTACAATACGGATAAATTTTTCTTCTTCCCCAAGCCCATTCATATCAATAGAAGCAATATCGTCTAGGTCTTTACCCAATTGCTTAAGCGCTGCTTCTAACTCAGGATTACCATCAAGCGTCCAATCTTCTACACTTTCCATAAAGGTAACTACTCGATAAATCATGGGATCTAGATAATCACTCCAGTATTGGGCAGAGGCTTCGTGGCTAAGATCAGGCATAGCTTTACTCTTTATTTATTATTTATGATATTGCGCCTTTACTAACTATTATCATATAGTATGAAGAGTAAATGTCTATCGGCAAACGGTAAAATTTATGAAAAATAAATCAAGCTCAAGGATTGGGCGCATACTGGTAAGTCTTTTTAATATCCGTGCATGGTTTGATTGGGATAGGATGAAAGGCTTTACCCGCTACTTAATTAACGGCATTAAGCAATTTTTTGTCGCGCAAAAACCTACCGAAGCCGAAAACGAAACATTCGAAGACGCTAAAAAACGTTTAAAACTAACCGAAAAAGCACTTTTATCGCGGCAGAAAGGATTGCTGAGAGTTAGCCTTTTAATGGTTTTCTTTGCTTTTCTACTCTTTTGTTATGCGCTTTATCATTTCTATTATTTCCAAATATTAGGGGGCGTTTTAAGCTTAGTGGTGATGATCATCGCGCTAACACTAGCCTTTCGCTACCACTTCTGGTATTTCCAAATAAAAGAGCGAAAGCTTGGCTGCACGGTGAATGAATGGTTTGAGCAAACGTTTCGGAGGGAAAAGCATGAATAAATTCTTAGGCCTCCTCCTTTCGTTATTCCCGATTTTAGCAGCCGCCGATGATGGCTCTTTAAGCTTTACTCCACCACCCAGTGACTATTCAGTTATTTTCTTAAGCAATATTTTCGGTATCGTTGACGGCGTATTGCATGGTACTGGCAGCCAAATTATGGGTAGCATGTTTGCCGTATTCAACGCAGCAGTGCTTGCGTTAGGGGGTATTGTTATTATGTACACCCTCATCGTTTCTACGATGAATACCGCTCACGAAGGGCAAATGTTAGGCCAAAAGTGGTCCTCTATATGGGTGCCTGTGCGGGCTACATTTGGTCTTGCCTTATTGATTCCTAAAGCCTCAGGCTATTGTTTAATGCAGATTTTTGTGATGTGGATTGTCGTACAAGGGATTGGCGCTGCTGATAAAATATGGGATGCGGCATTGGATTATTTGAATCGTGGTGGGGTAGTGATTCAAGCGCAAATGGATCCTACGACCGCACTGACTTCGGCCAGTACTTCAGGCATTCCCTCCGGGGCTCAGATTATATTGGCAGGAGAGGTTTGTATGTTGGCTCTCCAGACGCAACTTGAAAATAAATTGCAAGATTATCAGCTGCAAAAGCAAAAAGGTGGTGGTCCTTGCGCACAGCCCTCGGCTACTGTGCAAGCTTTTTGTAATAGTACGGTACCTAATTTTATTAATTCGGTTAATGTAGTGGCGATACAGAATACAGCTTTACAAAATAACCCCGATCAACCAACATTTTCAGCGCCGATGCCCAATTTTCAAGATGCGCCTTATAATATGTACAATGGCGCTTGCGGGACAATTAAGTGGAATGCATTTCTTAGTTCTGATCAGCAAAAAAGCCTACAAAAAAATATCCCAACTATTACAGCGTCTGATAAAACAACGGCAACCATGTCGCGAGCCATTGCCATTCAACAAATGTATATTGATTTATCTACTGTCGCTCAAATCATTGTGAATAACGATCCCGAGTTAGCGGCTAATCCAAATTCAAATCAAAACCAAAATCAAGCTAATTTCTCCCCGGTTGCGGTACAGCAATTTGGTGTGCCTCAAACGGCTGGTGGGGCGGTTTGTACCGATAATACCACGCCTAATTGCATTCTTTGGGGTTCGGCATCAACGGAGGGAGGTGCTACGTTATTAAATGGCACAGAATTTCCAGGAGCTATCCAAGATTATAATGGCATTATGTTGCCTACGCTTAATCTTATTCAGCAAGCACAAAACGCACAAGTGGCCCAAGACACTAGGGCCTTTATTCAGAGCGCCACTACTGAAGGTTGGATTATGGCGGGGAGTTATTTTTACAATATCGTAAACCTTAATGTACAAGCTAGCCAGGGAATTAATAGTAATGGTAGTACAGGTTTAGTCGATAGTGGTACCGGTTTGGATGGAAGCACACCCGTAGATACAAGTACGCAGGGTGGATTGTTATCATCCTTTGTACAAGATGGTGTCTGTGTAGGACAAAATACCAATGCGCCTCCAGCCAATCTTTGTCAGTGGGTGGGGGGGGCGATGGCTCCCATTCAAAAGATTGCATCACTGATTGATGGCTCAGGCGGCGTACTACCATCGCCAATCCCTATCCCTAATTTAGCCAGTAGCCAGCCTCGTTCGGTCATTGTCGACAAGGGTTCTTCAACGGTATATGGTTATACCAATAATGCCACCATTCTACAATTGCCGGGACAACCCGGATTAAAGCCGCTTGCATTCGCGGGAAACATTAATATCACCGTCAATCCTTCAATGTACCAATTACCACAGCAAAATTTTAGTTGCGGTAGCGTAAACTTCGGTTTGGTGTCTGCCTGTATAGGGCAATTATTTGGTAATTTGTTTTATAACGGTATTTTTGTGGTGATGTATAATTTCTTTTTGAAATTATTTGCTGGTGTGATTAACCAAACTATCATGGCTTTTTTGATGGTACCTTTGGCTGGGATGTCTACGATTTTTAACCAAGGATTGCAAATTATTGCAACGCCCGGCGTAAATCCAGTAGTAGCATTGGCCAATATGGGTACTTATTATATCAATTTTGCTGCTAATCTATGGTTGGAGTTGATTGAAACATCCATTGTTGCTGTTTTGATTCCTATTTTTGGTATTTTTATCTTGGTATTAATTTCATTAGCCATGCCCATTTTATTGGCATGGTTAGCGATTATGATGCAAATAGGGTTCGCTACGGCTTATTACGTGCCCATTCTTCCTTATATGATTTTCACATTTGGTGCGATTGCGTGGATCATGGCAGTTATTGAGGCCATGGTTGCAGCCCCCATTGTAGCATTAGGTGTCACTCATCCTGAGGGGCATGATGCTTTTGGTAAAGGGGAGCAGGCGATTCTTATTTTAATGAATGTCTTCTTAAGACCCGCTATGATGATTATCGGTTATATTGCGGGTATAGCATTAACCTATGTAAGTGTGTGGATTATTAATGCTGGTTTTGATAATGCAATTGGGTTTATTCAGGGTGGTGGGGTTCAGTTTAGCACGGAGGCGCCAATATCGGCTGCAGGAGCGGGGGCTGTTAGCGGCGGCTATGTAGGCTGGGCCGGAATTTTCGCCTACTTTTTCTCAATACTGATTTACACGATGATGTATCTGACCGTGGTGCAAAAAGCATTTACCTTGATTTCAGTCCTACCAGATAAAGTATTACGTTGGATTGGTGGCCAGCAAGAAAGCTATGGCGCTGAGACAGCTCAATGGGGCCAAGAAGTCCAAGGTAAGGTGGGAGAGGCTGGAAAAGAAACTGATAAAGGTATGGGACAACTCTCTAAACAAATGGAAGGTTATGCTGGCAAGGGCATGGCTTCAGCTAAGAAAGCCCTGGGTGAAAGCGGTGGTGGTAAGGTAGATATTACGGGTGACGATAAGCCAGATTCACCACCGCCACCACCGCCACCAGGCGGTCTTGGAAGCACTCCAGAGTAGCCCGTAAGGAGCAAGGCGGATTACGGGGATATTACTACTCTAAAGAGTAATGAATGCAAACGTGTTTACACATTATTATTGTTTTTGTTGTTCTATACGGGGATCGTATCATTCGTTGAGAAACCCCGTAATCCGCCTTGCTCCTTACGAGCTACACATGCTCTACGGCAATTTCCTGACAGTTAGGGTGAGGGAGCATCTAGAATTTAATCAGAGAAACCCCGTAATCCGCTTTGCTCCTTACGAGCTACACATGCTCTACGGCAATTTCTTGGCAGTTGGGGTGAGGGAGTATCTAGAATTTAATCAGCCCGCTCTTTTGTTCCTGCGATAATTAATTTATATACGCGCTCACTAATAATCCCCTGCTCAAATTTCTCTTTAGCGTCAATCGTCATTAATTGCCCCCGCTGACGCACGAGTTTACGAGTAAGGGTCGTGACTTCGTTAGGATTCCCTTCTAAAAGGATATCGCGCACTTCTTCATCAAAAACTAAATATTCGCGTAGGGCGACGCGTTTGCCATCGACAGTAGGTACTAATTTTTGCCAAATACAAAGGCGTATCGTTTCAAGGATATCGATGGTTCGTCCTAACCGCTCTTCACCGGCGAAGGATGTAACCAGGCGGCGCATGGTTTCCGCGACACCAGACGTGTGAAGGGTCGTATAAACAGGATGGCCCGTAAGGGCTGCTTCTAAGGCGGCACTAATAGTTTCTGCATCCCGGCATTCTCCCACCATGATTAAGCGTGGTTTACGGCGTAATGCATTACGCACACCTTCGGCAAAGCTTGGTAAATGGCGTGGTATTTCCGACTGACTTACAATCGAAGAGATCGTTTCAATTTCATCATAAACAAACTCAATCGGCGCTTCATAAGTTAAGACTTTACGATTTGAATCTTCTGTTTCAATCAAATGGCGAATAATGGATGCCAATAACGTCGATTTTCCTGAACCGGTTGCCCCCGTAATGAATACAATACCTTCTTGCGGTGCAATAGCCTCAAGAATATTCTCGGGTAGATTCATGGTTTCGAGTTTAGGTGGCGTGGTTGGGATCGTTCGTAAGGTAATTTGAATAGCATCATGCCCTTCAACCAGACAGGCGGTTGCATTAACGCGGTAACGGTAGCGTACACCGCGGTTGGGGCGAAACTCATAGTGGGTATCAATGTCTTTTCCAGCTAAAAGTTGTGTTGTGGCATTGGGGCCATAAATAGAATTAATTAAATCCCCAATTTCTGTGTTCGATAAGCGGCGATTAGTAATTTTAATGAGTACACCATAAACTTCGGCATAAATGGGCTCATTGGTTTGAAGGGTGATATCCGACGCGCTAAGCTTTTCGGCATGCTCAAGCATTCTATCCATAAAAACAGGGGTAAAGCGAGTAGGCTCATCCGGCATTAAATTAACATGGGTTGTATTGTTTTCCACGAAAATTCCTTTAATTGACAGGGGCTATCACCGGCTGCCATGCTTTGCTAGTAATAGTAATTTTAGCAGATTGGATCATCTTTTCCATGTTTCTAAATTGTGCTAAAGCTTCCTCATCCTTGGCTACAGCCGCGCGCCACTCATTGCTATTAATATTCAAGGCAGGTAAGGCCGTAATACGTAATACTCTATCATCGATATGAATTTCATCACCATCACCCGTCACCCCTAAATCAGTGTGCGATACAAATGGAGCTGAGACCATATTCATGGCTAGAAGTTTACGGTAGAGAATCATCCCGACAAAGTCTTCTTTAATGCGAGCAATGTTCTCTTCTAAAATGATATTGGCTTGTTCAATACCATTGCTCCAGCCTTTATCGATGTAATAGCACCAGACTTGCCGTTCTTCTTTGGTTTTAGGTAAGAGCGTGACATTGGGATAATCCGGTTTTTTATAATCCATCCATAAATATTGCCGCCAATTGGGGGGCGTTGTAATAAAACGAGCCTGTTTCGAGACTTTGTAAGTGCGATCAGAGATTCGAATCGTTTGGGTGTCTGCAAGATTTAGGGTGTTGCGGCCTTCAAGTAAGACGGGCGGAAGGATATTATGCTCAAGTATGAGCGAATTAAAATCATAAATGGCATCGAGACGGCGGCCTTGTTTAACCAATTCATCATCAATCGTTTTCGCTCGCCAAGCTAATCCGGATTGCGCACCTAAGCTAAGCGCTGTTTCCCTTAAAGCCATCTCCCGGATTTTACCCATGCTTGCTTTGTTGCTAAGGGTTGTACCGCGGGTATTGGCCATGGCCTGCAATCCGGCCAAAGAGCCTGTATCGCCCATTTGCATATTATTCGATGAAGAAGAACATGCCGCAAGGAACATGGTGATAATGGTAAAAATACTGCTAAGAATAAATTTTGGCATAGCGCAATTCAATAACCTGACCGTTAGGATAAACATGAATGTCTGCTTTTTGCCCTGCTTGATAATCGATATCTCGCAAGATTTCAGCTAAGCTTTCATCATGCACGTCAAGACTAATTAGAATAGGAACTGCAGGTTCTTTACCTAAGATGCGTAAACGAAAATGAGCCGCTTTTGCTACCCTTGACGTCAATTCAGCAATAGGCCCTGACCAATCGACGGACGCTCGTGCTTGTAGGTTATAGGCGCTGGGGATCGTTAAGGTATTATCTTTTACGGGTGGTTTAATGACTTTTTCAACGCGAGCCATTTGCAGCATGGAATCACTGACGGAGTTAGCCGCTTCAGCAAGCTTGATACTGGCATCATCACTAGGGGCATTTTTAGGCGGCTTTTTATAAGTTACAGTAGCACAGCCTGTAAATAATGCAGTTATCAAAAAAAGCAAGGATAGCTTTTTATTCATCATTCCAGTTTACAATCGATTAGGCTTGCATTGATTGAAACAGGACCCTAAGAGCTTGTCAAGCAAATGCGAGTATTTTAATAATAAATACCTAAATTTGATCAATATATCTTGGGGTGTGTTTTCGATATAAACCATAGACAACGTGTCCTGCCGCCTTTAATTTTAATTGCTGCCAAAAAGCAGGGTCTAAGGTTATTTCTTGCGGGGCTTCTACATACAATAACCCATCTTTTTGCAGCACATTAGAATGGGTTAATAGCTCAATACATCGCGGTAAATAATTGTTAGCGAAAGGAGGGTCTAAAAAAATGAGATTAAATGATTCTTTCGTTTGTTTTAAAAAATCAAGGGCATCGGTTTTTTTTACAGCTAATTTAGGAGAGCCAAATGCTTCTGCGGTTTTACATAAAGAGGCATAAGCCTGTGGATGCTCTTCAAGCAATAAAACCTTAGCCGCACCACGCGAAAAGGCTTCAAAACCAAGGGCACCGCTTCCTGCAAAAGCATCTAAACAACAGGCCTCGTGAATATCTTGCATCAGCCAATTAAAAAGTGTCTCTCGCACCCGATCAGGTGTAGGCCTTAAACCTTCTATCGAGGGAAAATGTAGTTTTTTCCCCCGAAATTGACCGCCAATGATTCGAATGGTTTGTTTAAGCATTTATTTACCCCGGTATGCCCCAAGTGTCAAAGTGGAGTCATAGGGAATGTAATCTATGTAATTTTGAAGTTCAAACTAAAAATTACATCGATTATAAAGCGCGGGGCGCAGGTAGTATTATTTACCTACTGTCACCTGCAATAATTTATTAGGTAGGATTAACTGCTGGAAAGCTTGTCTAATATCCTCGGTCGTTACAGCATTAATATGGTTAATGTAATTTTGCAAATAATCTTGAGGTAAATGATAAAATGCTATTTTCAATAAAATATCGGCAATGCTGCGATTACTGGCTAGGGATAAAGGAAAGCTTCCGGTTAGGTATTGTTTAGCAGCGCGCAATTCTTGTTCTGATGGGCCGTTTTTAATGAACGAGGTTAGGGTATGACGGGTTACCTCAAGCGCTGTTTTTGTCTGACTTTTCTTGGTTGATAGGCTTATCATGAAAGGCCCACGGCCAGGCATCGGAGAAAATTGGCTATAAGCACCATAGGTTAACCCTCTTTTTTCACGAAGTTCTGTCCCTAACTCTGAAATCAAGCTGCCGCCACCTAAGATATAGTTCCCAACAATCAGCGGGAAATAGCGCTTATCATGATGCGTAATACCTAATTGGCCCAAACGAATAACCGTTTGCGACGAAGGAAACGCCACTTCTACATTCATATCTTCGCTTAATTCACTAGCCAATGGGATAGCGGGTGCTTTCTGACCGGCAGGCAGATCTTTTGTTAGTTGCTCGGCTAATTGCGCTGCTTGGTGTTTATCAATCGCTCCCACTAATACAATGATAGCGTTGTTAGCGACATAATATTTTTTATAAAAATCACGCACTTCCTCTAAGCTGATTTTATTGACCGTTTCCCGGTTGCCTAATCCAAGGTGGGCATAAGGATGGTGTTGATAAAGCATTTGAAAAAAGGTTAGATTTGCTACTTCATCGGGTGTGTCTTGCGCTTGCACAAGAGCCATTAACTGCTGATTTTTTTCGCGCTGAAAAGCGTCTTGCGGAAAGTCAGGGTGATTGAGGATGACCGTGAACAATTCGCTGGCTTTTTTAAGCTCATCTTTACGGGTTAGGGTTTTGAGATTGAGGACAACCATGTCTTTGCCACCAGCGGCCTCAAATTGCGCGCCCGTTTCTGCAAGCTTTTCAGCTAAGGTGGCCGTACTCATCCCGTTATTCCCCTGATTAAGCATGCTAAGTGTTAAGGCACTTAAGCCAAAAGCCTCGCCGTCATAAGCAGAGCCTGCTGCAAACGCAATGCTTATATCCAGCATGGGTACTTCCATAGCGGGATAAAAGACAACCTTTGCCCCATTCGACGTTTGCCATTGCTCGGTGGCAAAAGGTTTAGCTCCTGCAACCTGAGCGCAGAAAAGTAACATCAATAAAAGCCATTTATTCATATAATTCCTTCAGTTGCTGCTATTACAATCGCCTTTGCCATCTTAATGACCTTGACTGAGACTATGTTTCAATAATAATAATAGCAATTAAATATTAAACATTAAATTTGTATTAAGTGAGTTTAATGTGGCTCTAAACAGGCATTTTTATAAACTCACTTGCTCAGCTCTTATCTGCTTTTCTCAGGAATCAACAAAGCCTCCGTGCTATTATTGTCATAAAAATAGTTCTGTGCGGTTCGCTGCAATTGTTTGGGGGTAATGCTATTGATACGGTCGACGTATTTTTCTGCGGTTTCTGAGCCAAGGTTTAAGGTCTCCAATAAGCCAAGTTCCATGGCCTGGCCAAAGATGGAATCTTTTTCAAAGGTTTTTTGGGCGATGATTTGAGCTTTTACTCGTTGTAATTCTTTTTCGTTAATGGGTTCGGTTTTAAGGCGATTGATTTCCTCGAGCATGCCTTTTTTTAAGTCGGCTATGGTATGAGACTGGCTTGGCACGCCATAAATGATGAATTGGGTTTCATAGCGTGAGTAAAGGTTGTAATAAACATCGATGCTGCTTGCCACCTGCTGCCCTCGGATGAGATTGGTGCTGACTCGGCCGCTATCGCCTGCGTCTAAAATACCGGCTAAAATTTCCAATGCGTAAGGATCGGTGGCATGTTCAGGTGATGCTGTTTTGACGGTAGGCACGGTATATCCCAGCATAAATAGAGGGATTTGGGCAGGTCCGTGAACTTCTACGGTTTTTTTACCTAGCCTTGGTGGCTCCATTTGTAGTTTTCGTTCGAGTTTGGGGTGTTTACCTAGCGGGCCAAAGTATTTTTTTGCTAATTGATAGACTTCAGTAGCGTTTACATCCCCGACTACCACCAAGGTGGCATTACTGGGCACGTAAAAACGCTGATACCACGCTTTGGCATCGCTTACTCGCATTTGTTGTAAATCGCTCATCCATCCGATCACGGGGTGATTATAGGGCGATGTCAGATGCGCTGTTGCTAAAAATCGTTCAAAGGTTAAGGCTTGAGCATTGTCATCCGTGCGCAAGCGCCGTTCTTCCTGAATCACTTTTATTTCTTTATTAAACTCTTCCTCGCTAAAGAGTAAATTTTGCATGCGATCGGCTTCTAATTCGAAAGCTAACGGCAAATGGTTTGCTGCTATTTTTTCGTAGTAGGCGGTGTAGTCATTATTAGTAAAGGCATTTTCTTGCCCGCCGATAGCGGCAATCGTTTTCGTAAAGACACCCAAAGGATATTTTTTAGTACCTTTAAACATGAGGTGCTCTAAGCTATGCGCAACGCCGGTTAGGCCACCTGGCTCATCAGCAGAGCCGACGTCATACCAAACCATGATGACGGCGATGGGCGCGCGGTGGTCTTCTTTTACCCGTATTTTTAGGCCATTATCTAAGTTAAACTGATGAACTTGGCTATAAGTGTGGCAAGAAAATAAAGCGAGCAAAGCTAGGATTAGAATGCGCATGTATAAATCCTCTTTTCGAGAGAAGTATCCTCGAGAGAATACAAAAAAAATGATAGAATTCCACATTTCGTATGCTTTGTATAGGGTAGAGCTGATTAAATGATTAAATGGTTTAAACGAAATCAAAATGAAACCGAGGCCGAAATTCCGGCTTCAGAATCTACTTCTCCAGAGCCTATAACGCCCTCTGAAGCGCAACCTATCGCCGCTAAAGATAGCTTTTTCACCCGCTTTAAAAAAGGGCTAACGAAAACCCGTCACCAGTTAGGCGATGGTATAGGCCGTCTTTTATTAGGTAAAAAAGAATTAGATACGGAGTTACTTGAAGAATTAGAAGTTCTTCTATTAAGCGCTGATATCGGTATTGAAACGACTAAGCGTATTCTAGAGCAATTAAGCGAAAGTTTAGCAAGAAAACAGTTGGCAGATGGTGATGCAGCCTATGCGGCCTTGAAAACGCAGCTTCAAGCGTTATTAACGCCTAAAGCGAAGGCGTTAACCTTAGAGACACCCGATCAATCGCCTTTTGTGATCCTCATGATTGGGGTTAACGGTGCGGGTAAAACAACGACGATTGGTAAATTAGCGAAGCTCTATCAAGCCCAAGGAAAAAAAGTCATGTTAGCTGCCGGTGATACTTTTCGGGCCGCCGCGGTAGAGCAATTACAAGTATGGGGTGAGCGCAATCAAATCGCCGTTATTGCCCAGCATACGGGGGCGGACAGCGCTTCCGTGGTTTTTGATGCTATTCAAGCGGCCAAGGCGCGTCATATGGATGTCCTGATTGCCGATACGGCTGGACGACTGCATACGCAAGATAATTTAATGGAAGAGTTAAAAAAAATTAAGCGCGTGATGCAAAAGATTGATCCTGCCATTCCGCATGAAACCATGTTAATTTTAGATGCGAGTATAGGACAAAATGCTTTAAATCAAGCAAAACAATTTAATGAAGCTATTGGTCTTACGGGTATTACCATGACAAAGTTGGATGGCACTGCAAAAGGCGGAATATTATTTGCCATTGCTAATGAATTAGATATACCATTTCGTTACTTAGGTCTTGGTGAAGGAATTGATGATTTGCGTCCTTTTGATGCGGCGCAATTTGTTGATGCGATTTTCAATGATGATCACATTTAATCAAGTAAGTAAGCGTTACCCTGGGGGCTTTGAAGCACTGAGCCAAGTAAACTTTTCGCTAGAAAAAGGGGAAATGGCGTTTCTCACTGGCCATTCAGGTGCAGGTAAAAGCACCTTGCTTAAGTTAATTGCAATGCTTGAAAAGCCTACTTCCGGCCAAATTGTTGTCAACGGTGTTCGTCTGAACCAACTTAAAAAAAGACAAATTCCTAATTATCGAGCTAGTCTAGGGATCACGTTTCAATCGCCTCATCTGCTTAATGACCGCTCTGTTTTTGATAATGTAGCGCTGCCTTTGCAAATACAAGGCGTGGCTTCGCCAATGATTGCAAAGCGGGTGCACGCGGCATTGGATATGGTGGGCTTACTTAACAAAGAAAAGCTTAAACCCCTTCATCTATCAGGTGGGGAGCAACAGCGTGTAGGCATTGCTCGTGCCATGGTGCATAAGCCTGTTTTACTACTAGCTGATGAGCCTACAGGGAATTTAGATCCTTCTTTATCAGCAGAAGTGATGAAAGTATTTGCCCAACTGAATGAGGCTGGTGTGGCAGTGCTTGTTGCTACGCACGACTTGGCGCTCATTGCCGGGATGAAGCATCGCATCGTTATGTTAAAGGGTGGCCATATATGCTAAATAAACTTCGAAAGCTATTTGCCTATCATATCCAGGCGGCATTAAGCAGCTTTCATTCGTTATGCCGACGGCCATTAGCGACGGCGATGACTGTGTTGGTGATCGCGATTACCCTGGTTTTACCGGCGCTTTTTTGGGTGATGACCGATAATGTGTCGCAGCTAACTGCCCATTGGAAACAAGGCGGGCATATTTCGCTTTATTTGAAGTCATCCTTGCCTTCCGAAGAGGAGTTAGCGCTTTTGGTCCGAGTTAGAGCGACTGCAGGGGTGGCTATGGCCACTTTAAAATCATCGTCAGAAGGGCTTAAAGAGCTGCAAAAGCAAGAGGGCATGCAGGATATTATGCGTTATTTGCCTGATAATCCTTTACCGGCCACTATTGAAGTTACACCTGCAATAGACATCAACACTCCCCAGAAATTAGAAGCATTGTATATGCAGTTGAAAGACTACCCGCAAGTAGAACAAGCTAAATTTGATATACAGTGGGTTAATCGCCTACAAGCTATTCTTGGTTTTATTGCCAAACTTGCGGAGGGGCTGATGCTAATACTGGCCGTGGCGGTGGTGTTAATTATCGGCAATACGCTAAGACTTGCTGTCCATAGTCGTTATGAGGAAATTCAGGTTTTAAAATTAATCGGGGCTAAAGATTCGTTTATTATCAGGCCTTTTTTATATGCCGGTATCTGGTATGGTTTAGCAGGGGCTATGGTTGCAATACTATTGCTCAATATCTTCATGCTAAGTTTAACTAAAGTGATGCATCAGCTAGCAGCTGTTTATGAAATGCACTATACGTTAGCGGGTCTATCGTTAAAGCAAAGTTCGTATTTAATTTTAGTGGCTGTTTTATTGGGTTGGTTGGCAGCCCATCTCTCGGTTAAAAGGCAGTTATCTGGAATCGAGCCCTAATTTTTTGCGTATGCTCCCCCCTTCATTATTGTACTTTATTTGACTCATATGATTTTTTTTTGTAAAATAAGTGGCCCGATAAGTAAATTTTAATTTAACCAAGTGAGATTTTGCCATACCATTTACTCCACCAGCGGTGAAGACGATTAATTTCTGGGACTTAGCATGCTATCTACGTATAAAGCAACCTTCAACTTTTGATGAGATGGATGATTACGATGAAGAAGCAACTCAGTCTCTTGATAAAGTATTGTATGCTGATCCTGGCCAAACCGAGGCTCTGGCGCTATCCAATGCTTATTCTTTCTTGCTTGGGGTAGGTTTTTATAGGCAACTTCGTATTTTAATAGGCTTATGCCGCGAGTTCAGGCCCCCTACCGTTGATCATCAACCGAACCCAGCAATAACGCCCGAAACCGTTGCGAAATTAATTAAACTTCGAGACACTTTTCTAATGACTCGTGATCGTCGGGCTTTTATGGAGGGATGGGTTGCGGTTACGAGAGAGATTAATACGCAGTTAAGTGCTAAAAGCTTCCAACCATTAGCCCTACCTGATAGTAAAGATTGGCGAAAAAGCAATATTGACCATATGTTATCGACAAGCGATCCTCAAAAATTTAATAAAAAACTCCGCTGCTTAATGACGGCAGTCAATACTGTGGGGCTTGCTACCACTTTATCAGAGATAAATGATGCCTCTTTACGGAAAAAAGAGCGGTATGTAGTGCTGAAAAATTTCTTGTTAGCACGTAAACATACAGAGGCTAATAATCCAAATCGAGCTTTAGCTATTCTTCGTCCCATGGCTAAGGCTGGGAATCAATTGGCAATGGAAGTAATAGTGTTTTTATATATCCATTCTAATACCACTTTATTACCAGCAGAAGTGATGAGCGTAATAAAGCGCCTTAGTGTCCCCTCCGCGGGAGCGCAACCAGGAGAGCCTAGGCATTGTTATTTTAAACGCATGGCCAAGCGTATAGAAATATTGCAAGGTATTGCTTTTGACGACTATCTAACTTGCCTTGAAATGAAACAAATAGAGTTAAAAAGCAGAAGATGTCCTAAAGCGGCAGAGGTTTTTGGAGAGCTTGCCAAAACATTAAGGCAGTATAAACGCGAATTTTTGCGAAATCCTCCTGCAGCCTCACCTGCAGATGAAATGGTGTTAGAGAGATCATTTCTAATAAAATGCCGGGAACAAGTTGAAATAGCAAGAAACAATCCTATTGTAACAGAGCATCGTGGGTTAGGTGATTTAATTGCGAGATTACTAAACAATGTATTGTATGTTTTATCCTGTGGTCGATATAACCCCAGGGCTTCAATGATTAAGGATAACCCCTATGCCCATGGATTTTTTAGGCCGAAAACACATTCTTTGTTGGTATTAGAAAGCAATCCTTTCCCTAAGACAGTCAAAGTAGGCAATGAAGCCAATGAAGCCTTCTGGGGCAATGTAGAGCAGCAAACGCCAGCTACCCTGGGGGCAATGCTCGATGCATCTCGGACTTAAATCGTGGTATGCCCCGTTTGATTTTTATTAGAGCAAAAAATCAACGCACTTGGGGCGTTACGTCATTTTTTAACCTAGATTCAACTGCCGAATTTAGGTTTAAGTGCTACTTCTGATATCGCGGTAATAACCCATGGGTTGCTTCGTCGCTACGCTCCTCGCAATCTGATGCCATCTTTTAATTGACCGCACTTTTAATCACACCCTTCACCGGAGTGAGTTGTGACAATTTTATAAAAAAATGATATACTCAACGGGTCTAATCGACATTTCTCATGGTGTAGCGTCAGAGGGGTATTATGAATTCTCAGTTGCAACTTTCTACAATGAATTTACCCATAGGCAGTATTGATGCGTATATTTATCGCGTCAATCAAATTCCCTTATTAACTGCTGAAGAAGAATACGAGTGTGCACATCGCTTTCTTGAAGAAGGCGATGTGGAAGGCGCGCGGCGGTTGGTTCTTGCGCATTTACGCTATGTTGTGCGTGTAGCGCGGGGGTATCTAGGTTATGGGTTGCCTTTAAATGATTTAATTCAGGAAGGTAATGTGGGCCTTATGAAAGCGGTGAAGCGCTTTGACCCTAAAATGGGGGTGCGCTTAGTTTCGTTTGCGGTTCATTGGATTAAAGCGGAAATACACGAATTTGTTTTACATAACTGGCGTATTGTCAAAGTAGCTACGACTAAAGCGCAACGTAAATTATTCTTTAATATGCGGCAAATGAAGCAGCGTTTGGGTTGGTTTACTCATGAAGAAGTGGATGCCGTAGCTAATGATTTAGGCGTAAGCCGTGAAGAAGTCTTGGTCATGGAGCAGCGTCTTAATGCGATGGATACCTCATTTGACGGATTTGAGGTAGACGATGATGAGTCATCGGCTAAATCCATTCCTGCCCGTTATTTACATGATCCAAGTGGTGATCCCGCTCGTTTATTTGAGCAAGAAGACAGTGATAGCCAAAGCCGAGAAAAGTTACATTTAGCATTTGAGCGCTTAGACGAGCGCAGTCAAGATATCTTAAAACAACGCTGGCTATTAGATGATAAGGCCGTAACGCTGCATTCATTAGCGGAAAAATACAATGTTTCTGCCGAGCGCGTGCGTCAATTAGAAAAAAATGCCATGAAGAAACTGCGGCAGTACATGGAAGAAGTTTATTAACTGTTCACGCTAATAGTAGGCCTAGCGCTCCTGAACTTGTGCCCTGACGCAAAAATTTAAAATATCTCGATGGATATGCAAATAGATAAGTTATGTCTCGTTGATAATGAGTCTATTTTCGAATTTTGGTAGATAATTATCGCCAGTATTCAATATTAAGTCTGCATTTTTGTAATCATCAATTTGCGGCAACAGAATGTTAATTGAATTGATTTGCTGCCAACAAATTTTTGCTGAAATCAAATTGAGTTCTAAAACATGGCCGCCTATCCTTCGGTTTTTATCCACAAAATGCAAATGAATACCCTGCGATTTTATTGGAAACATAAACCCAGGCGCATAAAACCCAACCATATCGACCTCCATTTCTTCTGTATTAATAAGAATGGAATCATCAATCACCTCTGAAATTGGCCGATAAGGTTTATTCTGTTTTGGCACGCTTCCCAAGGAAATCGTTGCGGCAAGCGCCGTAATACGAAGAGCAACTGGATAATTTATTGAAGGTAGATTAGTAAATAGAATGGTCTGTAGTTCATTAATTGACGAAATACCTTTGACTGTAAAATAATTTTCAGGCGCTAAGGTTGTCACTGCAGCCCAGGGTAGCATTTCATTATCTTGTGCGATGCGGACTTGTCCACCGGAACAATGAAAAAAATGATTATCAATTACAATGAGCTCTCCATCTAAAGCATTGAATGTTCCTAATCCTGTATCACCGTGCTTTTTAAGCTCACTAATAGATAATTGGCCATCATAACAACCTTTACTCACAGCCAGAAAGTGAGAATATTGATAAAGCGTTGACATCGATATCTCCTAACCCATTACTATTCCTTACCCTGGCCGCATTCTCTCATAGAAAAATTCGATAATCTAATCCAAAGAGAGAGCCAATTCGTTTTGCAAGTTCTTTACCAATAGTACGTTTCCCATTTTCCATGGCAGAGAGATTGGTTTGACTGATATTTAGTTTTTTGGCAAATTCAATTTGATTGAACCCCTCTCGATATCTTAAGCCCCTTAATAAAATACCTGGCTCACCCGATTTTTGAGTTAGATCACTAAATAGCTCATCAATTGAAACATAATTTTTATCAGCCTTAACTTTATAACGCTCCATGACTTCAATAGGAACAACATACAATCCCCCATGCCAAGATATTTTGGCAACATCATCAATAGGGTGCTTTTTCGTGAGTGCCGACATAATATATCTCCGTAATTCTAAGTTCTTTATCGATAACTTCCCAACAGCATACATAGGTTGGTCGCCCCTTGCTTAGATGACAATGACGCTTGTCACCAACCATACCTTTTAACTTACTGTAGTTTTTCCAAGCCCCACCAGTCGATGGACCATGATGCCCAAGGTCGCGAACCAACAATAAAACAGCAGCTTGAACTGATTTTGGAAGTTTTAGTATTTGCTTCCCAACTTTGGTTGGTATTATTATTTTCCAGTCCATGTTATTATTTTATATCCTTTTTTGATATATATCAAATTTTGATAATTTATGATGATCTAAGCAGTAGCTTTATTTGCAGGGATATAAGGAATAACGCCTGCATTATATGCTTGCTCCTGGATTTCATAAGTAGCTCTTCTGGCATCGATAATAAAACCATTTACCATAATCATCCACACCATAGGATTATTATCCATGTTACTGGATAGGGTCCATCTGGGATCTAACTGCATCATCTTGAACATATCGCGTATTGATTTGCTTTTAGCTCCTATTGTATTTTGAGATAAACCAAACCATTCTGATAACTCTTTAGATGAGAGGTGGGGATCTTGAGATTTATCAAACAGAAAATTAACCATTCCTAATGCATGAATAATCCCTGCTGACCAAGTATTACTGCGACCAGACAATAATTAAGCCTGACTGATGCACAAGATAAGTATAACAATGTAATTGGGGATTTCCCGATATGATATTTTAGATTTTTGCGTCAGGGCGCAAGTTCCGGAGAGCTAGGCCTAGTAGGAAATGGCATCTTTGAGCCCGGTGGTTGTCCCATTTAAAAATAGTTGATTTTCCCTTCTCCCGAAGGGGAGAAGGTGTCGCGTAGCGACGGATGAGGGGGCTTTCAATTGGCATATTCTCAAATGAAGGGCATCTATTTTTGAAACAAGATGGCCAAAATAGTTAACATATTCATTTGTGCTTCTTTTTCAAGAACGCCTAATTTTTGAATGATACGAGAGCGATCGATGGCTCTTAATTGATCGAGTGCGATCTGTCCTTCTAGCCCTTTGAATCGTGTCATAACCCTGGTCGGGAAATTATCCTTAATAGTACGGGTCATTGGTGCAATAATAACCGTTTTTAATCTACTTAAATTCATAGAATCCGGGGATATAATGACGGCAGGGCGAGTTTTTTTTATTTCCGAACCCACCGTTGGATCTAAATTTACTAAAAAGACATCAAACCTTTTTATTTTCACCATGTCCATTCATCGCTGTCGAAGTCATTGGATATATCACTATGATCGTCTTCATTATTCGAATCTGCAGCAGCATTAAATTTTTCTAGCCAGCCTTCCTGCTGGTTTTTTACGGGAATTAAGGTCAGCACGCCCTTTTCATCCGCTTTAATCTCTAATTCTTCTCCAGGGTATAAATGAGCCTCCTTAATAATCGTGGAAGGTATACGTATACCAATAGAATTTCCCCATTTGGTTAAAGTAACTGTAGACATATTATCCCTATCAATAGTATAAACATAGTATAATTATACAAAGTATATACATTAAATCAAGCCTGCATCAGGGCTCAAATCTTTTCTTTTAATTCCTTTTTCGTTTTTTCATCCACGAATGCACAATCGATAGCCATTGCGGTGATCCTATTCATGGTTTCGTCGGAATAATGGTAGGCCTTTTGCGTTAAAGCATATTCTTTGGCCAAGGTTGTATTCATAAACGGCGGATCGTCAGAATTTAGACTTACCTTAATTCCTGCCTCTAGTAGTTTAGGAAAAGGATGGGAATTAAAATCGCTAAATAAGCCTAGTTTGATGTTGCTCGAGGGGCATATTTCCAATGCAATATTTTTTTCCTTAACGATCGCAATCGTTTCGGGAGAATGAATGATTTGCACGCCATGACCAATACGCTGGATAGGTAGGTTTTCGATGGCTTCAAGCATGCCACTTGCAGGGGCAAACTCTCCTGCATGTACCGTGCAAAATAACCCCGCTTCGTTGGCAGCAATTTGGTAAGCTTCTTTAAATAACTTTGGTGGATAATTAATTTCATCGCCACCCAAACCAAAGCCGGTGGCACAAGGGACCGATGCTTTAGCGGCTTCTTTTGCAACACGAACAGCGGCATCTTGGCCAAAGTGACGGACCGCTGTAATAATAATGCGCCCGACGATATCAAATTGCGTTTTGGCATCATCAATTGCTTGTTGGATAGCGTGCAGGTGCTCAATAGAGGGGATACCGCTTGCCTGCTCTGCATGATCAGGAGAATACATCATTTCAACATACAAGGTATTTTCCAGTGCATTGGAGCGAAGATAATCAAACGTAATATCGTAATAATCTTGTGGTGTTTTAATCAAAGCAGCTAAAGTGTCATAAACGTGCAGGAAATGTAAAAAATCACGCGACATATAGCTTTCGCCATCAGGGGCAATGAGGTCGCTTGGCATGGGTAATTTATTTCGTTTTGCCAATTTATGCGCTAAAGAGGGGCTAATAGTACCTTCTAAATGTACGTGCAATTCTGCTTTTTTAATGGCCATTTTCTCTACTCTTGATTAGGTTGGTGGTAACTTTAATCAAAAGACGATAAAATTGCCAGCATTAAGATAAACCTAGGGTTTGTTGACATTTCGTCTCCGATCCTACGCCCCGTGGTTCGTCCACGGGGTCCATGGATTCCGCGAACAAGTCGCGGAACGTAGGCTAGCAATGGGTTGTAGAGCAATTATCAACAGATCCTAATAAATGATCCGGGAAGAGTATGAACAGTAAGCATGATATCGATAAAGCGTATGTGAGCCCTTTTGATAAATTTTTATTTGGATTTGATGCCACTCATGAAAAATCGCTGTCTCAATTAAAAGAAATTAAAAAGCATAAGCGTATTGCGATGCTTCGTGATAACCCTGACATGGTGAGTGGTCAGGAAGTGATTTGGCAGGATTTTTAGGGGATTCCCCCCACCCCTAGCCCTCTCGCCGTGGGGAGAGGGGAAGATCTTTATAGTGCGTCGCACTCCGCACAAATAGGACTAAAAGTCATGGGGTTACCCTAGCAGCACATGTAGCAGCTTATACGATAAGATACTTAGGATAGAAGCGGCGGGCAGCGTTAAGATCCAAGACATGAAGATATTACGGATCACAATAAGATTTAAAGCGCCGATACCCCGAGCAAGGCCTACACCTAATACCGCACCAACCAATGTTTGCGTGGCCGATACCGGGATGCCTATGCTGGTTGCAACGACTACGGATGTTGCTGCAGCTAGTGTGGCAGCGAAAGCGCGACTGGGGGTAAGTGCTGTAATAGAGCTTCCCACGGTTTCAATCACTTTTCTTCCATACATCAATAGACCACTGACCACGCCAACACAGCCTAATAAAATAATCCATGCAGGGTAGTCTAGTGCACCAAAAGCATGATGAGAGTTGATAGCCAAGCTGTAAACGATACTTAAAGGCCCCACGGCTAAAGCGACATCGTTAGAGCCATGGGCAAATACCATGGCGCAAGCAGTCATTGCCATCAATACAGCAAAATATTTCTCTACTTGTAAAAAGCGCTCACGCCGGTGCATGTTGGGGCGCTCAGGAATACGGCGGATGGCTAGCATGCCGATAAGCGTGATGGTCAAACTCGTAGCTAACGTCACGACTAAGTTTTGTTTGGGATTTAAGTGGATACCAAAATGATGTAAACCTTTAAACACCGTAATAAAGGAAAGGATGGACCCCACTAGGAAAAGATAAATGGGAATATATAATTTTGCTTTTTCCAACGGATCACTTTTCACAAAAATTAATTGCTGAATGCTAATAAACAAAGAAAACGCAGTAATGCCTGCGATTAAAGGTGAGGTAACCCAGCCGATAGCAATATGAGAAACTTGATTCCAATGGATAGCATCGCTACCTAAAACGATACTGCCAAAGCCTACCATCGAGCCTACCAGCGCATTGGTAATTGAAACGGGGACGCCTAAATAGCTTGCTAAATTCATCCAGATAGTGCAAGCCACAAGTATACCCAGCATGCCTTCGATAAGGACGAGGGGTTGGGCTAATAATTCGCTGGTGTTGATGATACCATCCCGCATTGTTTCGGTAACACCGGTTCCCCCAAGAAATGCCCCTGCAAATTCAAAGATTACGGCAATGAGCATCGCTTGGCGAACAGAAACAGCCTTAGAACCCATCGTCGTGCTCATGACATTGGCTAAATCATTAGCGCCGACCCCCCACGTCATGAGAAAACAGAAAATTAACGCAAAAATGATATATAAATTAGATGAATCCATAGAGATATATTACCGGGCAATGAGAATTTGAAGTCGACCACCTACAGTTTGAGCGTGGTCAGCCAAGTCGCCAATCCATTGAACCAGTTTGTAGAGAAAGATAACTTCGATCGTTGGCAAATCCTTTTCCAACTCAAAAATACGGTGCCTTATTTCAGCTAATTTTTCATCGGTGTCTTGCTCAATCTCATCCAAAGTGACAATCATGGCTTCAACAATTTTCACTTCACTACCGCGAAAACCGCTTTCAAGGAGCTCGTCTAACTCGTTAATTGCTTTGCATGCTTGCTTTGCAGCATCAAGACAACGGTGTAAAAACGGCATAAAAAGAGGACACAAAGACTTAGGAATCGTCATTTCACGGCTCATAATAAGACCGACAATATCCTCTGCTTTATTTGCAATACGATCTTGAGCACTTAATAATTCAAGCAGATCTGTGCGAGCTACAGGAAGGAAAAGACCGGTAGGCAAATGTAGGCGCAAATCGCGTTTAATGAGATCCGCTTCTTTTTCCGTTTCAATGATTTTATCTTTAATGTCATGGGCGGTTTTCCAATCTTTAGCAATGACCGCCTCAAAAAATGGGTAAAGCTGTTTAGCACACAAGTAGGTTTTATACATGTGTTGCTCAATGGGCTTGATCGGAGATGGCCCAAACATATTAAATATGTTACCCATATTCATTGCTCATCCTAAGAATGTCATTGATTCATGACTAAAAGTAAAGCAATTATACCCAATATTTCATCAGAACTAAACCATTGTGTAGACTTGCCCCAGGGCGACTGTGTAAAAATTTATCCACGCCAGAACGCTTCTTTGCAAAGACGCTTTTAAAAATTGTACTGTACAGGCATACTTGCTTTTTTTCGTTGTAATTATTAGAGGCTAGTATGCATATTATCGATATCAAAGGGCGTGAAATTTTAGATTCGCGCGGAAATCCGACGGTAGAAGCAGACGTTATTTTAGATAATGGCATGATGGGGCGAGCTAGCGTGCCCTCAGGCGCCTCTACGGGTAGTAGGGAAGCCTGTGAATTACGTGATAATGATATTAAGCGCTATGCAGGCAAAGGGGTGACGCGGGCTGTAGGGCATATTAATGAAGATATAAAGCATGCACTGAAGCATTTTTCAGTAGCGGATCAAAATAAGCTGGATAAGCGATTATGTGAACTGGATGGAACTGAGAATAAATCACGATTAGGGGCTAATGCTATTTTGGCCGTGTCGTTAGCTTCCGCCAGAGCGTATGCTCAGTCGGAAGAATTACCTCTTTTTAGGGCGCTTAACCAGGGCGAAAAGATGACGATGCCTGTGCCGATGATGAACATTTTAAATGGAGGGGCGCATGCGGATAACAATGTGGATATCCAAGAGTTTATGATCATGCCGGTTGGGGCTTTAGATTTTCCCAGCGCACTGCAAATGGGCACAGAAGTTTTTCACGTATTGAAAAATGTGCTTAAAAAGAAGGGGTTAAGTACCAGTGTGGGAGATGAGGGCGGTTTTGCCCCTGATTTGAAGGCAAATAAGCAAGCATTGGATGTTTTAAGTGAAGCGGTAGAATTAGCAGGCTATAAATTAGGTACGGATATTGTTTTTGCACTCGATGTTGCAGCTTCTGAGCTTTTTAAGGAAGGTGTTTATTATTTAGCATCAGAAAATAAGGCGTTTTCAAGCAGCGAACTTACGCAATATTATGCCAGTCTTCTTAAGCATTATCCTATCGTTAGTATTGAAGACGGGCTGGATGAAAGCGATTGGCAAGGATGGCAGGAGATGACAGCGCAGTTAGGCGATAAAGTCCAATTAGTCGGCGATGATTTATTTGTGACCAATCCAAACATGCTAAAAAAAGGTATCGCAGAAAAAACAGCGAATGCCATTTTAATTAAATTAAATCAAATCGGTACATTAAGTGAAACGCGAGAAGCTATGCGTTTGGCACAAGACAATCATTACCATTGTGTAGTTTCCCATCGTTCTGGAGAGACAGAAGATCCCTTTATAGCAGATTTGGCAGTAGCCACCGGCTGCGGTCAAATTAAAACCGGCTCCCTTTGCCGTACGGATCGGGTTGCCAAATACAATCAATTGCTGCGCATTCATGAATTAGCGGCATTGCCTTATGCGGGGAGTGCGGTTTTATTAAAAAATAGATAGGCAACGCCTTTTGCCCAAGATACTTCAAAAATAGCATTTTGAAGTATCTTGGGTATATCCCTAGTATCGACAGAACAGTTAGGGAAATTAAGCAAAAATCTCTTTCAAAAATAAAACGGTGCTTTCCCAAGAGCGTTTATCCGCTTTGGCGTTGTAATGCAAACCTAAGGTATCATCATTAGCCTCGGGATTGGTAAACGAATGTTGAGTAAGGCCATACATATGAATTTGCCAGTCGACTTTCTTCATAGTCATTTCATGGGCAAATTGATTGACAGCAGCAGGCTTTACCATAGGATCATCATAGCCGTGCAATACTAAAACTTTAGCGCGTATTTTTTCACAAACGGTTTGCTCAGGTGCAGCAAGTAAGCCATGAAAGCTTACAACACCTTTTAAATCAGCACCGCTTCGGGCTAGGTCTAAAACACAAAGTCCCCCAAAGCAATACCCCATCGCGGCCATTTTATGGCTATTAACCTCAGGTAATCCCTTAGCGGTTTGATAAGCAGCAAGCATACGGGCCACTACTGTTTTGCGATCACTCATGATAGGCGTCAATAAAGCCCTCCTTTCTTCGGTGGTAAACCCAAGTTTGGCATCGCCGTACATGTCTAGAGCAAAACCTACATATCCCATTTGGGCGAGCTCTTTAGCTTTATTACAAAAAGCTTCCCCTCGACCACTCCAATCATGAGCGATGAGTACACAAGGTTTGGGCTTGGCAGAGGCATCATCATAAGCAACAAACCCTCGAAAAAGCGTGTTGTCACTTTTATATTCAATTTCTTTTGTCTGTAACATAATAAATACTTCGGCTAAGTTATTTGCTTTGAACTCTAGCGAAAAAAAGGTAGAGGCACAAGTAAATTTTTAACCTAGGGACGTTGCCTAAATTCGACTGTTAAGGAAGGATCGTTAACAATGTGACAAAAGAGCGACAGGTCGATGGGTGTATCGGGTGATAGGGTTTTTGCAAATGTATCGGGCATGTTAGAATCAACGCTAGTTTATAGGGGATGTTGACATTTCACCTCCGATCCTACGCCCCGTGGCTTGTCCACGGGGGTCCATGGATTGTGCGAATAAGTCGCGGAACGTAGGCTAGCAATGGGTTGTAGAGCGATTGTCAACAGACCCTAGATATAACTGTAATATATTCGAATATATTCGATGATTTTTGTCAGATATTTTGCCTTATTGATTTAAAACAGACCTTTTTGTGGGCGTTTTTCTGCGGCAAGATCATCCAAGATGCACCTAATACGGTTTTTCAGTGAACGTGGTGAATAGCTACGCTGTGAAAATGATTAATAGATGGATAAGAAACCAATGGATTTTGTTATGAATAAAAATGCAGAGCGTTATTATCGCAGTGCATGCCGCCTAAGATTACCCGTTACGCCACTTCCTGAGATCGATGGGTTTGATATTCTGCTTGGGAGGCGGCGCTATTTTTGCCGCGGTTTTGTGAATACATTCAATGATCATTGTAGTGTTACTATTGCGCGTAATAAATATTGTACAAATAAATTACTTGAAAAAGGCGGTATCCCTGTGCCTAAGGCGGTTGCTGTTTGTTTGGAGCAATTTGAAAATATTGAGGAACATATAAGGGATTTGCGCTTTCCTCTAGTGATTAAGCCAACCAAAGATAGTCAAATGGGGCAGGATGTTTTATGTAATATAAAGACTCTAACCGAGCTAAAAACACATATTCGTCCTTTACTAGAGCGATACGAACATGTGTCCATTGAAGAATTTTACGGTAATTTAAATTCTTATCGCGTTTTTGTTTTTAAGAAAAAAGTATTGGGTATTGTTTTACGGTCTCCTGCACAGATTGTGGGGGATGGGCAGCATACGATTGAAGAATTAATAGAAATAACCAATCTCAAACGGCAGCAAACCAGTGAGATGCTTGCTCCTATTGAGATTGGTGATGAATTGCATATTCGGCTCAATGAGCTCGGTAAACGCTTAAGCGATATACCTTATGAAAATGAAAAGATCATACTGCGTTACGTTAGTAATGCTTCGCGCGGCGGTACTTTTAAGCCCTTAGGACGAAAAATTTGTAAGGAAAATAGGCAATTGCTGGCGCGGGCAGCCCATCTTCTCCACCTTAATCTGGTAGGCTTTGATATTCAATGTCAGGATATCAATAGCCCGATCGAAACTTCAGGGGGGGTTATTATCGAAGCTAATGCAAACCCTAGTGTTAGAATCCATGAGGAGTCGCTTGTGGAAGATGGTGTTCCACATAATGTAACGGAGGCGGTTTTGCGTTCTTTGATTTACCGACACCCATTATCTTATCTTTACGCACGCTATAGAAATAATGAGGGGAGGGTTTACCGTCGATGTGCTATCGCTCTCTTGTTATTTGGTGTAGCGTATAAAATTTTAAATTGAATCGTTCTCAATAATGCAAACTATTAAAACCCTTGATGTCACCTTACGTGACGGTGGTAATCGCATAAATTTTCATTTTACCGATGAGGACTTATATCAAATTATTACGCCGCTTAATCAATCGGGTATTGAATATATTGAAATTGGCTATAGAAACGGGGCTATCCGCCCCTCGCCTAATCTAGGGCGAGCAGGTATGTGTGATAAAGATTATTTGCTTCAATGCCGTAGGATGATTCATCATGCCAAAGTAGCAGTGATGGCCCACCCTAAGAACATTAATATCGCTGATTTGCGCGAGTTAAAAGCGTGTGGCGTTAATCTTATCAGGTTTTGTGTGGTGCGGGGTGGTGCTTTTGATGTGTGTCCTCTTATTGCCATGGCTAACGACGAGGGGTTTGAAGTCTCGGTGAATTTTATTCATGTTTCGCAGTACCAGGATGATGAATTAGACAGGGCTTTAGCGCAAGTCATTAAGTATGCTCCGGATATGATTTATTTTGCCGATTCTAATGGTAACCTTTTGCCAGATGAAGTGACGAATCTTTATGAACGGTATACCAAATTATACGAGCAGCCTTTGGGCTTCCATGCTCACGATAATTTAGGTTTGGCCCAAATGAATACGCTAAACGCTATTGGCGCAGGGGCAAGTTATGTTGATTTTTCGCTTTCTGGCATGGGGAAGGGTATTGGGAATTTACGTACGGAGTATTTTTTAGCGTACCTAGCAGCCATCGGTGTTGAAAAGTACAACTTGGAAGTACTGTTACCAGCGACTAATTATGTACGACGCGAATTTGAAACAATAAGCATGGCCATAGAAATGGATGAGTTTACCCGCGGCATTTTTGATCTCTCGACCGCGCAGATACAGGCATTAAACAAGGTGCAGTCGGTTGACAATTCGCATCCAACCGTGTTCTGATTCTTAGTCACCGTTGTGGGCGTGCGGCGCTCTCAAGGCAATCGTACGATCTGAAAAAATTAGACAACAAGCCGTCTTTGCGAGCGAAGCGAAGCAATTGTAAGTTAAGAAAGTGATAATCTCTCTTTACTGAGTGAAGGATACTAGGTACCTTTCACTCAGA
>JAGVKL010000028.1 GCA_020050595.1 Legionellales bacterium
GACTATTTATTGTCATCGACACACTTTACTTTAAAAGATATTGCTAATCATACAGGGTCGCCCATCAGCAGCATACGTTCTATTTATCATGATCAAACGATACCTTCGCATTTTTCGTCTGAAATAGCTTTAACAAGGCTTTATCAGATTATCCTCGACATTCAAATGAACAAAAACAAATTGCACAGTGATAGTGAATAGGAGTAGTTCACATGAAAACACTGGATATCAATCAGGCGGCACAATTTCTTGGGGCACATAAAGAAACCATTAGACGCATGGCTGCCGGTGGGAAATTACCAGGTGTCAAGATTGGCAGAAGTTGGGTTTTTTTAGAACAAGATCTTGTGATGCACATTAGAAACAAGTACTCTACTTGCGATGCATCACAGGGTGTCCATAACAGGAGTAATCATATATGGCACTCAAAAGAAAAAACGGTTTTTGGTGGGCTGACATCACCTACCTTGGAGAGCGTGTACGAAAAAGCACTAAAACTAAGGTAAGGCACGAAGCACAAATTTTTCACGATCAGATATTGCAAGAATTGTGGAAAAGAAAAGAACTGAAAACCATCCCGAAAAAAACATGGGTAGATGCGGTTGTTAGGTGGTTAGAAGAAGCTGAACACAAAAGAAGTTTAGTTACAGATCAATATCATTTGGCGTGGCTTGATTCTTTTCTAAGAAATAAGCTTCTGGCCAATATCACTGATGACCTTATCGAACACATTGCCCATGAAAAGGAAAAAACAGGCGTTAAGCCTTCTAGTGTTAACCGTATGCTAGAACTGATTCGTGCAATTTTGAATAAAGCGCACAAACATTGGAAATGGTTGGAATCTGTTCCTGTCATTCGGATGAGGAAATTTGAGAATAAACGTTTGCGTTGGCTTACCAAAAAAGAATCACAACGGTTACTCGCTGAATTGCCGCCACATTTAAAAGACATGGCGGCATTCACGTTAGCAACTGGGTTACGACAAGCAAACGTCACAGGATTGCAATGGAGTGAAGTAGATTTGATTAAGGGGCATGCGCTCATTCACCCCGATCAATCTAAAACGAAAAGAGCAATTCCTGTGCCCTTGAACTCGGATGCACTAGAAATTTTAAAGCAACAAAGAGGGAGGCATTCCGAATATGTGTTCACATATCAGGGAAAACCTGTCTCTCGTTGTAATAATCATGCATGGCTAAAAGCTTTGAAGCGTGCAGGCATCAAAGATTTTCGTTGGCATGATTTACGTCATACTTGGGCAAGCTGGCATGTACAGAATGGTACTTCTTTACATGAATTACAGCAACTGGGCGGATGGTCAGAATATGATACGGTTTTGCGTTACGCACACCTTTCTAGTGACCATTTAAGACAGGCTTCAGAGAGAGTCTCGGGCACGTTTACGTCACCCCGACTTGGTTCCTAAGTCAAACAACGAACCAAGACCTTGCTAACTATTTGATTTTACTAGAATTTAAATGGTGCGCTCGGAGGGACTCGAACCCCCGACACCTTGGTTCGAAGCCAAGTACTCTATCCAGCTGAGCTACGAGCGCGTGTGAGATGAAAATTCTAACATGCCTGTTAGTAAAAGCTACTGATATTCACTCTGATGGTGGGCCGTATAGGAATCGAACCTATGACACAAAGGTTAAAAGCCTTCTGCTCTACCGACTGAGCTAACGGCCCTTGCGGGTATAAAACTATTTATCTTTAAAGTGGTGGGCCGTATAGGAATCGAACCTATGACACAAAGGTTAAAAGCCTTCTGCTCTACCGACTGAGCTAACGGCCCCCTCCAAAGAGGCTGAAATCATACCGGATATAGGTTAAAATTCAAGCCTTTTACCGTCATTTTTTTCAATTAGCGAAGGGCCTCGGTGTAAATTATACGTATTTGCAAGAATAATCCACCCTAAATTTGCTAGCTCCTCACTGATACTATCTTGCTTTTCTATAGGCACAATCAGCAAAATAACATCAGCGCCTAACGCCCCGCAGCCTTTTACCGCTAATATATCGTTTCGCTTTTTAAAGGATGCAACGTGTTGGCTCGTATGCAAAGCAACTAAATTCATCTCTATTAACGCTTCGTAATAGGCGTTAATAGCCGCGACGAACGGATAGCTACTGGCTTTTTCAAAAGCCTCTTTTGCTTTATCCACTATAGCTGCCAAATTAGCGGTTTGTTGCGGAACGACCATTTGCTCTAGGTGCTCATGAGTCGCTAATTTTTTACCTGTATGGAGAAGCAAAAAGCCAACGTCTTTAAAAGGCCAGGTATACTGTTGGTAAATGCCTTGGGTTTTATTAATATAAACACACCCATATAACACTTGCGCAAGCACATCATAACCACTGGGAGCAACACCTTCACCTGACCAGGCACTTTTTAAATAGGCTTCTAATAAATCGCCTAAGCTAAGCTTTTTTTGTTGTAAGGTAAGGCTTGCAAGATACGCGCCAACAAATTGAGCACTAGAAGCTCCCATCCCTCCTCGGCCATGATAGGGGTCAAACCACTGAAGCCCTTTATTTAGGTTTTGCATAGCCCACCAACGGCCGGCTGGAGATGCTTTATGAATACTTTGCAATCCTGACTGATGAGACAAGCTTAATTCAAAGCAGGGTGTGGTGGTTAAAATGATAGCGGGGCCACCTGCTAATGCGACATATTCTCCCAATAAGAATGTCTTTGCTGGAATAGCCCATTTCATGATTGTCTAATTTCAGCTAATAACTCATAAGCATTGTTTAAGCTGATACGACGATTAATCATTAATGAATGCCTAAGACGGGTTTTTAATAAGGGGCTTTCGGCATCCGTTGCACCCGCGACCATGACTAAATTGTCAATATGAAGTTTCATATGGCCTTGGATAATACCTTCGGTGCATAAGGCCCTAAGCGCACCTAAGTTTTGAACTAAGCCTACCGCGGCAATGACCCTCGATAAATGATTGGCCGATTCAATTCTCATCATATGCAAACATAATTTGGCGGTTGGATGTAACGCTGTCACTCCCCCCACGGTACCCACAATAATAGGGGCTGTTATTTCCCCCCGCAAAACCCCATCGTTATAGCGCCAATGGGTAATAGCCTGATACTGGCCAGAGCGACTAGCATAAGCATGAATTCCTGCCTCCACCGCCCGCCAATCATTCCCCGTGGCAATTAATACAGGGTCAATACCGTTCATCACGCCTTTATTGTGTGTTGCGGCACGGTAGGGATCCATTTCTGCAAAGAGAGAAGCCTCTTGCAAACTATGGCCCAATTCCGGCTCGACATTTTGAATCGTCACGGTTGCGGTAGTTAATTTCTGATCGTTTAAATTCGACAAAATACACATGGTAACCTGCTCACCTGTTAAATTCTCGATAAGCGGTTTTAAGTATTCTAAGACTTGATTAATGATATTGGCGCCCATGGCATTACAACTATCCATTAACAAATGAATAACACCCATCTCTTGCCCATCAACACGAGGTAATTGGCGTAATTGCAGATCCAAAACCCCGCCGCCTCGTTTTACCATGTTTTGCGCCACATCTTCATTGGCTTTTTCGATTAAAAATTGCTTATTTTCGGCGAAAATAGCAGAAAATTTAGCAAAATCATTAATTTTTGCTAATTGAATTTGGCCAATAATACCCTTGCCTTGAATACTTGTTTTAATTTCGCCACATTGCCGTATCCATTTCGCAGTCTTTGATAAAGCAGCGATAATAGATGTTTCTTCCACGGCTAAGGGGATAACGTAATCTTTACCGTCAATACAAAAATTCGTAGCAACGCCCAAAGGTAATTGAAAATAGCCAATTACATTTTCGATTAATTTGTCAGCAAGATTAGTATCTTGAATACCACCTTGCGATAAGTACTCTATATCCTCAGCAGTTAAAGCACCTAACTCTATCAACCGTTGAAAACGCTCCATGCGTGATAATTTGGAAAACCCTTGGAATAATTGTCCGGTATTTTTAGCTAACGACATACCTTCTCCTTCAACTCACTAAGCACCCGGCTGCCCGTACAAAACATAGCAACCTTTAATTCATATTCTATCGAATTCATTACCGCTAATACGGCTTCTTTTGATTGTAATGCTGCATTTAACATAGGCTTTGCAAGACCAATGGTTGTAGCACCCAATGCCAGTAACTTTGCAGCATCTAATCCGTGACGAACACCCCCTGAGCCCCAAATTTCATAGCAAGGCTTTAGCTCGTATGCATGAATCACGCTTTGCACCGTATCAACACCCCAATCAGCAAAGGTGGTAGAAGCTTTACGGCGTATGGGTTCGGCAATAGCACGATGACCTTCAATCCGCCCCCAATGCGTTCCACCCAGGCCGCTCATATCAACCGCAGCAACGCCTATATCGTTTAAACGAGCTAGTGTATTTTGTGAAAAACCACACCCTGTTTCTTTAACAATAATCGGCAACGAAACTGCTTTCACAAGTTCTGAAAGGGCCTGCCAACTGCCTTTAAAATAAGGCGTCCCTTCTGGCTGAATACATTCTTGCAATGGATTGCAATGAATAATTAAGCCATTTGCACTTAAAGCGTCGGTTAAACGCTGTATCTGCGCGATAGGTGTAGTAATGAGCTGGGCAATCCCTAAATTGCTAAATAAAACCACGTCTTTATAATCTCGACGAAGAGGCTCCCACTCGAATGCGGCTTTATTATCGGTCAATTCTCGTCGCTGCGACCCAACCCCCATGGCCCACCCTTTTTCCGCACAAGCAGCAATAAGGTGGCGATTAATGTTAAGCGCGTCTCGGTGGCCCGCCGTCATGGATGAAACCATGAAAGGTGTGGGCACGTCTTGTCCTAATCGCTTGCTCGCTATAGAAATGTCATTAAAATCCACATCGGGTAAAGCGTCGTGAATGAAGGTCACTTGGTCAAAGGTACTTAACTCTTCTGCTTGATTGGCTTGCATGAGCGCAAGCTCGATGTGATCTTGCTTTCGTTTTTCAAATTGACTGTAATCGTCTGACATTACCCAACCATGATGTTTATAAATGGGTTGAATTTTAGCACACTCCTCAACAATCAACTACTTGCAAAATTTAACAGAAGCCTACACAATAGAACTATCGCAACTACTTTCCCTAATCATGAACCCAGAAGAGCTAGAACTCAGAACCGGTATAGCATGGGATACGCTGGGAAGAGGCTCTTTTAATAAGGCTTTGATTTCAAAAATCCCCTTTTCTCTAGAAGGGAGTCCTGCATGGTATTGGGTCATAAAGCAGCCTATAGAGCCTACCGATACAGCTTGCCATAGTCGTAGAATGGTAGAAAAATGGACAGCTATTAACCCGGATTTCCCTGCCTATGAAATACCAGGTACAGATAATCAATGGATAGCCCCTTATCTTGGTGACATCCCTGCACCTGATGACTTAAGGGAAGCAGAAGTACTTCGAATCTATTTAACCACTCGTAATATCATCACTGATGCTATTGTAGAAAATAATTTTCTTTCGGTTAGTACTCCAACGCCTGATGATCCGACTGCATGCAAAGCTGTATGTATTGACCTAGATTGTTCTTGGCGCCCAAGGAGAGGCTCTATAGTTAGCGATAGCGATATTTGGGACTGGAGGGGAATTGAAGCATCGTTAGAAGCTAGTCACCGAAAGTATCCTCTCACGACTTCCCTTCTTCGCACGCTTATTTATATAGAGAGGCATTTAAAACCAGAGGAAATCAAAAATACCTATATTACTCCTAGCATGATGCGTAAAGTACGTTATTTGCGTCTAGATAAAATACCTTTAACCGCAGATATGATGGAAGCACTCCTATCATTTTCTCAAGAGAATGTTCGCAGATTTGTTCATCTGTTTAAGGACTTAAACACCGACAGCAGTCCCCTCACACCAGATGAAATAAAAAATCTCTTAAAAATAATAAAGCTCGACACCGCTAATGAAATCCCCCTCAGGCATTTAAGAAACTTTCTCCTCTCAGATCCCCTAACACATCACAATGCTATACACCTAGCTGCGGAATTAGGCTTACTTGAACTCACGAAACAGCTGCTTAGCCAAAATCGCGAATTAAGCAAGGTTACGAATAGGTACAAAGTATCGGCTTTACATAGGGCTCTGGAGAGAAGGGACTCTCTGCACAATCGAGGCCTTATTATACAATATCTCCTAATGAATGGCGCGGACATTAATTTACAAGTCGAATGCGAGCATCATCTATCTAACGGCTTTACGCCCTTAGATGTAGCTAGAAGACAAGACCAACCCGAGGAAATTCAAGCTATTTTAATAGATTGGGGGGCATTTACTTGCGAAGAATTGAGCGCTACAACAGCACGTTCCAGCGGTGAGGAGAGTCCCGCTGCTCCACCACCTTCGACTACAACCTCAGGAACCTCTCCATCGCCAACCGAAGCCCTTGCCTCTTTAGGTGTATTCGGCGGAGCAAGCAGATCACCAGCGGCGCCTGCACCAACCACACGCCGCCCTAGGGCCCTAACGGTTTAATTCTGGGGGCCAAATTTTGATCCAAGGTTAAAACCCGCACACAACCGCCTAACATATCCAATCCTCTACTGTAAAATCCAGCGGCCACTTTTTTTAACCGCATCATGCATCGCATCGGGTGCCAAATCAATTTCACCAGGCCAAGTTACTACTCCATATTCAAGATGAGCTTGGTTAGGCAACGCCCCTAAAATTTCGAAGCATTAAGGACCTTGCCGAGAAACAAGAGGTATTTTTCTCTCCCGCAGAATATCGTATCATCGTAAGTTAATCCGATCATGGTAATCATAATGCCTAAAGCGAAAGCGCGTTTTGTTTTTGATAAAGATAATAGCCGCTACATGTGTATGGGTAGCTGGTCTGTCTTGGATCTGAACGATCTACTCGACGAGTTTAAAAAAACGAGCCTTCCCAAAACCCAAAATATTACCATCAGTGGTGCGCGCTTGACTAAATTTGATAGTGCTGGTGCTTTAGCGTTAAGGCAGTGCATTCGCTTATTAGAAAAACAAAAGAATAAGATAGAACTGATGGAGTTCAATAACCATCAGCAAGATTTGCTTCAATTAATCGAAACTAAACAGGAGGCAATCAATTATTCTCCACGCCCCCTTAAAAAGAAAAGCGCTCTCTACCAAATCGGCAAAGAAACGTTTGCCAAGGTAAGCGAAGTCAGCGGCTTTCTTGCTTTGCTTGGCGATTTATGCGACAAGCTTTTAGCCGCCTTTCGAGAATGGCGGCGCTTTCAATTTCCAAGTATTGTTGCCAATATCGATGCCAGTGGTATTAAAGCGCTACCTATTGTGGGCTTGCTTTCCTTCCTTATCGGCGTGGTTCTTGCTTATCAATTAGGCATTCAATTAGAAACCTATGGCGCGAACACATTCATAGCGTATCTATCAGGCATGGCTATTTTTAGAGAGTTCGCTCCTTTAATTACCGCCATTATCGTTGCAGGCAGGACAAGCTCTGCCTATACAGCCCAAATTGGCAGCATGGAAATTAATGAAGAAATTGATGCCTTATATACCATGGGATTATCGCCCGTAGAGCTCATCGTAGTCCCCAAAGTCTTAGGTCTTTTGCTGGTATTTCCTTTGCTTATTTTTTGGGCTGACATTTTCGGCACTATCGGTGCCATGATCATGTCTAAATTTATGCTACATGTCGGTTATTATGAATTTTTGACCCGCTTACAAGATGCCGTGGGCTTCAAACAATTGATGTTAGGTCTTTATAAAGCACCGGCTTTTGCCCTTTTAATCGCATTAGTAGGTTGTTTTCAAGGCTTTCGTGTTCAAGCCAATGCCGACAGCGTAGGAAGCCAAACAACAAAGAGCGTCGTACAAGCCTTGTTTTTAATTATTATTGCGGATGCTATCTATTCGGTGGTTTACAGTTGGATGGACCTTTAATGAGCACACCGATTATTGATATCAAGGGCTTAAAAAATTACCTCGGCGGGCAGTGGGTTCATTCGGATGTTAACCTTGAAGTAGAAAAGGGCGAAATTATCGCTATCATTGGCGGCAGTGGCAGCGGCAAAACAACGATTCTAAGAAGTGTACTGATGCTGCAAAAACCCACTG
Organism: Legionellales bacterium; assembly: GCA_020050595.1. GTDB lineage: Bacteria > Pseudomonadota > Gammaproteobacteria > Legionellales > Legionellaceae. Next base: position 8,113 of record JAGVKL010000028.1, read on the forward strand.
CCGGGGAAATTAAAGTATTTGGTGAAAATATTGCAAATCTCACCGAAGAGGGCGCTAACCAATTAAGGCGGCGCTGGGGTATGCTTTTTCAACATAGCGCGCTTTTTTCGGGCATGACCGTTTTAGACAATATTATGTTCCCCATGCGAGAATTAGCCTGCCTTGAAAAAAAATTCATGGAAAAATTAGCCATGCTTAAATTAAGCTTGGTAGGCTTGCCCAATGACGCAGCCATTAAATACCCATCCGAATTAAGTGGCGGTATGCAACGCCGCGCAGCCGCGGCACGTGCCATTGCCATGGATCCTGAATTATTATTTTTAGACGAGCCAACCACAGGTCTTGATCCCCATGGTGCCCGGCAATTCGATGAGTTAATTCTTTTTTTACGAGACGCTTTAAATTTAACCATCGTCATGGTTAGTCATGATTTAGAATCTATAAAAAATTGCACCGACCGGGTGGCCTTTATCGGTGAGGGAAAAATATTAGATTTAGCCCCAGTTGATAAGTTAATGAAAAATTCTCATCCATTGATTGCTGATTACTTCAGTAACTCTTAAACTGGTATACATACAAATAGGAGCAACTTGCTTGGAATCGAAAACGAATTACACCCTTGTCGGGTTAACTGTCCTGATTCTTACCGCAGGCTTACTCACAGCCTCGATATGGCTTTCTATTGGTTTTGATAGGAAAAAATATAACACGTATCTAGTATACGCTTGTGAGGCTGTTTCAGGTCTTAGTGAAGAATCTTTGGTGAAGTATAATGGGGTGAAAGTGGGCAATGTCCAAAAAATTGAAATAAACCCTTATGATCCCCAACAAGTACGAATCGAATTAAGCCTTGTGGAAGGTACACCGATCACGATTAGCACCCAGGCCACTTTAATTAATCAAGGGATTACGGGAAATACCTATTTAGGATTATCCGCCACCTCTCCCTCCCCTATCCCATTACAAAAAACACCGGGTGAGCCTTACCCTGTTATCCCTTACAAACGATCTTTTTTTGGCCAATTAGAAAAAAATATTAATGATGTAAGCACCAGCATCAAACGAGTCTTCGATAAAGAAAACACGAACGCCGTCAAAAAAATATTAACCAACCTTGAAACCGTATCGAATGTTTTTGCGGAAAATAAAGACGATTTAAATAAAGGGCTTAAAGATATCCCTGAGCTTATTGACAGTCTTAAAAATACCGTCATTAAATTTAGAACCATGAGCGACCATATGTCTGCTGCTGGTAAGCAAGTTTCCGTGACGATGAAGGCCGGAAAAAATACCATCGATAAGATTTCTCAAGAAGCATTGCCGCCGATGGTTATCTTACTACAGCGCCTCGATTTGATTGCGGCCAATCTTGAAAAAGTCAGTGCTGAAATCCGCCGCAATCCATCCGTCGTGATTCGCGGCGCGGCGCCACCTAAACCAGGACCAGGAGAATAAATGCGCAAGGCTTGGCATCCCTTTTTTATCTTATGCATCGTACAATTTTTATTGACGGCTTGCTCGCCAGTAAAAGTTAATGTGACGAATCAGTACAAATTAAACACATTTAGTACGAAACAACTAACTAAATATAAAAGCCATACATCTATCTTAGTCTCCCAACCAGAAGGCTTAGCCGGTAATCAAACGGAGCAGATGCATTACATTGAAAAACCTTTTGCGCTAAATTCGTTTGCCAATAATGCCTGGATTAGCTCCCCTGCCAATATGATTTATCCGCTGATCACCCAAAGCCTACAAAAAACAGGTTATTTTTATGCGGTAGCCTCAGGGCCCTATTTGGATAAAGCAGATTATCGTCTGGACACCCAAATCATTGCCTTACAACAAAACTTCCTAGTTAAACCCAGCGTAGAAGAATTGATTATTAAAGTGATGATAACCCACGTACCTGAAAATCGGGTCATTGCCTCCCGAATTTTTGCCGAACGAGTCACCTGCCCAACCGATACGCCCTATGGTGGGGTCATTGCCGCTAACCAAGCTACCCAAATATTTACAGCCAAGCTATCGCAGTTCGTCATCCAAGCCGTGCGACGAGATGGTAGATAATGATTACAATTGCTTCACTTCGTTCGCAAAGACAACTATTAAATGGGATAGCCCTGTTGTACCCCTGCCACACTATCATCACAAACAAAAATGGTCTATAATAGAACAATGATGATTAAATTTAGTCAAAAACATGCCGACTATAAGCCGTGAAAAGTGCTATAAAAGCTTACCTCCTGAACCGCCTGTAGTAATAACTGCCCCTTTAACTATCAAGCAAGCAGCAGCCTTGCTTGCTCGTTTTTCTAGCGATACA
>JAGVKL010000057.1 GCA_020050595.1 Legionellales bacterium
AGTGGAGAAGTTAATGTTAACGAGCAGCGAATTCTCCACTCCCTAACGGTCGTGGTTCAGATAAAACGGTCGTGGTTCAGATAAATTAATTGTAATTCATACCTATTCGTGTGCAAAATTTAGATGCGTTTGCCCTGAAGAAAGGATGAATTACTGGTAATGCCGAATTAATTGGCGACGGCTCTCGTGGTGTAAGATGGCCAAATGGATTAAATTATCTAGCAATACCGAATAAGGTAATCCACTTGCCTGCCACATTCTTGGGTACATGCTAATGGGTGTAAAACCAGGTAGCGTATTAATTTCATTGAAGTAAATTTTATCGCTTTTATCATCCACAAAAAAATCTACCCGCGCCAATCCTTTACATTTAAGGCTTTTAAAAATTTCAGCAGATACTTGCTGTAAACGGGCGGTCAATGCATCGCTTAAAGGTGCTGGAACAACCAAGTCAGTTTGCTCGCTTTCTAAATACTTTGCGGTATAAGAATAATAGCCATCAGGATGACGCACCACAATTTCGCCCGGTAAACTCACCTTAGGAGAGGCATAAGAAGACGGGTTTTCCAAGACGGAGAGTTCTATTTCTCGCCCATTAATCCCTTCCTCAACGATGATCTCGTGATCATAGCGGCGAGCATCAGCGACAGCTGCCACCAATTCAGCCATATTATTCGCTTTATGAATACCTACGCTTGACCCCATAGCGCAGGGCTTTACAAACAAGGGCCAACTAAATTGACTAGCAACCTCTTTGCAAAATTCTTCTGTCTCGTTAGCTTTTGCCTGAGACGAAAGCGAGCGATATCGAGTGGATTGAATGCCATGATTAGCTACAATGCGTCTCGCTATGTCTTTATCCATACCTACTGCAGATGACAATACCCCACAACCTACATAGGCGACATCGGCCAATTCCAATAAGCCTTGCAGGCACCCATCTTCGTATAAAGGACCATGCATCACCGGAAAAACCACGTCCGCATCAACAGCTAAATGACCATCAGCAATTAAACTAGCCAGTGGCCTTGATGCAGCAGTGCTAACCGGTAAAGACCTGGTATGGGTTAATAATGCTTGATAATCATTAACGTAATACCGCCCCTCTTTATCAACCCCTATGGGAATAACACGATATTTCGTGGAATCTAGATTGGCTAAGACGGAGGCGGCAGACACTAAAGAAACTTCGTGCTCTGAAGATTTTCCTCCATAAAGCAAAACTAGATTGATTGGGTTAAGCATTTCTTTTCCTCTATACAAAATTTGGCTTGGGTAAATAAACAGTTATACCATTAATCACCAAGGATATGAACTTCACGAATCAAATCAACATTCTTTTGCTCGCGCACGGTTTGTTGAACTGATTGAATAAGCATTTCTATATCGTTCGCTGAAGCTAAGCCATCGTGGTTAATAATAAAATTAGCATGCTTGTCTGAAACAACTGCCCCGCCTATGCGCATACCTTTTAAACCACAGGATTCTATCAGTTTAGCTGCATGATTATTCGGTGGATTCCTGAAAACAGAGCCACAATTATACTCATTGGTGGGCTGCGTGGCTGCGCGTCTTTCTAATAATTCTTTAATCAATTGTAACGATCGCTCTTTTTCACCAGGGACAAGACGGCAGGTCGCTGCGATAAACCACTCATTTTCTAAACCCGCGACATGGCGGTATGAAATATCAAATTCGACTGGTTTTCGTTTGCGAATCTCACCCGAAGCGGTCATGGTTTCCACTTCAATAACCGATTGCCAAGTTTCCCCATTAAAGCAACCCGCATTCATTCTCAAAGCACCGCCCATTGTACCAGGAATACCGGCCCAAAATTCCCCGCCGGCAAGATTATTACGCGCACAAAATCGCGCCATTTTTGCACACGAGACACCCGCCTCTACACGGATTAGGCCATCGCCTATGAGATCCAAACCGTTTAAACAACCTTGCGTTAAAATAACCGTTCCAGAAAACCCTGCGTCTTTTATAAGCGAATTACTTCCTAATCCTAACCAAAGAAGTGGCTCATCAGCAGGGAGCTCTTTAAGAAAAATCGCTAAATCCTTTATATTAGCAGGCTTATAAAGTGCCTTTGCCATGCCGCCTACGCGCCACGTGGTATAGTCGGCTAAAGGCTCTTTTAACAGCAATTCCCCTTCATATAATTTTGTATTCACGCTGTCTCTCGCCATTTTTGCATGAGGTTAACCGCTAATTGGCCGATATTGCCAGCCCCTTGCATCAAAACAACATCTCCATCTTTTACTAACTTGTCTAAATGGTTTTCAAAATTTTGCTCTGTAACCAAGGTTGCTTTTCGCGATTGCGCATTAATTTTTTCAACGAGCAATTCACTACTAACGCCTGGGATTACCGCTTCTCCTGCTGAATAAATATCCAACAATAACAATTCATCAGACATACTAAGCACATCAACGAAATCTGAAAATAAAGATTGCGTTCGCGTATAACGATGGGGTTGAAATACGTGAACTAAGCGTTTATCAGGCCATACCGAACGAAATGCATCAATGGTTGCTCTAATTTCCTGGGGATGATGTCCATAATCATCAATAACTAAGGATGTTCCCTGCGCAAAATGCCGCTCCCCTAAAATTTGAAAACGCCGCCCCACCCCTTGGAAGCTTAATAACCCTTGAATAATAGCTTCATCGCTGACGCCCACTTCGGTAGCGATAGCCACGGCTGCTAAAGCATTTAATACATTATGACGGCCTGGCCATTTAAATTGAATTTGCAACGCTTTATGAGGTGCTGGGCGTCGAATGGTAAACTCACTCATTAATCCCTTTTGTTGCCAATTCATTGCACGGTATTCTGCATCTTCACTAAAACCATAAGACAACGTAGGGCGTTGCACCAAAGGTAGGATATTACGCACTTCGTTATCATCAATGCAAAGCACCGCTAAGCCGTAAAAAGGTAAATGGTGAAGAAATTCAACAAAGGTGCTACGTAGTTTAGAAAAATCATCACCATACGTGCTCATATGGTCGGCATCAATATTAGTAACAATAGCCATGGTGGGTTTTAAAAACAAAAAGGAAGCATCACTTTCATCGGCCTCTGCTACAAAGTATGCTGACTTCCCTAATTGTGCATTACTACCACAGCTATTTAATTTACCACCGATAACAAAACTAGGGTCAAACCCGCCTTCTGCCAATAAGCTGCTCACTAAACTTGTCGTCGTCGTTTTCCCGTGCGTTCCAGCAATAGCAATGCCTTGGCGAAAACGCATTAACTCCGCAAGCATCGCTGCGCGGGGAATGATAGGGATCCTTTTTCTAATCGCTTCTTTTATCTCGGGGTTATCGCTATCAATAGCGGTGGAGCGTACAATAACATCAGCATTTTTAACATTTTCAACGCGATGGCCAATATACACCTGGATACCTAAGGATTGCAGGTGCTGTATCACTCGGCTTTCCATAAGATCTGAACCACTAATTTTATACCCTTCATTGTGTAACACTTCGGCAATACCGCACATACCTGCACCACCGATGCCCACAAAATGTATACGCTCTACACGCCCCATCCTTGGCGATAGAAAATTATCCTTACTATCCACACTACCCCCTTTATGTTCGTAATAGCCATCGGTTTTCGTGATCAATGCGCAACAAAAGGGCGATGACCATACAGTTAACCACGATGCTAGCGCCCCCGTAGCTGAGCAATGGTAGCGTCAACCCTTTTGTTGGTAGCAAACCAGCATTTACTCCCATGTTAATCGCAGCTTGCAATCCTAACCAAACCGTAATGCCGTAAGCTGTGTATGCAGCAAATAAGCGATCCTGCCGACGAGCACTAAAACCAATCATTAAACCTCTATAGACGAGTATACTATATAAAAACAAGACTAGCAGAATACCAAGCAATCCTAGCTCCTCTGCTAGTACAGCAAATAGAAAATCCGTATGCGCCTCGGGCAAATAGAATAATTTTTGAACTCCATCACCCAACCCCACACCCGCCCAACCGCCGCGCCCGAAAGCGATAAGCGATTGCGTTAATTGATATCCGCTATTGAATTGATCGGCCCATGGATTGAGAAAGGCCGTCAACCTGGCGACACGATAAGGGGTAGAAATTGAAAGGAAAATTAAACAGATGAGGACAAGAATGGTCAGGCCAACGTAATAACGTAATTTCACTCCGCTAAGAAAAAGCATAGCCATGACCGTGCCAGCAATCACGACGGTCGCTCCAAAATCAGGCTCTAACAATAATAATACGGCTACCACACTCAAAATGACCATAGGCCTTAAGAAACCTAAAATACTCTGATTAACGCTTTCTTGCTGACGCACTAAATAGCCTGACAGGTATAGGATCATCGTCATTTTAGCCAGTTCTGATACTTGTATCCCAATAGGGCCTAATGCTAACCAACGTCGGCTGCCATTGACCGTCCGGCCAATCCCTGGAATTAAAACAAGAACGAGTAAAAATAAGCAAGTAAACAGCAGCGGCACACTATATTTTTCCCATTCACTACTATCCACACGTATAATAATCAGTGCCGCTACAATACCTACCGCAAGATAACTGGCTTGCCGAATTAAAAAATGAAACGGCTGATGATACAACTTGGTAGACACCATCACCGAACTTGAGGCCACCATCATAAGGCCAATAATTAATAACCCAACTACTGCCGCTATTAGCCATTTATCATAGAGCGCTAACGGCTTATATAAGGCTTTGTTGGCATGGGGTGAATAAAAATTAGATTGCATGGGCTTCACAATTTTTGCACCGCTTCGGTAAAGGAATCTCCCCGATGATTAAAATCTCGGAACATATCAAAGCTTGCACAAGCCGGTGATAATAAAACCACATCGCCCGGTTGAGCTTGGGACTTAGCTACCGTGATAGCTGCATCCAATGATGAAGCACGAGCAATATGAACAACATCAGACAAGGCTTGCTCTATGATATCTGCATCTTCACCAATTAATACTACGGAGCGAACATACTCACTGACCGACGCTCTTAAATCCGTAAAATCGGCTCCTTTCCCTTGTCCTCCGGCTATCAATACAATTTTACCCTGCATGGAACCTCCTATCCCTGAAATAGCTGACATGGTTGCCCCGACGTTTGTTCCCTTCGAGTCATTAATCCAATCCACGTCATCAATCGTCCTTACCCACTGACTGCGATGCGGTAAACCTGTAAAATTTTGCAACACACTAATAATGTGTTGCGATTCAATTCCAATGGCTTTAGCTAAAGCGCTCGCCGCCAATGCATTTTGCCAATTATGCTTTCCTTTAATTTTTAAGGCATCGGCAGCGAGTAATTTTTCTTGCCCATGTGCAAAAAAAACAACCCCATTGACATTGATTAACCCCCAATTATCGGCTAAAGGCTCATCAAGACCAAAACTAATAACAGAAGCCAGCTCGCGCTCTTTTTTAGGAAACGTTAATTGATCATCTCGATTATATATCAGGGTTTTAGCTCCATGATAGACGCGTTGTTTGGCATTGATATAAGCTTCAAGGCTATGATGACGATCAAGATGATCGGGGGTAATATTTAGAATCGTCGCTGCAGCCGTAGCTAATGAATGGGTTAACTCCAGCTGAAAACTCGATAATTCTAAGACCCATGTATCATAATCTATACCATCATCCAGCCTATCCAGTACAGGAGTACCGATATTGCCTGCTACGGCCACTGTCTTACCAGCAGCCGTAGCCATAGCGCCTACTAACGTGGTTACTGTCGACTTACCGTTGGTTCCTGTAATGGCAACGATAGGCGCTTTTATTTCGCGAGCCAAACATTCAATATCGCCAATAACTGAAATACCTCTTGCACGAGCCTCTTGTATACTAGGTTCGTCCAACGGCACCCCAGGGCTGCATATAATTTCCTTTAACTCTTTATACAACGATTCAGGGATTTCACCTAAAAAAACATCGACACCTTGAAATTCTCTTTGAAATTCTTTTAAATTGGCTGGCTCTTGCCGCGTATCAAAAACAACAAAGGCCTTGTTTCGTCGACGCAAATAACGCGCAATAGAATGACCTGTTTTGCCTAAACCTGCGACTAAATAGAGCGATGGTTGCATAATAACCTCTTTGTTTTTCCCGAATATTAGGGTCTTTTAACAATCGGTGACCCTGGCTATCAACGAAGCTTTAATGTTGCCAACCCACAAAGGACAAAAACCACGGTAATAATCCAAAATCGTACAATAATTTTAGGCTCTGACCATCCTTTTAATTCAAAATGATGATGCAAGGGAGCCATTCGAAAGATACGCCGTCCTCCTGTCGCTTTAAAATACCCTACTTGCAAAATCACCGATAACGTCTCAATGACAAAAAGACCACCCATAATGAGCAAAACAAGCTCTTGTCGCACAATAATCGCAACAATACCAAGTGCCGCCCCCAGCGCTAAAGAGCCAACATCACCCATAAAAACTTGAGCAGGATAACTGTTATACCAAAGAAAACCTAAGCCTGCCCCAACTATGGCTGAACAAAAAATAGTGAGCTCTCCCGTATTTGGGACAAAGGGCATCGCTAAGTAATGCGCATAAACCGCATTACTGGATACATAGGCAAACACCCCAAACGCCCCAGCAACCATCACAATAGGCATAATAGCAAGTCCGTCCAATCCATCGGTTAAATTCACCGCATTGCTGCTACCTACAATGACGAAATAGCCTAATAAAAGAAAGACGGGGCCTAAGCTTATAAAACAGGTTTTACAAAAGGGAATCGTTAGTTGGGTGTTTATAGGCATGCTGGCATTTAAATAAAGGTAAAAAACAGCAACCAGTGCTATCGCAGATAACCAAAAATATTTCCAGCGGGCAGGCAAACCCTTGCTATTTTTTAAAACCAATTTGCGGTAATCATCAACCCACCCAACAATCCCACAACCAATGGTTACAAATAAAGCCAGCCATAAACTGGGCTGATGCAAATCACCCCACAATAAGCAGCTCACCGTAATGCCTAAAAGAATCAGAACTCCACCCATCGTCGGTGTACCGGCTTTTGACATATGGCTTTGCGGACCATCGTCCCGAATCATTTGGCCTATTTGAAGCTCTCTTAGCCAGCGAATCATCGCAGGACCTAAGAAGAGACCAACTAATAACGCTGTCAGTGCTGCTAATATGGAACGAAACGTCAAATATTGAAACACCCTAAACGCATGATATTGCCCTTGTAATAACTGCGTTGCCCAATAAAGCATGGTCTACCTCTCTTATAGGAGTTTACTATTTCTTAGCAAAGAAAATCGACGCTCTAAAACCATTATAGTAGAACATGCGATAGATACTAAGGAGTCTTGTGAAAAAAATGCGAAGCATATCATAGTGTTGGAGTAGGGGCTATGTTAACGTATACCCAACACACGGTTGTCGCATCAAAATTTGATCAATAAGACGTAGGTTGGGCCTTGGCCTAATAGCACTTTTTGTTAAACCATGTAGCCTGGTTGCTTGCAACCAGGGATTTTAAGTATTGATGCACGTTATGAGATGCTTTCCTGGTTGCAAGCAACCAGGCTACTGTTTAAAAAGACTTTGGGTATTGATGCAAGTGATGGCATGCTTTCCTGGTTGCAAGCAACCAGGCCACCGTTTAAAAAGTGACGATACCTCAGGGTTGGGCCTTGGCCCAACATTAAGCGCTCACCAATTGCTCTACGATTTTTTCCATTTTACTACCACGCGAGCCCTTTACCAGCACGGTGGTATCTTTGTCTAATTGCGTTAATAAATCCTGCACTAACTCATTCTGATGGGTATAATGTTTTGCACTACTGCCATAAGCTTTCGCTGCTGATTCACTGTGCTTGCCACAGGTCATTAATAAATCAATACCCTGTTTACGCGCAGCAAGACCGACTTCCTGGTGATGTTGCTCACACCACTGGCCTAATTCACCCATATCGCCGAAGACAAAAATACGACGGCCGCGCCGGTTTGCTAATACATCGATAGCCGCTAAAGAAGAACGCAAATTAGCATTGTAAGTATCATCGATGACTACCGCATTGTTTTTACCGTGGAGAAACGTCATGCGTCCTGCTACCCCGTGAAATTGTTTTAACCCAGCTTCAATGTGGGCTAAATCAATACCAATGGCATAAGTGCAAGCCGTTGCGGCCACCGCATTAGAAACGTTATGGGCACCGGGTACTTGTAACTCAATCACTATCTCACCTTTAGGCGTTACTACTGTAAATTTACCACATCCTATCGCATTAAAGGTGATATCTTTTGCATAGATGTCCGCCGGGTGATGTAAGGAAAAACGTAAAATTTGCTTGTCTTTTAATAGTGGATCCCAATGATGAGCGTACGTATCATCATCGTTAACAATAGCGACTCCCTCTTTAGGAAGGCCTTGATAAATTTCGCCCTTCGCATTGGCAACCCCCTCAATCGAGCCAAATTCACCAATATGAGCAGGCGCAATATTATTAATGAGCGTAACGCTCGGCTTTGCAATCGCCACCGTATAAGCAATCTCACCTTTATGGTTAGCCCCTAATTCAAATACGGCATAGCGATGCTCTCTTTGTAATTGCAATACACTTAAGGGCACACCAATATGGTTATTTAAATTACCAGGGGTAGCAAAGGAAGGTTTTGGTAGTATGGCTGCAATCATTTCTTTAACGGTTGTTTTCCCGTTGCTGCCCGTTAAGGCAATGACCTGGCAATCCAAGTGTTGGCGATGCGCTGCTGCTATAACACCTAACGCCTTAATCGTATCTGCTACCATCAACTGGGGTATAGCAATATCCGGGATAAGCCTGCTAACCAACACAGCCACCGCACCGTGAGCAACCGCATCGTTAATAAATGCATGCCCATCAAAACGATCCCCAGAAATAGCCGCAAATAGATTGCCCGGTTTAACCTGACGGCTATCTATGCAAACTCCCGTGAGTGATACATCCTTAGGACAGGATAATTTTAAAGCAGCTGCAATCTCACTTAACTTCATGCTTAAAACCCTATGCTGGTATGGCGGATAGCTCTTGCGTTTCTTCAAGATTTAGACGGTGTTTATAGCGCTTTATACTGGCTTCTGATAGAGGCTGGCGCTGATCATCTAATAAATGCGTATCGAGCTCATCTCTTAACTGCTTGGCCGTATCCAGCATGATTGAAAAACGCTCTGCATCAATGGTCGCATTACCTGACGGATGCATGAAAAGACATAAGCCATGCACACTAAAAGCGCCAATATTTTGCATATCAAAAACACCTGTTGCGGTTGCCGCAGCTAAGCTGCATAGAATGGGGCCTTGGCCATTGGTGTGTTGATGTCGATGAAATAAATGCCCTTGGCCAAAACGCAATCCGGCAGCAAGGATCGTTTGCAATAATTCATACCCTGCTAATTGACGATTCTCTTTGGCTAAAAGAAATAAAACGAGCGACGATGCGTCGATTTCAAACTCAGGCTTTTTTTCTTCTCGTACCTTAGGTGTTGCCGATATAGAAGGTGCGCTAACCGAAGGAGCCGCGGCTCGCTGGCTAGCCTGTACATTGGGACGTATAGAAGGCTGTACTACAGGCTCTTCTTCGTCCATATCCTCTGTGCTGATTTTTCGTACTGCAATAATTTCATCTTGCGGTATTCTATCGGCGTTACCGATTGAGGGTTGATAATGAACCACGTCTAAATTTCGACGCCTTGCTTTTATCATGTGACCAATTGCAAAAACCACTCCAATTAGTAACAGGACATTGAGAACCAAACTCCAATTTGCCTGCATCATTAACTTCCCTCCACCATAGACAAGGCTACATCGACATCCACTGCAACGATACGGGACACACCGGGTTCCCGCATCGTTACCCCAATGAGATGATCCGCCAATTCCATTGTCACTTTATTATGAGTAATAAAAAAGAATTGAACGAGTTCTGACATCTCTCTGACTAAATCACAAAAACGATTAATATTCAAATCATCTAACGGTGCATCCACTTCATCTAACATACAAAAAGGTGATGGATTCAACTGAAAAATAGCAAATACAAATGCTACAGCTGTCATCGCCTTTTCTCCTCCTGAAAGCAAATGAATACTACTATTACGCTTTCCTGGTGGTTGCGCCATGATCAATACACCCGCTTCCAAGAGATTATCACAAGTTAATTGCAACATTGCACGCCCTCCACCAAAAAGACGCGGGAAAAGCACTTGAAAGCGTTCATTAACCTGATCAAATGTATCTTTTAAGCACAACTGCGTTTCTTTATCCATCTTAGCAATGGCCGCCTCCAAGGTCAGCAGCGCATCGGTTAAATCATGGTACTGCTCATCCAAATGAGCTTTGCGAGCATTCTCCATTTGGTATTCTTCAATAGCCACGAGATTAATCGCCCCGAGGCGTTTGATCTTTTCCTCTAGTACCGCTAAGGCTTGCTCTTTTTCTGGTAATGAGACATCAGAAAGGTTGGGCTCCACATCCTCCACTTTCATATCCAATTCATTTAATGCTTCAATAAAATGATCAGCGCGGAGGTTTAAGCGTTGTTCATTTAATTTTTCTTGTTGTATTTTTGCTTGTAATGCCTGGGCCTGCAACTCTTCTTGTTTTATAACTTTATCATACTCATCCAATTCTTTTTGTAAATGCGCAACGGCTTCTTGCTGCTTGATAGCCTTTTCATTTAATTGATTATGAGCCTTTAGCTTATCATTAAGAGAAGTAGTTTCTAGCTTTGACGGGGAGATTAATTCATTATAACGAGTCATCAATAAAGCTAGACGCTCGGCATACATAAGAAGCTGCCGCTCTTCTCGCTCTATATTATCGCGTAATTGTTGTACCTTCAGTTGTTCGGTATTGTATTGCATTTCTGCTCGATGAAGAAATGCTTTAGCTTCATCTACCAAAGCGCGTGTTGCATGGACTTTTCCGTCCCAATCTGTTTTTATGTCCTTTAATTCTCTAAGCTTCTCTTTTTGTAGCGCCTCGTTTGCAGCAATAGTTTGCCATTTTTTTTCTGTATTGGATTTCTCTTGGAAAAGCGCTGCCTGCATGGTTTCCAATTGTGAGCGCTCCTCTTGGATGGCTGCTTTCCTTTTTAAGGTATGTTCTATTATTTGCTGTTTATTCTGTATTGCTGTTTCAATTTTAATCAATGCATCCTGACTTATCTGCACTTCTTCCTGCAACGCAGCTAGTAAACGCTCATTTTCATTGAGAGAACCATGTGTTTGATCGCGCAGCACCTGTAATTTAGCTAAATTTTCTTGCTCAATAGTTAACGTTTTGGTTAATGCAGATAACGCTTGCTTTCGGAATAAAATCCCCGATTGATCCTCTTCTTTAAGATTTGCTGCTTTTATAAAGCCAGGTCCCACCCAATAGCCATCTGCGGTAACGATTGATTGATCGTTTGCTAAATGAGGCAGCCAACTCAATGCTTGGGTAAGATCCTGTGCCGCAAAAATTTTTTCAAAGGCCGTGGGAGCGCAAGGAAAAACACCCTTCACTTGATCAATAAGACGCGGATAAGAAGCGCTATGAGGCGGAGGGTTCAACGCTTGTGCAAATAAAATCCCCTGTCCTTTGAATTCTGCTAAAACAGGCCATAAAGACGCTGTAGATTCTAAAACAATGGTCTCTAAATACTCTCCCAATACGAGCTCACAAGCTAGCAACCATTGTGAGGGAACTTCCAGCGTTTCTGCTAACCGCGGCTTGGACTTCCACGCTTCAGGCAATTCTTTATTACTGGACTGTCGAAGGGTTGCATGTTGCTCAGCTAGCATCGCTGCGTGCTCTTTAATTAAAGACTGCACTTGATCATGAGCTTGGTACAGCTGCTGTTCGACCTCGGCCTGTTCTTCTCGTAATTGAATCCCTTTATGCCTTATGGTTTGATAATCCCTCATCTTAGCTTCATGTGCTTTAGCAAGTTGCCCATGCTCTATTTGTAAGGACGAAAGCTCTGCCTCTATATTATCTATAATAAGTTCCGATTGCTCTTCATCCATTTTTTTAAGGCGTAATGCTGTTTGCTGGTAGCGTTGTTCTAAATGCTGTAGATTCACCTGCTCTATTTGCACTTCGCGCTGAGCATCATGCAAGGCGGTTTGCATTTGCTGCCATAGGATATCGTGCTCTGATTTTTGTTGCTCATGCGCTGCTAAAATTTCTTGCTGCTCATCTAATACCTCTCGTAAGCTCTCTTGCTTTTTTTGCAAATCTTCTAAGGCTTCTTCACTTACAAGGAGATTTTGCTGATGGGCTTTTAACTGACGGTCCGTGACTTGCTTATCTTTTTCTATTTGCTCTTTATCTGCTGTTAGGCGCTGTAATTCGCGCGCTTGTTGTTGAACCGCTTCTTCTAAACGAGCTATTTCCGTATTTAATTGATAAAGCTTCTGTTGTGCCTGCTGAAGCGTATCCTGCTCGAGCTGTAGGGTTTCGCGAAGATGGACACTTTCTTTGATGGACGCTACTTTTTTGCTTTGATGGGCTTCATATTGCAGCGATAACTGAGCAAGCTCTTGATGAACGCTATTGCTTTCTTGTAGCAGCTCCTGCCGCTTCAAGACTAAAATTTCTGCCTTACACAAACGCTCACTTTGCTTTAGCGTTTTATAGTGTTCAGCTGCTTTCGCTTGCCGCTCAAGGCGGCTTAATTGCTTTGCCAACTCTTCACGAATATCCGAAACCCTCGCTAAGTTTTCGCGCGTTTTCTCTATTCTTTGTAAGGTTTCTCGACGACGTTCTTTATATTTAGAAATGCCCGCTGCCTCTTCAAGATAAACCCTAAGCTCTTCAGGCCTCGCCTCAACTAAGCGAGAAATCGTATCTTGACCAATAATCGAATAGCCTCGAGCAGAAGCACCTGTCCCTAAAAAAATATCGGTAATATCCCGCCGCCGACAGCGGCTGCCATTTAAGTAATAAAATGAATCACCATCGCGCGTGACTGTCCTTTTAACGGCTATTTCTTGATAACTAGCATATTGCCCGGTTAACCGCCCTAAGCTGTTATCAAAAATCAATTCAACAGAAGCCTGTCCTACGGATTTCCTGGTGGACGAGCCATTAAAAATGACATCGGTCATAGACTCGCCACGCAAATTTTTAGCCGACCCCTCCCCCATAACCCAGCGAACCGCATCAATGATATTCGACTTACCACAGCCGTTAGGCCCGACGACGGCAATTAATTGACTAGAAAAGGGAATAACCGTCGGCTCAACAAACGATTTAAAACCAGCGAGTTTTAATTGTTTCAAATGCATGATGTATGCATAAAAATAAAATGATAATGATTGTAACTTATCTAAATAAGACTAGCTAATTTAAACTGACTTACCGACGGCCTGCTCCTGCAGCACAGGCAATAAGGGGAAGACCGCCTGGCGCAACACCAGCCCCCCCTCTACATGATGTAGCGTCTGGGGCGCGCTTACTAAGGGTAATTTTAGGTAAGCGATGGATTATCTTTCCTCCATCTAAACAAAACTCCTTAATATGCTCAGGAATCGCAGCCTCAATCTTTGTTCGCTCTGCTTCAGAAAGAAGGTTAAAGTGATTTTCACTGAGATCAAGGTATTGAATACTGGGTGGAATAATTGCTAAAAAGGTTTTTAACTCTTCGAGAGACAAAAATCCTAAATTGTTACCTTTTAAAATTAACCTGGTGGTAGAAGGCTTAATTGCTTTAAAAATAGTAATAAGTTCATCTATTGGTTTTGTAAGAACACTTTTTGTTTTCCATATCTCTTCTTTTAAGCGTGGGAGCTGTATTAATCGGGAATCGACTACCCTACAAAGTTGGTTATAGCTTAAATCCAGCGTTTCTACTGTATCTGAAATACCTGATAATAAAGCCGTTAAAAGTTCTCTTGGCATCCGCTCAAAAAGGAAATTTCCGGATAAATTAAGTGCTTTTGCACGAATATCTTTAAAAACGAGCGCTAATGCCGCGATAACCTCCCCTAGATCTAACATATAAGACATAGGGAATCGTATTTTTTTTTTACTTTCTTCTATTGTGTCTTCTTCTATTGTATCTTCTTCTATTGTATCTTCTTCTGTTGTATCTTCTTCTGTTGCATCTTCTAAGACGGTAATTTTTAATTTCCCATCCTCAATACTCGAACCTACAAGCCTATTTAATGCTTCTTTTCTCACATAATAAGTGGAGGTAAGGTAATATAAGTGACCAACACTTAAGTTAAGCCTTTCGACTGTTTCAGGAATTTTCTTAAATAACCCTGACAAAACTTCAGGTGAATGGTAACCAAGAAAACTGAGGGATAAATCTAATTCAGTAGTATCTTTGGGTATTATTTTATCAAACACTGCCTCTAGTTCTTCAGTTGATTTACTACCTAAACCACGTAAAGCAAAAAAGCTCATAGTAACCTTATAAACTTAATTTATTTTTAACAAAAAGAATAATCCGAAGTGCTACCCGGGCTATACTACTTTAGCCCGGATAAATAGCTATCACGCAGCCACTGGCTTAGGTACATAACCTTTCAAATGTTCGGCAAATTGACGTAACACATCAAGGCCTGATTCTTCCGCTTGCTTGCACCACTGTTGTAGCGATTCAATCAATTCCTTTTGCGAAGCGGCTGTTTTCAACCAGATATTTTGTAATGATTGACGGTAGCTATAAACGATGCGTAATTGCTCATAGCGGGCTAATAACGCCTGTAGCCGGGTATTTGCACGAGGCGATAACAGGTCCTCTTGCCGTCTTAGCAATGTACCGGCTCGTTGTAACAACTTTTTGTCCTCTTCTTGGGCATCATGTTGTTTAACCTGGCGCAAAATAGGACGAACTACATTTTTATAATAATGGGCCATGACTTGAAAACGGTTACCAATCACCGCTTTCACCGTATCAAGGTCAACATGCAATTTTCCTTCTTGCCTTGCTAATTGAGGCGGTAATTTTTTAACCTTTGCTAGGCCTAAGAAAGACAAACAGCGGATATATAACCAACCTAAATCAAACTCCCACCATTTCACTGAAAATTTAGCAGAAGATGCAAAGGTATGATGATTATTATGGAGCTCCTCACCGCCAATCCAAAAACCCCAAGGGAAAATGTTGGTGGCAGCATCTTGGCATTCAAAATTACGGTATCCCCAAAAGTGGCCAATACCATTCACCACACCTGCAGCCCAAACGGGAATCCACATCATTTGAATAGCCCAGATAGAAATGCCAGGAAGACCAAATAAAAGAATATCTATTAACAACATTAATAGGATACCTTTACTAGAATGACGCTTATAAAGATTGCGCTCTATCCAATCATCCGGTGTACCATGCGAATATTTTTTAATCATAGCAGTATCATCACAGGCTTTGCGATAAAGCTCAGCCCCTTCCCAAAATACTTTTTTGATACCTAACACCACAGGACTGTGAGGATCGCCCTCAATGTCCGTAGTAGCATGGTGTTTACGATGGATAGCAACCCACTCGCCGGTGACCATCCCTGTGGTTAGCCATAACCAAAAGCGGAAAAAGTGGCTAATACTAGAATGTAATGTCAACGCACGGTGTGTTTGATGACGGTGTAAATAAATGGTCACTGAAGCAATGGTTATTTGTGTCAAAATAACGGTTGCTAAAACATAACCCCAGAATGATAGATTTAAAACGCCAAAGAGCATTGTGGTCCCCCAGTTACTGTTAATCCTCCCTATAATACCACATTTTGTCCAATTCGTGTTGCACTAAAGCGGAATGTGAACGATAATTTTTAAAAAAGCTTGCTTTATTGCTAGTAATTACCAAGGGTTATTATGAATAATAAGTTACAGGAAATTATCGAACAACTCGTGCCCTATATTTTACTAGGCATTGCTATCGCTTTAGTGGTGGGCCTGTTTATCATGCTGTCTTATGTATTAATTTGGGGAATTATCATCGGCGCTGTTATCTGGTTGGTGATGCTTATTAAAAATTATTTTTTCCCTTCTGAAAAGATAGAGCATAAAAAAGGCCGCGTTATCGAGCATGACGACGATTAAGAGACGACCTGATTGAGTTTTAATGCCTGAATTACCTGAAATTGAAACAACCAAGCGCGGAATTATACCTTTTCTGCTAAACCAAACGATAGCCGCTGTTATTGTACGTCAACCAAAGCTTAGGCTTCCTGTTCCTGCTAATTTAGACGCTTTATGTGCTGGCCAAAGGATAATAGACATTTCCCGACGGGCAAAATATTTACTAATTCACTTATCTAAAGGCTATATATTAATTCATCTTGGTATGTCAGGACATTTACGCATTGTAGGCAAAGAAACCCCTTTGCGAAAGCATGATCATGTGGATTTGCTTTTAGAGCAGGATACTATTCTTCGCTATAACGATCCGCGTCGTTTTGGTTTATGGCTGCACATCGATAAAAATCCATCAGAGCACCCTTGCTTACGCCATTTAGGGCCGGAGCCTTTGACAGAGGCATTTAATACCGAGTATTTATATGAGCGAACGCGTGGGAAGAGTCAAGGCATTAAATCATTCATTATGGATAATAAAATCGTGGTTGGAATTGGAAATATTTATGCCGCAGAGAGTTTATTTTTAGCAGGCATCCATCCTAAGAGCTTAGCGGGTAATCTCTCTAAAAAGCAAATAGGCAAATTAATCACTCATATTAAATCCGTTTTAAATCAAGCGATCAATGTTGGGGGAACAACCTTGAGGGACTTTTATGCTGTGGATGGTAAACCGGGTTATTTTGCCAATAAGCTTCATGTCTATAGCCGACAACACGACGAATGCTATACTTGCAAAAGCTTGATCCAAACCACCGTCATTGCCGGAAGAAATTCCGCCTTCTGCCCAACCTGCCAACCACTTATTCTATAGTTGCTTTTCATAGCCTAACTTACGTATCATCTGCTATCCGCTTATTCTTATCGAAATACTATGAAAGCAAGTAAATTACACACATTATGGATTATGCTGGTTTCAGCTCTTTATACCGTGGATATAACGTTTCGATCGATTGTCAAATATTATTTAGGCCAAACTAACCGGGCGTGGGTCGATGCAACTATTCAAGGGTGGGCTAAACGCACCCTTAACCTGGTTAAAGTGAAGTGCAAGATTATCAATCCTCATCATGTAGAACCAAAGCCTGGGCAACCCACGATTATCATGTGCAACCATAGCAGCCTTTACGATATCCCTTTAAGTATGCTCGCTTTTCCAAGACATTCCATGCGCATGCTTGCCAAGAAAGAAATGTCACGAATTCCTATTGTCAGCCAAGGAATGACCGCTGCTGAATTTCCTTTTATTGATCGAAAAAATCGCCGCCAAGCGATCAAAGACTTGGAGGTTGTCCAAAGACTATTAGAAAGCGGTATCGTCATGTGGATAGCTCCTGAAGGGACCCGCTCTTCAACTGGCAAACTCGCTCCCTTAAAAAAAGGAGCTTTTATCACCGCCATTCAAGCCAAAGCAACGATCATTCCCCTCGGAATCCGGGGAGCCTACAACATTTTACCCGCCCGCAC
The DNA here is from genome assembly GCA_020050595.1 of Legionellales bacterium. Taxonomy (GTDB): domain Bacteria; phylum Pseudomonadota; class Gammaproteobacteria; order Legionellales; family Legionellaceae. The sequence goes on from JAGVKL010000057.1 coordinate 17,563, forward strand.
CTTTCAATTTAACTTAAGCCAAGAAACAGAAGTCCACATTGGTAAACCCATTGACGCTTCAAAATATACCCTTGAAAATAAAGAAGAATTAGTTGATAAAGTTTTTCAAAGCATGAAGGATCTGGTGGGAGAATAGAATATAAGAATATTTTCATGACCGTAGGGGTCAGGTTCATTTATTAAATTATAAATCTCCGCTTCTATACCCAAGATACTTCAAAATGCTATCTTTGAAGTATCTTGGGTATATATTCTATGGGTATCCTAATAATTTAATAAATGAACCTGACCCCTTCGCACGGGGATCGGATGCTGCTGTGAGGAAATTATGTTCGCGATCCCAAGTAATAACTTGCATATCGCCGTAATAATCTTGCAATGGTGTAAGATGATAGCCCATCTTTTTTAAAGCTTCTTGCAGCTTAGGTGAGAACGTATCGGGCTCAAATTGTAATTCATCTGGTAAGTATTGATGATGAAAGCGCATTTTGGAGACCATGCTAATGGCTCCTTCATAAGCATCATTAAAAACCAACGATGCTAACAATACCATGGTGGGAATGCGGCTTCCGCCAGGAGTGCCAAGGATAGCAACTCGACCTGGCATTTCAAGAAAAGTTGGGGTCATACTGGATAGAGGTCTTTTGCCAGGTGCAATACTGTTTTTGTCACTGCCGATTAAGCCGTATGCATTGGGTTTTCCTATTCCCGTAGTAAAATCATCCATTTCATCATTGAGCAACACGCCTGTGCCTTGAGCAACTACAGACGAGCCAAAAATATAATTGATCGTAAGGGTTGCGGCTACCCGATTGCCTTCATTATCTATAATAGAAAAATGGGTAGTCGTATCTCCCTTTTCTTGTACCGCAGCCCTTAGCGGTAAAGAATGACTTGCTGTGGCATGCTCGGCGCTAATAAATTGACGAAGGTAGTTAGCATTATCTTGAGATAGCAAATGATTAACGGGATTTTTAATATAATCAGGATCGCCTAATAACGCTGAGCGCTGCCAAAATGCAAGCCGCATAGCTTCCGCAACATAATGCACCCATTGAACTTGAGATAAGGATGGTAACGGATAATCGGCCAATACATTTAGCATGGTTAATAACGCAACCCCTCCTGCTGACGGCGGTGGCGCGGTAATAATATGTAAATCATGAAACCTGCCATATAAAGGCTTTCGAACCCTCACTTGATAGGAGGCAAGGTCGTCTAAGGTCCAGACACCTCCTGATTGATTGACTGCATCGACTAAACGTTTCGCCACCTCGCCACGGTAGAAGCCATCATGTCCTTTTACAGCAAGGAGCTTTAAGGTTTTAGCTAAATCCCGCTGCACTAAACGAGCACCAATAGGATAAGGCTTACCGTCATGCAAAAAAATGGCGGCTGTTGCGGGAAATTTTTGTAACTGCTCTAACCTACCCTCCATAGTAACGAAGGAATTAAAGTGATAATCAATAGGAAAGCCTTCCTCCGCTAAACGAATAGCTGGGGCAAGTGATTTTTCTAAAGACAGGCGGCCAAAGCGTTCTGCTATTAAAACAAGTGCAGCTGGCTCGCCGGGAATGGCCGCCGATAATCCACCATTTAGGGATAATTTAGGGATTAATTCGCCCTTTTTATCTAAAAACATGGTAGGAGAAGCCGCCTTAGGAGCCATTTCACGACCGTCAATAAAAATATTTTTCTGACTAGTAGCCAAATGCAACAGCCAAAAACCGCCACCACCTAATCCAGAATGATAAGGTTCAACCACCGCTAGTGCCGCACTAACAGCAACAGCGGCATCGAATGCGTTGCCTCCTTGCGCTAATATTTCAAGTCCTGCATTGGTAGCCAAAGGATGAGCACTGGCAATAGCATGGCCTTCAGGATGCTCAGCGTAGGGCAGTGCGAAAGCGAGCGAGTAGAAAAGGGTTAATACGATAAAAAAGGTGTTTTTATTTAATGGTTTTAATCGCATGGGACAGCCCCTCACCCTAGCCCCCTCCCCGAGGAAGCCAGGGAATATATGGCCCTTCCCCTTGGGGAGAAGGGATAGCCACGTATTTCTTACTTTGTCTTCGCAAGCGACGCGAAGCAATCCAATACTACTTTCGGCACAAATCCTGATACATCACCACCTAACGAAGCGATTTCTCTAACTAGGGTTGATGAGATAAACATTGAATCTTCAGAGGGGGGTAAAAACATGGTTTCAACTTTTTTAGATAATTTACGATTCATCCCAGCCAGCTGAAATTCATATTCAAAATCGGAAACGGCACGAAGACCACGTAAGATGACTTTAGCTTGTTGTTCATGAGCAAAATCAATTAACAAATTATCAAACCCTATTACACTCACCCCCGGTAGACCGCCTAACGCATCTTGAATGAGTTGAATGCGCGTATTTAATGGAAAAAAGGGGCGTTTAGCGCCATTAGTGGCTACCGCTACAATAAGCTTTGGAAATAATTTAACAGCCCGCGTAATAATGTCGATATGGCCGTTGGTAACAGGGTCAAAGGTTCCAGGGTAAATAGCTTTATAGTTCATAATTAAATTGGTCAATTGCATATTTTGGCAGTCTAGCGTATTGTAAAATGAAAAACTACACATGGATGGGGTATGGCAATGAATACTATTAAATTTAGTCTTTTAGGTGTATTTTCAGTTTTTCTGGTTGCGGCATGTGCGCCTCATAAGACAGGGCCCGACTACCCGCTTAATAATCAACTATCTCCGAATGTATCTCAAACTGAAACTTTAGAGTCAGCCAATTTAAAAACTCAGGGTAAAAAAGCGGTCAGTGCCAGTAAAATTTCCTCTTGGGAGTTATCCGGCGCGATGGCTGCAAAAAGTGCCAGCAAAGGATGGACGGCCTCTTTAAATTGGCTCCAACAAGGGCCCAATCAATATCAAATGCGCTTGTATGGTCCACTGGGAGGCGGGACGGTTTTAGTTGAGAAGAAAGGGGCTGCAGTAACCTATGTAGACGGGCCTCAACGTGTTTCCTCGACAAACCCTGATGAATTATTACAAAAACAAACCGGAATCCGTCTACCTGTTCGCAATCTTTATTACTGGGTAAGAGGCTTACCAGCACCAGGTTCTGTCCAAGCGTCACAACATGACGCGAATGGTAATTTAACAGCACTGTCGCAAAGTGGCTATACCATTCACTATGGAGGTTATAGGACGGTAAACAACATTAGTTTGCCCTCTAAAGTGCAATTACAAGGGCATGGTACAACCATAAAATTAGTAGTTAAACACTGGCAGGTGTAGGGTTTTGAGCTGTCTTGGTCTTTTTTAAATTGTTCGTTGACAAGCTCCTTAAATCACTGCACAATACGCAGCAGTTCGCAGGAGGCGGTAAGTACTCTGCGTAATGAAGAAAGGAAGAATCTACAACTTTTGGGGTGTCGCCAAGTGGTAAGGCACAGGGTTTTGATCCCTGCATTCCTAGGTTCGAATCCTAGCACCCCAGCCATATTCTTGTTGATTCAAGTGAACAGACGGCAGAAGATACCCGGGAAGGATGCGTTCACCGGATCGCTTAAACAATAATAATATCTTTCTGGCTGTCTTCTGCTATGTGTTTAAGTTACCTGGTTCCACTTAAATCGAAGGTTTTATACACATGTCAACAATGATGATTTTTACTGGTAATGCAAACCCAGAATTAGCGCTTAAAATTTCCTCTCATTTAAAGCTCCCTATCGGTCAAGCTACGGTCAGCACGTTTAGTGATGGGGAAACTCGTATCGAAATTTTAGAAAATGTTCGCGGTAAGGATGTGTTTATTATACAACCCACCTGCGCGCCAACGAATGATAACCTTATGGAACTTATTATCATGGCTGATGCGCTCCGCCGCTCTTCTGCCGCACGTATTACAGCGGTAGTACCCTACTTTGGTTATGCGCGCCAAGATAAGCGTGTGCGTTCCGCTCGAGTACCTATTACGGCAAAAGTGGTGGCCGATATGATGGCTTCTGTAGGTATTTGCCGAGTGTTAACGGTGGATTTGCACGCTGACCAAATACAAGGCTTTTTTTACATGCCTGTTGATAATGTCTACTCCACACCCGTCTTATTAGAAGCCATTAAACAAAAGAATTTTAGTAATTTAATGGTTATCTCTCCCGATGTAGGCGGCGTAGTGCGCGCTAGAGCTATGGCTAAGATGCTTAATGACGCTGAGTTATCGATTATTGATAAACGCCGCAGCGGGCCTAACAAATCTGAAGTAATGCATATTATTGGTGAGCCTAAAGGCCGTCATTGCATTATTATTGATGACATTGTTGATACGGCTGGCACCATGTGTTCCGCTGCCCATGAGCTTAAAAAAAGTGGCGCCATTAGCGTCAGTGCGTTTATTACTCATCCTGTCTTATCAGGACCTGCGGTCGAAAATATTATGAATTCATCGTTGGATGAAGTCGTTGTCACCGATACCATCCCCCTCTCAGAGGCAGCGCTTCATTGCAAAAAGATTAGAGTCGTTAGTCTTGCTGATATGCTAGCCCAAGCCATTAGACGTGTGAATGTGGAAGAATCCGTCAGTTCTATGTTTTCTGAGTAGTCAAGTGTAACGACGGGAGGTACCACGGCTATCACGCCAAAATTTAGTCAATAAGGCGTAGGTCTTACCTATTTTGCTATCAATATTAATTTATCCTCAGCTCTCTAGACTGTACATCACGCACAAACATGTCATTCTGAGGAGCTTGCGACGAAGAATCTCCTGGATTTAAGGAGATTCTTCGCTATGCTCAACATGACGTGTCTATATTCATTGAGCCAGCGTAGTCCTTAACTGACGCAAATTCAAACACAATTACGTAGCCCGTAAGGAGCAAAGCGGATTACGGGGATTTTTAATTATAATGATATAACCCAAGAAACTTCAAAATGCTAGGTTTTGAAGTTTCTTGAGTATAGAACAACAAAAACAACAATAATGCGCGAACACACTTGCATTCATTGGGCTTTAGAGCGTATTCCCCGTAATCCGCTTTGCTCCTTACGGGCTACGCCATACCGGGAGCTCAATTGTATTTGAATTTGCGCCGATCCGTCGGTTACGGGCTACGTTTGCTGCAAGGCCTGACCGCAGATGCCTCATTATCCTCTTCACAATAAAAATCCACGCCTGAATCCTGAACCATCACGACGAGAAGCGCCACTGGTAGCTGCACCGGCACCGGCACCAGCGCCGGCAGCAGCTGGGGCTGGGGCTGAGGAAAACATAGCATGAGGATTTGCACCTGCAGCACTTCCTGCACTTGTATCCGTAGTTGGCGATCGCACCAGCTCCGCTAAATTGATATACGAGTCACAAGTACAAACATGGATTGCCTCTGCATCGATGGGTAAACGCGCCTCAATTAGGTCTGCGAAACGAGGCTCACCGGTAAATTGTCTTCCGTATTTATCTGCCATATAAGAAAGAAACTCTATTTTTTCTTCCTCGGTAACATTAAGGGCCCGTAAAGGCTCTTGATCAACATCGTCCATAGCAACTAAACCATCCCATACCTTGCCTAATAGATCTCTATTTTCACAGGTGATATGCGACTTAAATACTTTGGTTAAAAATCCCTTTAGTTCATCGACCACATGCTTTTCTGTCATAGCAGGCAACAGGGGATGGCCTACAAGTGATTGTAAGAGCCTCTCTTTAACCTCAGAGAAACAACCTGGCTTATCTCCTTCCCGATCATCATATCGCTCTTTAACCGTTTCACCCTCTTCGCTCATGATAACATTCCCCGCCTCGTCTCTTTTATCTCTTAAATTTTTCCAGTTATCGGCTCGAGCAATAAGAGCTAACTCTTGAATAAAATACTCAGTACGCTGCTCTACTGTGTAACCTTTGTCAGTGGGTGAAGGCAAGGTTGGATCCGTCGCCGCTAACCAAAGCAGGGTTATGAGTGGTTTATGTTCCTCAAATGTTGGCCGCGGTTGAGCTGAATCGACCCATGGATTAGGGGCACTTAAGTAACGGATAGCGGAGTGCATTGGGTGTTGATAATAAGCTTGCAATGCCCTCGCTCTTTCAGCTTCTGTTAGCACAAGTGCACTAAAAGCGTCCCATGCTAAAGGCAATTGGAGCAACTCACCATTATCCTTAAAAATGACTGCTGGCTTATCATTATATCTCTGATGCAACTTACCAATCATCGCTGCAAATGGATCACCGCCCCCATCCAATTGGGCTCCATACACGGCAATAGCAGGAAGCCATCGGCATTGTTCACCTGCTGTTAACGACGATTTAAGTCTAGCGCTAACCGGAGCACTAGAGGAATAGCCCTTTGCTGCGGCCACCCTACTAACTACAGGAATAGTTAGTAAAAGTTCTGCCGCTGCAGGATTTTTAGTGCTTGCCACGTCGAAAAGAGCACTTTCTCCTCGCTCCATCCGTTGAGATAAATCAGCCCTTATCGAAGGGATGCTGAGCAGAAAGCCCATTTCTTCTAGCTTATTCGTTATGACATAGTATTTAAGCATATACCTGCATTTTTCGATTCTAGCTGGATCAGTTATATCAAAAACAACGTCTCCCTTCCTAGCGCCTAATTGTTCTTTTTTTAACTTAAGAAATTCTTCTCTTATCAATTCTGTTAAAACAAGATGAACAATCGGTTGAACAGCAGCAATAGGCGTTTTTTCACAGTAGTCTACAGCCCTAGAAAAAATCGCTGGGCTCTCCAAAATAAATCGTTTTAAAATACCATACTGCTTTCCATGGTCTGATAAAATGGCGCTCCATAGCCTATCCCCATGAGAGGCAATCACAGACGCTTTTGCAGCAGGGTATTCTGTTAAAAGCCAATTCATACCTTTGACACATCCATCCTTTATCACATCTACAAGTATTTGATAATGATCTAATGCGAGCGCTGCGGCTAGCGGCTCAACGGGTATGCGGGGCCTTAAACTCTCAACAATCTCTAAATGCCCAGCTCGCAAAGCGGCGAGGAGTATTTGAATAAGCTTTTTCTCTTGATCGGCTGGTGGTAATGAGAACGCTGGGTCTTGTGCTAAGCCTAATAGATGCGCCAGCATCGCGCTATCGCCTAATTTCGAAATCTCGATAATCGCCTGCCAAAGCATTATTTGTCGAAACCCAATCACTGTAGCAGGATGAAAGTCGTTGATTTTAGTAAATAACATCTGACAGGTTGCAACATTACGACTCGTAGCGCTATTCATCAAAAGAGCAAACCCTGCAAAACCAGTGATTAGATTGCTTTTTTCTTCTAGAGATAGGAGCCCAAGTAACTGCTCCACTATCCCATGATTACCTGCACACACGGCCAAAGATAATATAGTATAGTAGTTTGACCGCAACATTTTAATTTTATGACCGGGTGTAAGTCGGTTAAATAGCCCCTGAAAAATACTAATATGCCGATTCATCAATGCCGCGTGAAGTGGCTCGTAGCTATTACAAGCTAGAATTGCCAATTTTCTCTTGACAATTGCCTCATCAATACCAGCACCAGCTCCAATCAAACTTGGTGCGTCACTCGGTGAGTATTCTTCTAAAAGACTAACAATCCTATCGACAATCCCTTGATGGCCTAGAAGCACGGCTGTCCTAAACACCTCAAATGCATCTGCTTTGATGATATCAATCACTGAGGCACTCCCTTCTTCCGCCTTAACACGCTCCACTAGCCAATCAAAAATATCTAAATGTCCGCTACAGGCCACTTTTTTAAATGACTGATGTCTCATACTTTTTATCATAGTCAGGAGTTGACCAGGAGCTACTGCTGCCAACCGATTAAGGATTTCCATATGCCCTTCCCCACAAGCGGACCAGAACCCTGAGTAACTGCGAGAAGCGATCATGGCTAGCTGCTCGTCTTTCGGCACTAATTCTAATAATCGATTCATTACTTCTAATTTGCCGTGCATCGCTGCCATACGAAAAGGAGCATAATTATTCACTTTTATTAATGCTGCGAGTTTTTCACTACTCGAACTTTCAACGAGTGCGTTTAGCGTAGAAAGACGACCTAGTGCAGCAGCAACAGCAAAAGCCTCGTCGGAGAGGCCAAAATCTGCACAAAGCTTAATCAGATCAATTTCAGGGTGTGTTACCGCAATACAATATATGTACCTAATCTTTTCTATTGGTTTCCCGCCTTTCAGGGACTCGATGGCTTGCAAAGCGCCAGCTCTATCAAGCCCCATCAGCGCTATACAGGTGTCAGGTAAGTCACCACCGCTATGAGAACCATCAGCACCGAAAGAAAGAAAATAACTATCCCAAACTCCTGTAGGGATAAGCTTCGCCTGTGGATGAGATGACTTTTCCATTATACTTATAAACATAATCGACACCATTTGAATAAAAAATGGTCATTTTACATGGTATCACAACCAGATGTCAAAATAATGTAACAGAGGGGTGCGAGATATGCATGTAGGTATAAATCGCACCCATAGGAAATACCATAGGACTCTATTTGCAGGTAAGCTAGGACACCCTAGACCATAACCCCTACAGTCAATACCGCAGGGATTTAGAATTCGAGGAGCATAAGCCTTACCAACCAACAAGATAATAGTCGGTTTTTATCAGTGATCATAGCAAGCGTAGCCCATAACTGACGAATCGGCACAAATTCAAACAAAAGTGCGTAGCCCGTAAGGAGCAAAGCGGATTACGGGGAGATCTCAATTATGGCCCCGCGGTCAAGCCGCGGGACGTGGGGATAATAACCATCGCATACTAAAAAAATTGTCATGTACAGAGAATGACCCTATTTAGATGGGCAACGAATTAACTTTTAATCGCGAGTACCTACATACTTATCATCAAAGTATCGGCGTAGCTTTGTACGTAAAGTCCCTCTACTGATACCTAACATTACGGCTGCGCGAGACTGATTGTATTTGCAGTGCTCCATAACCGCTCTAAACAAGGGGGTTTCAATTTCTTCAAGCACGAACTGATATAAGTCAACAGGATCAGTACCTTTCAGCTCGGAAAAATATTTTTGCACGGATTGAGTTACGCTAGTAGCCAGTGAGGTAGTAGCATTCCCAGCTTCATTGCTGATTGTTGTCATTATTATTAACTCCTTCTTTTAAAAACATTATTTTATCGAATTGAGCAATTCCTGACAAGCAAAAAGCGCTTGTAATCGAGTTAAACTACACCGATAGATGGCCAAATTGCTCTGATGACCATCTACAAGAAACCCTAGAAATTATGAGTTAATCGCTACCACGGCTAGAAACCGTTAATTTTCAAAGACCGCAGAGAATCAACGATTTCTGCCCATGGCAGTATAGATTACCCAATAGCTTCTTAGAATTGCGTCATTTCTGTAGTAAAAGGCTTCCCATTCACCGAGAGCTGTCCCTGAGTAAGATTAACCTCGATGACATAATTATTATCTTGTGAGGTAATCAATCCCGTTTTCAACATAGTAGCTAATTTTTGATCTGCCTGTGCTATGGCTTGTTGCTCAATCTCAGCTACGGTCAATGATTTTTGCTCTGTGCCTTGAGTGGTGGCTGGCAGAGAAGCATTGGTAGTTTGTGCTCCGTTAGCAGCTTGAGCAGGATTCTCTGCTGGTGGATTGCTCTTTTGCACTGCACCGGCATCGTGCTGCTTCAATTGCTGAATCATAGCTTGTTGTATTGAAGGCTGCTCGCTTATCAATTTATGCTTAAGGGAGGTAACCATCAAACTTTTGAGTACAGAAGCTGGGACAGTAAGCTTTCCATGCCCTTCAACTTTTTGGATTAGCTGAAAGGGATTACCCGCATCACCTTTAGGAAGCGAGATTAACAAATTACCTTCGATGTCTCCTTCCGGTACGACAAAACTAAGTTTAGACACTTCAAATTGCGCACCTTTGCTAAATAATTTAGGCAAGGAAGGAATCAAAGCGATTAAGGCTTGTTGCCGAGCATTGTCTGTGCCTTGCTGCATTTGGTTAAGCTTGGTATTTATTTCCGCCAATACTTTAGCATCAAGATTTTTGATAGACATCTCTAAAGTAGCTGGTCCATAGGTCTTACCACGAGCAAGTATCTTGGTCAGTGATGTTTTGAAATGCGTGTTAAATAAATCCCCTTCAACATCGCTACTTGAATTTGCATCAAACTCTTCGACACTAAGCAGGGTTTGATTATTCTCAGTGATCACAAAACTTGGAATGGATAAATTAGCTTCGCCTAAATATAGCCCGGCATCTGTTTCATGCAAGTCATAATCGGTATCTACTTTACCTAGCGTTGCTTTTATATTGTTTTTCGATAAGGTAGCGCCATCCAGAGTAAGTCCTCCATCAATGCTTCTTAGATTGGAAGAGATGCTAATATGACTATCCATGCCGTTCCATTCAAATTGACTACCGCTATCTTTAGAGATCAATTTAAAATTAGGCAATCCAATATGCAGCCGGCTGGTATTTAAGTAATTTACAAACAAGCTCAAGCTTAGTACTGGTTTGGTCGAATTCTCAGTGAAAACCGTAGAAAATTTATCTGCATAAGGCTCGGGCATAGTCAAATCCGTATGCGCATAACCTAGGCCGAATTTGACACCTTTATCCGAGAAAATAATAGGACCATGATAAATAGTCAGTGGCATATCTATCGAATAATCTTGTGCCGGAATAGTCGTCACTTGCCCTTCAGCATTTTTCGATTCTCTAGGCGGAATATGTAAGTGCCAATTTAATAGCGCTGTCGAGGTGTACCAGCCGCGGTCGTATTTTTTCACTTCAACCAATAAACCATTCGATTGATTTATAACCGCGATATTTTTCTTAATCGTACGTTCGGTGATTAACCCTGTAGCATAATAGCCACCGAGGACTAGAGCGGCTAATACAATCACTAATCCTATTATTTTTTTCATTATTTTCTCCGTTAATCATGGTCCGCTGTAGCCACGATAGTTTTAAAGATGTGCCCAAAAAAGAGTAATAGTTATTAAAGCACGAGAATATCAATCGCGCAAAGAAATTAAAAAAAATCTACTCACTTTTAAGCGGCTTACAATATGTCTCTTTGACCGTAAAGGCCAGAATGAGAGCCACCAAAGAACATAGCGGCAATATTCGGAAACCGAATTGGAAATCAACAAGGGTTAGTGTTTCCACATTATACCCACGAGCACCGGACACAAGATCAATCAAACGGCCAACGAGCGGCTGCATAAGAGCTCCTACAAAGATAGAAGCCATGTTCGTAAAGGCTATTGAAGTACCGATAACCTTTCGATCTTGTATTTCGGTAGAAACAGCATAAGAAATGGCTACGCCTGCATTGGTTAACCCAAATAAGAAGAAGATAACATAAGCACCGGTCGTACTGAGTGTAGGATAAAAAACAAAAATAAGTGTCAATACTAAACCACATATCGCCGATGCAATCATGATAGGTTTACGGCGGCCAATTCTGTCTGATAACCATCCTGTTAAAGGCCCGCCAATTCCCCAGCCAATAAAAATCAATCCGGTAGCAAAGGCCGCTGCATGCGCTGTGAGACCGCGACCATATTGTAAATAAGCAGGTCCAATAGACTCGCCGATAACCGCCGCAGGGGCAAATAAAAATCCGGCATAAAAGGCATTAAGCCACGTTTGAGGATGCGATAGAATGATACGGAGGCTTTCAAAAATACTTAGCGTATTTTCAGATTTTACCTCATGGGTTTTAGAGCTAGGATTATCCTGAATATACTGATATAAAAAAGCAGCCAAAGCGATAAAGAGAAAAGCGATGATGAACATGGTATGACGCCACCCCACCGAACTCACCAAGACCGAAACCGGTGCTTCACCAGCAGCTGCACCCAGCATACCTAAAGCTTGGGTCAGTCCCGCAAGTAAACCTAACATGGCTGGAGGAAACCAGGATGTCGCTAGGCGAAGCGCGCTAATAAAAGCAAAGGCGGCACTAAATCCAATAAGCATTCGGCCAACAGAGGCTACCGCTAAGCTATCGGCCAGCCCGAATACACAACAGCCAAAGGCGGTGATCAATGACATAATGGTTAGAATCCAGCGAATACTAATGCGATCAACCGTCAAACCAACGGGGATTTGCATAATGATATAGGGAATATAAAAAGAGGCTGTCAATATGCCAAACCCCGCTTCATTAATACCAAAATCGATCTGCAAATAACGGTGCATCACTCCAGGAGCTACGCGAGCTAGGTAATCAGAGAAATAAAACGCCGCTGCCAAACCCCAGATAATCCAGGCAAAACAGAGTTGATTCTTACGAGTTAATTTTTCTGCATCAGATAGGGCAATATTCATAGTTCGCTACTTCTTCTTAGTGCTTAAATAAGTCGAATTTAGGTTTAATAAGGAACAACCATTCGTCCTGATTATACCGATGTCGTTAATAAATTCAACATGTTGTTTAGTAAAAATTCGGGCTATGGTGTACCCCAGTATATTCGGCTTTATCCATGATCAATGTTTAATCTGGCATTGTTACACTAAATAGGCTTGTAGTGGAGGATACGAGCTAGAAACTATAGGGTCTATGCTGAAAAACATGGCTGGGTAACTTTTCCGCTCCCTAACGGTCGCGGTTCGGGGCTTCGGCAATTTATTCGTGGGGCGTAGAATTCGAAGTCAGATTGAATGGATTAGATTCCATTTTAATATTCATACGTAGACCTGCTAGAAACTACCCAAGATTTACTTTCTTTCCATCACCCACACCATCATCACTAGAAGCAGTAATTTCTTGTAGTTTCTTTTTAAAAACTTCGCTTTTAGTGCCACCTGCTCCTGCTCCTGCCCCTGCTCCCGCTCCCGCTCCTGCCCCTGCTCCCGCTCCTGCTACCGCTCCTGCCATAGCATGAGCAGCACCCATAGAGCTAGGGGGACTATCTGCCGTTATTCCTGTTGCTGTTCCTATAGCAGATGCCGGGATTTCTCCTACCTTCGAGCTTAGCTCTGTATGTAATGCCTTTCTTAATAAGAGTTCATGATTGTATTCAATTGCGGTCTGTAGAGCCGCTTCAAAAGCTTCTTCATTATCAACAAGATACATCGATATCAGACTTATATCTTCAATACCTGGCGTGGAACTAAATGCTTCTTTTACCTCAGGCAAATTTAAGGGCGTTGAAAACTCAAGCAAACTGTGGCCACCACTATAAAATAGCATTACTGAAGTAATCAGTTTTGTAAGAAGAGCCATTTTTCAGCCGAAGCTGTAAATCCAGAGCTGCCTTCGTCTCTGATTTTTGCAAGGCAACGCAGCTGACATAGCATTGTTCCGGAAATTGCGTTAGAAAAAGGATGAACAAGATGAGAAAAAGCGTACCGATTCCATAGTGCCGTTTCCATAAAAGTCATCTGATCAGAGGGTTTAAGATAAGGAATTTCATACCCAGCGCGCGCTAAATCATCGACCGGTAGTGGCATATGCCCTTTCATTAGCCCTAGGGCGCCACTCCGAGTTGTACTTTGTTGCTCTATTTCTACCTTTCCACGATTTTCACCCGCATAAAATCCACTTTCGTATACATCAGCTAAGGGCATCTTCACATATCGCCCATTTGCTACCGCAAGATAACAACTCTTTACGATTAATTCTATCTTTTCTCTATTCTCAGGAGACAGGTCAGGATATATTTTTCCTGCTTTTAGCTTGGAAATATAATCAGCATATTCTTTTTCAATATTAGGAAGACCTTCACGTAATTTCCCATCCAACACATCATCAATACTGCCCCTCTTATCGCTAGGTATCATTGCCCTTAGCTGATCGACATACAGCTTTAATTCAGTAATATCCATCCCATCTATCGTATGTATCAGCGTTTCATAAGCCAAATGCGTCTCAAAATACCGTCGTGTTGGATCCTCGCTAATTACTTTTGGATCATATGAAACTTCATAGCCTTCTAAACAACTATCCGTAAGTAGTTTTTTGATCTCTTCCACTTCCTTTTCAGATTTAGAGCCACTCAAATATAATACTTTTAGGCGGGCAACAAGCGCCTCATCACCCTTTTCTCGATAGTGATTGATTAGCATCAACAACCCCTGCCCGGGGGAAATGAGTGGCTTTGTTTCTGTAGGCATAGTATATATTAAAACCTAATTGTACTAATATTGTATATTATAGCTGAAAAAAAAAGAAAATCATCTACAGTAGTAGCTTATTGCGTTATACTGCTTGGCTGATTTTAACCTAGAAAAAAGTAGCGCTCGTCGTGAGACTGACTAATGTGCCTAGGTTTAGTGGATAGTGATGATGAACGAATTAGAAACTGCTATTGAAAAGGCTATTACCGCCGAAGGTGCTAGTAAAGAAGCAAATAAGGCTTATTTAGAGTTTATAAAAGCTAATTTTATTATTCCTATTGAAAAAGAATCGGCTGATAGCGAACCTTCCGTATTATATTTGGAAGAGAATCATCAGATTTTTCTACCTGTTTTTAGCTCAATGGGCTATTTTGATGCATGGGCTTCTGATATTCAGGACAAAATTCAATTATTGAAATTGTCGGGGGTCGATTTATTGAAAGGAATTGGTGAAAACGTATACGTGAGTTTAAATATCGGTAGTGACGTTTATAAAGAGTTTAATCCTTCAGAGATCGAAAGGATGCGTAGTATGGTGCTAAAGTTATTTAAGCAATAAGGCTAGTAGGGTAGGTTGGGGCGTTTCGACCCAACCTACTGCTTCTAGAGTCTAGGATATCTGTCATCAAGCAACCAAATCAATAACCTGGTAACCAACTGCTGCTGATGCAGCGATTAAGCCCGAAATTTCTATTACTTTGGCAAAAAAATTGCTCATATTTTCATAGAATGAATGATCGTTAGCTGCCTCTTTGGAGGATTTTTTTACTTCTTCTAAGTCATCCTGCTCAGCTCTTAATGCAAATAAAGGCTCTTCGCCATAAAAGCCGGCCCACCACCCCTCTAACCATTGCTCACTTTCTCTTGAGCCTGATTTAAAAGGATTCTCAGCTTCACCGACCTCTGCTAATGCGCACTCATAGCCATAGACATAACATTCTTCAAAGCTTGGGTGTTCAACATTAAAGCGCAGTTTAATGTGTGGTAACAACGCTGTCATAGTGTTCATATTGATTACCCCCTAGTTAGAAACAATTGGCTTTTTCATACAAAGCTACCAATTGACTTAGGTTCATTTTACGACGTTATGGTTTATATGAAAATCATCCTGAAAATAATTTACGCATTCTTGACAATTTGGATGCGTTTTTTGGAGTCTTCTAGGGAGCTAATCGTCGGTGTTTCCATTGATAAGCTTCCCTATAATAGTGAATGCGGTCGTGGAGGCGATTATCGCGGCCTTGCCAAAATTCTATTTCATCAGGGATTACGATATAGCCCCCCCAATGGTTAGGCCTAACTACGGGTTTTTGTTGGTGTTCGGCAATCAAGAGATTCAATCGTTGCTCAAGTTCTTGCCGATTTTTGACTGCTGTGCTTTGAGGGGAAGCGATGGCGCTTAATTGGCTTGTGTGGGGCCTTGAGAGAAAATAGGTATCGGATTGCTCTTGACTCGTTTGCTTGACTCGCCCGCGAATTCTTACCTGCCGCGCCATTTCAGGCCAATAAAAATTAAGCGCTACATAGGGGTGCTTTTGGATCTGCAGCGCTTTGGTGCTTTGATAATTGGTATAAAAAACAAATGTGCCATCATTGGTTTCTTTTAAAAGTACGACCCGAGAATCAGGATGGCCTTGTTCATCAACAGTTGAAAGGACCATAGCTGTAGGGTCACTTTTTTCAGTTTTAACAACTTCGGCAAACCAGCACTCAAATTGCTCAAGAGGGCACGCTGGAATATGCTCTTCACTTAGGCTTAAATTGCCGTATTCGCGTCGAATATCTGCTATCGTTTTCCATTGTGCCATCGATCATTACCAACCAGTTACTTCAGCAATCGCATCACCTAGTTCAGCTGGTGAGCGAACCGTTTTAGCTCCTGCTGCTTCAAGCGCTCTAAATTTATCAGCGGCCGTTCCCTTACCACCAGAAATGATAGCGCCAGCATGCCCCATACGTTTACCCGCCGGTGCTGTAACACCCGCGATGTAAGAAACAACCGGCTTGGTCACGTGATTTTTTATATAGTCTGCGGCTTCTTCTTCCGCTGTTCCACCAATTTCACCCACTAAAATAATCGCTTCCGTTTGAGGATCTTTTTCGAAAAGAGCAAGTACATCAATAAACGAAGTACCTGGAATAGGATCACCGCCAATACCTACGCAAGTGCTCTGGCCGAAGCCTTTATCGGTCGTTTGTTTAACGGCTTCGTAAGTTAAGGTACCTGAGCGCGATACAATCCCCACTTTACCTGGTAAGTGGATAGAGCCAGGCATAATCCCAATTTTACATTCGCCTGGGGTAATGACGCCTGGGCAGTTAGGCCCTATTAATCGGCTGTCTGTATTGTTTTCTAGATAGACCTTCACTTGCAACATATCAAGCACCGGCACACCCTCGGTAATGCAAACAATTAACTTAATGCCCGCATCCGCTGCTTCTAAAATAGAATCTTTACAAAAGGGAGCAGGCACATAAATAACGCTCGCATCCGCGCCTGTTTCTTCAACGGCTTCTCTTACGGTATTAAAAACGGGTAAATCAAGATGCCTTTGCCCGCCTTTACCCGGCGTAACACCGCCCACCATTTTGGTACCATAACTTAGGGCTTGCTCAGAATGAAAAGTCCCCTGCTTGCCCGTAAATCCCTGACAAATTACTTTGGTATTTTTGTTTACTAATATACTCATGTTAAGCCTCAATAGCCGCTACAATTTTCTTGGCTGCATCGGTTAAACTGGTTGCAGCAATCACATTTAAATCACTTTTATTTAAAATATCAGCACCTAAAGTAGCATTGTTACCTTCAAGACGGACAACAACAGGTACATTGACATTCACTTCTTTTACCGCGGCAAGAATACCTTCAGCAATCAAATCACAACGGACGATTCCACCAAAGATATTCACTAAAATACCTTTGACGTTTTCATCGGAAAGAATAATTTTAAACGCTTCGCTAACACGCTCTTTGGTCGCACCACCACCTACATCAAGGAAATTTGCAGGCTCACCGCCATAGAGTTTGATCACATCCATGGTAGCCATAGCAAGTCCTGCACCATTCACCATACAGCCGATTTGGCCATCTAGCGGGATATAATTTAACTCCCACTCCTGGGCGCGATTAACTCGCTCATCTTCTTGCGTGGTATCCCGCATGGCTTTTAACTTAGGATGGCGATAAAGCGCATTATCATCAATCGTCACTTTACCATCTAAGCAAATTAATTGCCCTGTTTGGGTGACCACTAATGGATTAATTTCCAAAAGACTTAAATCACATTCAACAAACATCTTGCCAAGCGCTATCATTAAATGGGTAAATTGTTTGATTTGGTCTTCTGTAAGGCCTAATTTAAATCCAACATCACGGCATTGAAAAGGCATAACACCAACAACGGGATCAACCGTTACTTTAAAAATTTTCTCAGGGGTTTCTTCCGCTACCTTCTCAATTTCTACCCCGCCTTCGGTGGAGGCCATAATAACAATACGACGAGATGCTCGATCAACAACAGCACCTAAGTAAAGCTCTCTGGCAATATCGCTGGTTTCTTCGACCAATACAGCATGCACCGGTTGACCATTTGCATCGGTTTGATACGTCACTAGCCGCGTGCCTAATAGCGATTGAACAAAATGACCTAATTCTTCTTTGTTCGAAACTAATTTTACACCACCAGCTTTACCTCGACCGCCGGCATGCACTTGCGCTTTAACCACCCAACGAGGTGTGGATAGTTGGGTAGTTACTTTCAATGCATCATCCACATTGTAAGCAACCTCACCATTAGGAACAGGTAAACCGTAGCTAGCAAAAAGTTCTTTAGCTTGGTATTCATGTAAATTCATTCTAAGTACCTTATAAAAACGTAACCATTCACTAGGGTCTGTTGACATTTCACCTCAGAACCTACGCCCCGTGGCTTGCCCACGGGGTCCATGGATTGTGCGAACAAGTCGCGAAACGTAGGCTATTAGAGAGTTGTAAAGCAATTGTCACAGATCGAGTGGATAGTTACATAAAACTAATTTAAACGTTTAGTAACAATCGAGAGGGATCCTCTAATAACTCCTTCACACTCACTAAAAATTGTACGGAATCTTTGCCATCAATAAGGCGGTGATCGTAAGACAATGCGATATACATCATCGGACGAATAACGATTTCTCCTTTTTCCACCACAGGACGGTCTTCAATCTTATGCATACCTAAGATACCCGTTTGCGGCGGATTAATAATAGGCGTTGCCAATAAAGAGCCGAAGACCCCACCATTGGTAATGGTAAAGGTACCGCCTTGCATTTCATCCATCGATAACTTACCTTGGCGTGCCCGCGTAGCTGCATCACTAATTTTCTGTTCAATATCAGCCATGCTTAATTGATCAGCATCTCTTATAACCGGCACGACTAAACCTCGCTCGGTAGAAACCGCAATACCGACGTCATAATAGCCGTGATAAATAATATCTTGGCCATCAATTGAGGCATTGACTGCAGGGAAGCGTTTTAGCGATTCTACGACTGCTTTAGTGAAGAATGACATAAAACCCAGTTTAACACCGTGCTTCTTTTCAAATGTGTCTTTATATTGTGCTCGTAGATCCATCACGGCTTTAAGGTTAACCTCGTTAAAGGTCGTTAACATAGCGGCATTATGTTGGGCTTCAACCAAACGCTCCGCAATTTTGGCACGCAACCGAGACATAGGTACACGTCGTTCTTCTCGTGCTCCCATAGGGGCATGATCAGCCTTAATGACCTCGGGTTTAGTTATTGATTTTTCCGATGGTCTATTGCGATTGGATTCAATAAAAGAGACTACGTCTTCTTTAGTAATACGGCCATCCTTTCCTGAGCCTTTAATTTGACTGGGTTGTAAATCATTTTCAGCCATTAAACGCCGCACCGCAGGACTTGTGGACTTATCCTCTAATGGGCTTGTTTTTTCAGAAGACGACTCTTTTTTTACTTCTTCCTTAGGCTGAGCCGTCCCTTTACCCTCACCAATGCGTGCTAATAGCTCGCCGGAGCGAACCGTGTCTCCTTCTTTAAAGAGAATAGCTTCGATAACACCATCAGCAGGTGCGGGTACTTCAAGCACTACTTTATCCGTTTCTAAATCAAGTATGTTTTCATCCCGACTAACTTTATCACCGACTTTTTTATGCCAAGTGGCAATCGTAGCGTCAGCTACGGACTCGGGTAAGGCAGGTACTTTGACTTCGATTGACATAATGATACCTTCTTTATTTTTAAAATATTAATCCAACAGAGCTTGTTCAACTAAATCCTGCTGCTCCTTAGCGTGGAGATAAGGGCTCCCTACAGCAGGCGATGCAGCAAATCCTCGCCCTGCGTAAAGTAATTTTTGTCCTGTATGTAAGCAATCAATAATATTGTGCTGGGAAGAGAACCAAACGCCCTGATTTTGCGGCTCTTCTTGACACCAAATAATAGTTTTCGCCTGCTTATATTTTGCTAATTCTTTCACTAATGCCTCTTTAGGGAAAGGATATAGCTGCTCTATACGCACGATAGCTATATGATTTAATGCTTGATCACGGCGTTTTTGCAATAAATCATAATAAACCTTTCCGCAACATAAGACGACTTTCGTCACTTTATCCGCTTCAATGCCATCAATTTCAGGGATAACATTATAAAATTGCCCCCCTGTTAAATCGGCAATGGAGGATACTGCTAATTTATGGCGTAGTAAACTCTTAGGTGTCATCACAATTAAGGGCTTGCGGAATTTACGAATTAATTGGCGGCGCAAAAGATGAAAGATTTGAGCGGGTGTAGTTGGCGTACAGACTTGGATATTCTGTTGTGCACAAAGTTGCATAAACCGTTCAAGACGAGCTGATGAGTGCTCGGGGCCTTGGCCTTCGTAGCCATGCGGTAATAACATAACCAAGCCACATAAACGCCCCCATTTTTGCTCACCTGAGCTAATAAATTGATCAATAACCACTTGCGCACCGTTGGCGAAATCCCCAAATTGCGCTTCCCATAATACCAGCGAAGCCGGTTCTGAAGCGGCATAGCCGTATTCAAAAGCAAGAACCGCCTCTTCTGATAAAACAGAATCAATAACCATAAAAGGCCGAGTAGGTTCAGCCGCCGCTTTTTCCAATGGTATATAACTCTCTCCGTTTTCTACATCATGCAAAACCGCATGGCGATGAGCAAAGGTTCCACGACCGCTATCTTGACCTGATAACCGCACACCATAACCCTCGTCTAACAACGTAGCATAGGCCATGGTCTCTGCATATCCCCAATTAATGGGTAATTCGTCCGTGGTCATCTTTTCGCGCTCTTGCATCAATTTTTTAACCACTGGATGTAAGGAAAAACCCTCTGGTAATTTTTGTAATATTTTCGATAATCGGCGAATCGTTGCTTCACTGACCGTCGTATCGGCTTTATCTGTCCAGTCTGCATGAATATAAGGAGTCCAATCAACCGATAACTTGCCTTCGTAATCCCCATGTACCGTATTAACAACGGCCTCACCTTTATCCAAATGGTTACGATAATCTTCCATTAAATCATCAACTTCTTTTTGGCTAATGAGGCCGGCTTTGATAAGCTTATCAGCATAGAGCTCGCGCAACGGGCGCATGCTTTTTATCTTTTTATACATTTCAGGTTGTGTAACCGAAGGTTCGTCCGCTTCGTTATGGCCATGTCGACGATAGCAGACGAGATCAATAACCACATCCCGCTTGAATTTCATGCGAAATTCAAATGCAATTTGGGTTGCAAAAATCACGGCTTCTGGATCATCGCCATTGACATGAAGAATAGGAGCCTGCACCATTTTTGCGACATCCGTGCAATACAGTGTAGAGCGTGCATCTAAGGGGTTAGACGTCGTAAAACCAATTTGATTATTAATAACGATATGCACCGTACCGCCTGTGCAATAACCGCGGGCTTGAGAAAAATTAAAGGTTTCCATAACCACGCCTTGCCCTGCAAATGCTGCATCGCCATGAAGCACAACAGGAACAACCATATTTTTCTTTTCTAAGTCTTGACGACGGCGCAACCGTGAGCGGGCTGAACCTTGTACCACCGGGCCAATAATCTCAAGGTGGGATGGATTGAAAGCTAGAGCTACATGGACAATTTCCCCGGCTTTTGTGCGCAAATCAGAAGAAAACCCTAAATGGTATTTAACGTCTCCTGTACGCTCAGAATTTACTTTTCCTTCAAATTCTTGGAAAAGCTCATTCGGCTCTTTACCTAACACATTAACTAATACATTTAATCGACCACGATGGGCCATGCCTATAATCAGCTCTTTTACAGCCCGTGCACCGCCTAATCGAATAAGCTCTTGCATCATAGGCACAAGCGAATCGCCCCCTTCAAGCGAGAAACGTTTTTGCCCTACATAGCGAGTACCTAAATAACGCTCAAGGCCATCCGCTGCGATTAGATCTTTTAGAATGTCTTTCTTCTGCTCGGTAGTAAATGTAGCCCTGCCTCTTACCGGCTCCAATTTCTCTTGCAGCCATTCAACCTCTTCGTTATCAGAGATGTGCATGTATTCAATACCAATACTGCCACAATAAGTTTCCCGCAAAGCCTGGTATATCTCGCGCAACGGCATTTGTTGCTTGCCAAATGTTTTTCCTACAAAAAAATGATGATCTAAATCACTTTCAGAGAGATGGTGATAAGCTAAATCTAAATTCGGGAGCGCTTCTCGCTTCACCATGTCCAAGGGATCTAATTTAGCGGCATGATGCCCTAGTGTACGGTAAGCATTAATAAGATTTGCGACTTGGGCTTGCTTAGCATCAGCGGTTACAACAATGGGCGCTGAAGATTTTTTATCTGCATGTTCTAAAAAATAATCGCGGATGGTACGGTGTGAGACATCAGTAGCATGACCGTTAACCTTAGGCAACGCATCGAAAGCAACTCGCCAATCTTTGGGCACAGAGTGAGGATCAGCTAAATAATCCTCATATAGGCCATCAACATAAGCCATACTGCCGCCGGATAAATACGACGTAGCTAATTCATCTTGCCAATTACCACTACCACTCATTATTTTTTCTCCAAGGGGAAACGACTTAAGTGTACTTGCGTCCACTGCTAACCTAGGTTTCCTCATTTAACATTTGTATACGTATTTCACTGATTGCTTTTGTCGGATTAAGTCCCTTTGGGCAGACATCCGCACAATTCATAATCGTACGGCAACGAAATACACTAAATGGATCTTGCAGCTTATTTAAGCGATGCTTTGTTGCTGTATCTCGACTATCCGCTAAAAATCGTCTGGCTTGCAATAAGCCCGCCGGGCCCACAAATTTATCAGGGTTCCACCAATAAGACGGGCAGGAGCTCGTGCAGCAAGCACATAAAATACACTCATATAGACCATCTAATTTAGAGCGTTCTGCCGGTGATTGTAGTCGCTCGCGGGGGGGGGCTACGGTATCGTTTTGCAAATAGGGTTCAATACGCTCATATTGTTGATAAAACTGGCTCATATCCACGACTAAATCACGAATCACTGGAAACCCTGGTAAGGGGCGAATGACTATTTTATTGCCTTTTAATTGGGATACGTGAGTAATGCAAGCTAGGCCATTTTTTCCATTGATATTCATGCCGTCAGAGCCGCAGACACCTTCACGGCAAGAACGCCGAAACGACAACGTATCATCCTGCTCTGCTTTTAACCGCTCCAATAGCGTCAATAACATAGGATCACTTTTTACAGGGATCGTTATATCGTACTGCTTCATGTATGGCTTAGTATCTACCTCAGGATTATATCGGTAGATAGATAGGCTCAGATTTCTAGTATCAGCCATGGTGAATCCTCATTAATAGACGCGTTCTTTAGGTTCAAAAGGTGCTATGTATTTGGGTGATGTGTTTACTGGGCGATAATCAATCGAATCATCGTGCTGGAAATACACCGTATGTTTAATCCAATTCTCATCATCACGCTTTGGATAATCTTCACGGCTATGTGCCCCACGGCTTTCCGTACGAGCGAGAGCCGACTGTGCTGTAGCATAGGCTGTGGCCATGAGATTATCTAATTCTAAAACCGAGACCCGGGCGGTATTAAACACTTCACTTTTATCGCTTAAATAGGCGTGCGCTAATCTGTCACGTAATGCCTGCAAGCGTTTTAAGCCGCTTTCCATAAATTCGCCAGTGCGGAAAACACCGAAGTCTTCTTGCATGATGCGTTGCATTTCATCATAAATAACGGATGGATTTTCTCCCCCTTTTGAATCCTGCCAACGCTGATAGCGCGCCAATGATACTGCAACATCATCTTCAGAAACATAGGCCATATCCGGTAATTGATTGGATTGCCATAATTCTTCAACATGCATACCCGCTGCACGGCCAAAGACTACAAGATCAAGAAGAGAATTACCACCCAGACGATTAGCACCGTGTACAGAAACACAAGCACATTCACCTACTGCATACAGACCTTCGACAACTTGATCTTGGCCATGATGCTTGGTAATAACTTGACTATGAATATTCGTAGGAATACCACCCATGGTGTAGTGACAGGTAGGTACTACTGGAATGGGCTCAACAATAGGATCAACGCCTGCAAATTTTAACGAGAGTTCACGGATGCCAGGTAACCTGGTTTTAATCAGATCAGCACCTAAATGATCTAATTTTAACTTCACATGATCAACACCTTTAGGATCAAATCCTTTGCCAGCACGAAGCTCTAATGCTATTGCACGCGCCACCACATCACGAGACGCGAGATCTTTTACGTGAGGAGCGTAACGCTCCATAAAACGCTCGCCATCTTTATTAATCAAATAACCGCCTTCGCCGCGACAACCTTCAGTTACTAAGGTACCCGCACCAGCAATACCTGTGGGATGAAATTGCCACATTTCCATGTCTTGCAAGGGGAGGCCTGCTCGCAGTGCCATACCAAAACCATCTCCGGTATTGATATAAGCATTGGTTGTAGATTGATAAATACGGCCTGCGCCACCCGTTGCTAAAATACAGACGCGCGATTGAAAAAATACAACCTCGCCTGTTTCAATACACATCGCGGTGACACCTGCGATACGATTTTGTGAATCTTTAACAAAATCTAGCGCCAACCATTCACTAAAGATATGCGTTTTCGCTTTTAAATTTTGTTGGTAGAGCGTATGTAGCAAAGCATGCCCAGTACGATCAGCTGCTGCACATGTGCGCGCAGCTTGCTCCCCACCAAAATTTTTAGATTGACCACCAAAAGGACGCTGATAAATTTTACCATTATCCATGCGAGAAAAAGGCAACCCCATGTGCTCTAATTCGTAAACGACCTCTGGGCCTGTTTTACATAAATATTCAATACAGTCTTGATCACCAATATAATCAGCGCCTTTGACTGTATCGTACATATGCCAACGCCAATCATCTTCATCAGAATTTCCAAGCGCTGTGGTAATACCACCTTGAGCCGAAACTGTATGAGAGCGTGTCGGGAATACTTTTGATAGTAAAGCAACTTTCATGCCTGAGTTAGCCAATTGCAAGGAGGCTCGCATACCTGCACCTCCTGCACCAATAATTACTGCATCAAATTCATTACGCGCAAACGCCATTATTATTGTCCCCAAACAATCAATAAGCCAAAGACAAACTGTCCTAGCAGCAAGAAAACAACGAGCATCTGAATAGAAAGCCTAAGAGCGGTGCATTTTAGGTAATCGGTTGTAACCGTCCAAATGCCTATCCAGGTGTGTAAAAGCACGACAAAAAGAGCAATCAAACTTGCTATTTTAAACCAATGATCATGAAATAAAGCCTGCCATTCAACATACGTTAATGCAGGGTGGCAATATAAAAATCCCAATAAAAATAAAGAGTAAAGGGCAAAATAAAACGCAGTAACTCGTTGTATCAACCAGTCCTTTAACCCATTACCTGTTAAACTTGTAACATTGCCTAACATAACCATAGCCCCATTAAAATTGCCCAAACGATAGTAAGCAGAATGACAACTACCGCACTCTTTCTTCCAGCGCTAAGTCCTTCGCCAACTCCTGTATCCATTATCATATGCCGCATACCCGCAATCAGATGATAGCCAAGGGCTGTACAAAAAACCCATAATAATAATTTATAAGCCGGCTTCGCTAATACCGCTTTTAATTGAATAAAAGAATCCGATGAGTGCAGTGACTGACTCAGGAAATACATCATTGCTGGGAGCAGTATAAATAAGGCCAACCCCGAAAGCCGGTGTAAGATCGATACAATAGCCATTGGCGGATATTTTAAACTACGTAAATCAAGATTTATGGGTCTTTTATTATTCACTATATATTTCTTCCTTCTAGCGTCTTTTCCCAAGTAAATGACTAACTTAAGGCAAGCAGATATTATCAACTTGTGAAGTATATCATCCTGTCTTTCTCACGCAAAGTTATGTTGGAGAGGAAATTGCGTAGCCCGTAAGGAGCAAAGCGGATTACGGGGTTTATCAATTAATGGTGCGATCCCCATATATACCCAAGAAACTTCAAAATGCTATTTTTGAAGTTTCTTGGGTATATAACAAAAATAATAATGCGCACACCTCTGCATTTATTGGTCTTTAGAACTTTTCCGCTCCCTAACGGTCGCGGTTCGGGTGTAGTTTTCCGCTCTCTGACGGTCCGGTTCGGGTGTAGTTTTCCGCTTCCTGACGGTCGCGGTTCGGGTGGGGAGGAAATTATCATTGTTTAGGGGTTTTCGCGGGTGTATGTGGATGCCGGTAAATATCGCGTGGGGCTTCAGGGGGATAACCGTAACCCTTGTCAGCAAAGCGTTTTACCATTTCTAAATAGCGCTCGCCCCACGCGCCTGGATCAAAGTTAGTAACCACTACATTGTAAGGAAGGTTTATAATCGATTCAAAAGCTTTGCGTTGTGCTAGTTCATGTCCGCCGAAAGCGACTTGTACTTCCGTTTCTGTTGAAATACCGCCTGCTTTTAGTCGCTCCACCAACAAATAAACCATTTTCTCAATGGTGTAATACAATTTACACATAGACATGCCTGCAGAATACATATTTTCTGCTTTGGATGTTCTTAAGCGAAAGCCCTCATCAATAATAGGGTAAACAAATTCATATTCTTCACTATGAGGTAAGTGTTCGGGGGAGATAACAACGGGGGGTGATATCCCTTGGATAGTCGGGGTAATAATATATAATTGAAAATCTGCCCAACGCCACCATAATTGATAAACCCGCTCTACAATGGTGATAGGGTCATTATCGTCTGCCGCCATTTCCCCTAATAAGGCTGCATCGTCTCCTGGAGACTCATCCTTTTCTATAGCAGCTATTTCCGTAGCCTCCGCTTTTAAAGGCTCTGGCTCTTCTGCTGGATGTTCTTGTACTTTTTCTGCAGCATCTTTGGCAGGCAAGTCATCCGCTTTTATAGGCTCTTGCTCTTCTGCTGGATTTTCTTTTTGCGAGTCATCAACTGAATCAACCATCGTACTTCACTCGATTAATAAGGTCTATAAGATAATATTAGCTTAAAAATACTGCAGATGGCATAGGCAACGTCCCTAAAATTTCACCCGAAGTGAAAAATTAAGAAATTGAAGCAAAATACACACTTGATTGAGGCGAATAGCAAGCTCTATTTAACGAAATCAAGCGTTTATTTTGACCCATTTATTGCTTTTGCAGCCCGGCGATAACTTTAGGGGCATTGCCTAGGTTAAAGAATATTAAACTGATAAAAAATGGGGGATTTTTTATTACAGCGAAAACAGCTGCTCTTGCA
Source organism: Legionellales bacterium (assembly GCA_020050595.1). Taxonomy (GTDB): domain Bacteria; phylum Pseudomonadota; class Gammaproteobacteria; order Legionellales; family Legionellaceae. The sequence continues at coordinate 44,475 of JAGVKL010000057.1, forward strand.
AGCCATTGTTTCTTGGCATACACGTATAACTCCACGGCCTACCCAAATATCCAGCATAGGCTGCAATGCTTGCTCATCGATATGAAATTCACGAGCTAATTGCTCCGTACTCACAATGCGTGCTCGGCGAATAAAATCACGAATTTGCAGCAGCATAAAAGCCTCCCGCTCGATTCGTACTGATCCGAATAAAGCTAACAGCAACAACAAGAACCGCTACTATCCCCAAACACCACGCCCACGTCTGCTCTGGATGGGCACTAATGGTTGCAAACTGATAAAACAATACCGCGGCAGCATAAGCCACGATAAATGACCAGGTAATCGAAAACCACATCAATTGACGATTAGCCTCTTGCCTAATCGCGGCCATCGTAGATACACAAGGAATATAGAGAAGAATAAAGAGTAAATAAGCATAAGCCCCGACCTTACCATCAAAATGCTGATACATAATGCCATACACTACTTCCGGTACATCTCCGCTAGGTGCACTGGCTAAAATAGGATTAATAAAAGCACAACCTAATGCTTTAAGGTTATGTGGAATTGTCCAAAGCGCTTCTTTGAATAAGGCTCCTAAATCGAAATGAGTCGCCGCTCCTTGAGCCAAATCAGACATTTGCAGGTATAACGTATTTAATGAGCCCACAACGACTTCTTTGGCAAGCATCCCCGAAAGCAAACCAACCGTCGCTGGCCAATTATCCGCTTGAATCCCCATAGGCGAAAAAATAGGCGTAAGCCATTGACCTAAGAGGGCCAAGAGAGAATCCCCGCTCGCCTCGGCACTACTAACATCACCATGGATCGTCAATGCATTCAACCCACCTAAAAGCACACAAACGGGAATAATGATTTTACCTGCTCGCCAGATAAAATGTCGCAAGCGTAAGGAAGTTTCTTTGCATAAACGGCGTAAAGAAGGTCGATGATAGGAAGGTAATTCTAAAATAAGGGGCGATGCTTGGCCGCGCAACATCGTTTTTCGCGCCAGAAAACCTGTAAAAACTGCCATTAATATGCCAATTAAATACAAGGAGAAAACAATATTTTGCCCTCCGTGCGGAAAGAAAGCGGCCACAAATACTGCATAAATAGCTAACCGTGCGCTGCAAGACATAAAAGGACTCATCAATACAGTTAAGAGACGATCTTGGGTAGAGTCTAGAGTACGAGCCGCCATAATCGCCGGGACATTACAACCAAAGCCCACAATCATCGGAACAAATGATTTACCAGGAAGGCCTAAAGCGCGCATCGCCTTATCGACGACAAAAGCAGCGCGTGCCATGTAGCCCGATGTTTCTAATAAAGATAAAAAGAAAAACATGGAAGCAATGACAGGGATAAAAGTTAGAGTGGTATTAATACCTGTACCGATGCCATTAGCAATCAATGCAATAAGCCAATTGGGTGCGTGTATTTGTTGTAATACCCAGGCACTTCCTTGTACAAAAAGAGCGTCGGTACTGATATCAAAAAAGTCTTGAAAAGCCCCGCCCACATTAACTGCAAATAGAAACATTAAATACATCATGCCAAAAAAGATGGGAAATGCCCAAAAACGATGTAAAACAATGCGATCAAGCTTTGCCGTGAAATGCTCACTGGCATCGGAGCATTTTTTTTGCACGCGAGTTATTATTTGATGGATAGCCTCGTAGCGAGCATCTGCCATGATCAAATCAATATCGGGCTCTTTAATGTCCGGCCTTTTGTCTTGGCTTAATAAAAACGTATCCCCTTCTAATAATCGCCGAGCTAAATAAGGGGCAGAAAGCGATCCACCTACGGTTTTCAACGATGTTTCGAGCGTGTCTACCGTACGTTGTATAGCAGGAGGTAATGATAATTGAAACGGTTTTGCTAAAGACTTTTTAGCTAAAATTTTCTGCTTTAACTCCTCAAGTCCTATGTTTTTATGTGCCTGCAGCATAACAACGGGACAATGTAAGGCTTCTGATAAGGCATTTATATCAATGCTAATCCCTTGTTGCTCAGCAAGATCCATCATATTCAGTGCTAGAATAAGCGGCTTACCTAATTCTAAAAGTTGGCTAGTTAGGTATAAATGGCGCTCTAAATGACATGCATCAACTACATTGACTAAAATATCCGCTTGGCCATAAGCGACTTCCCATGCAGCTATCTGCACATCTTGACTGGTTTCCTCCAAAGAAGAAACCAGCGAATAAATCCCCGGAAGATCGGTAACTTGTATCGTTTGCGCATTGGCAATAAATTGACCTGTCTTTTTCTCGACGGTTACCCCAGGCCAGTTACCTATGCGTTGATGATCGCCCGTAAGTGCGTTAAATAACGTGGTTTTGCCACAATTAGGATTACCCACCAGCATCATATGGGTCATAAACGCTCCCATTGTAAATGACAAGCTTCTTCTTTACGCAATGCCAGTGAAGTCCCGCGAACTTCAACTTGAACCGGGCAACCCAAGGGAGCTACGCGTATCACAGAAACCTCTATACCGCGTGTAATTCCTAATGATAAAAGTCTACGACGATAATGCATCTGGGTATCACCAAAGCTTGCTAATCGTACGCGATCACCTTGTAAAAAATCGGTAATTTTTATCATCTCTAACGATCACTTCAAATAAAAAAGTAAATTTTAACACAAATGATATCGATAATCATTCTCATTTTGGTAAAAAATACCTACACAGCACAATTTTTGAAAACGTCGTTGCGAGCCGTAGGCGAAGCAATCAAGTGGCATTATATTAAACAAAAGACGGATGTTTTTATGCAGAAGAATCGGAAAACCCCTCTTCTTTTCGCCATCGATGGCGGCGCGCATAATCTTGCGATTGCATTTCCTTTAATCGGCTTAGCGTACGTTGGAATTTACCACTCAACTCACCTTGGGTATAAAGCTCATCTACGGGGACGGCTGCGGAAAGAATAAGCTGTATCCCTCGATCATACATTACATCAATAAAATGTATCAATAAAATAACGTTTACCGTATCTTTTTCTGTTAACTTAGGAATGTCACTGACAAAGACTGTATCAAAGCGATCAGCGATTTCAAGGTAATCTAATTGGCTACGAGGTAAATTGCATATCACATCAAACCTAAACCATACCGCACGCTTCCCCCACTTTACACAAGCGATCATACGGTTTTGAATACAAAGCTCCTCTTTTTCTTTGATGTTGGTAACCGCCTCATTAAACTGTTTCGTTAAAAGTGCGTTAGCTTGTTCATTCAGTGGATAAATATACGCTTGTTGTAATGGCGCTCGACCTAAACGATAGTCAGCATGATCCGCTATGGCTACTATTTCACAATGTTGTTTAATTAAATCGATCGCTGGTAAAAATCGTTCGCGATGTTGGCCATTTAAGTACAGTTGATCGGGGGGAATATTCGACGTAATCATTAGAACAATGCCTTTGGCAAAAAGCGCGTGTAATAATTCAGCAAGAATCATGGCATCTGCGACATCATAGACCATAAATTCATCAAAACATAAGACGCGCGTTGTTTTAGCAATATGGGCTGCGATACGGCGTAAAGGATCGCGTTGGCCTTGTAAGCGCCTTAGTTGAGCATCCACTTGTTGCATAAAATGATGAAAATGCAGCCGTGTTTTTTGCTTCTCTGGTAGATAACTATAAAAAAGATCGCCCAAATAAGTTTTTCCTACCCCGACCGGCCCATATAAATAAATTCCTTGTACTCGCTTTTTTTTCAACCAAGGAAGCCATGAGTGCTCATAAGCGGAAAGCTCATCGATGACTCGTTGCATATGGGCAATAACGCCTCGTTGCACGGGATCATCGGTGATTTCTTGGCGAGCGACTGCGCTATCATATTGTGCTATTAACGTCATAAATCAATCACATAAGTCTTAATCGTTTCAATGAGTGATGCTTTAAGCTCGATTAATTTTCCATGGAAAAAATGCCCGGTTTCGGCAAAACGAAGGACGGGTAAAGGTGGTGAAAATTGCTTCGCAAAGTCAAGTACGGAATTTAAAGAAACGACATCATCATCGTCCCCTTGTATAATCACCCAGGGTGAGGGAGGAGCAAACTCCGTGTAATCAAACCGCGGAACCGGCGGCGCAATAGTAATTAATAAAGCATGCTCGCTTTGAGCAGCGGCACGATAAGCCACATAAGACCCAAAAGAAAAGCCAGCAAAGATAAATTTTATAGTTGGCTGTTCTTTAAGGCACTCTATGGCTAAAGCCAACATATCTTTACTTTCACCTATACCTGCATCATAAGCACCCGCCGACTTACCGACACCTCTAAAATTAAAGCGCAGACTTGGAATTTGAAGCTCTTTAAATGCACGAGCTAGGGTAGTTACTACTTTATTATTCATAGTGCCTCCCTCTAAAGAATGAGGGTGTCCTAACAAAGCAATATAATGCGGGTTCGGCTTTTCAGGAACGAGCAAAGTAATTTCTAACGCTCCCATTTCAGCAGTAAATGAAAATAAGTGCTCTCCTGGCGTATTTAACTTATCAATTAGCATAAAAACCCTGGATAAAATAAAATGGTTAAATCATAACGCATCTTGCATTTTTATGCGCGTTTATTATGATCACCATCAGGGCTGTCCCATCTTAATTTTTTGGCCTAAATTAGTTTTTATTGCTTAATTAAGATACAAAATTCGTCGTTGCGAGCCGTAGGCGAAGCAATCCAGGGGCCTTATATTAAACAAAAGACACTGGATTGCTTCACTTCGTTCGCAAAGACAACTATTAGATGGGACAGCCCTATGATCACCATGCATCGACCTTTTAATGGCGGTGACTTTTATTATATTTAACTTTTGGAGGACTTGATCCATGGGACAGGTACCTAATGTAACGATTCACGATTTCAAATATAAAAAAGAACAGGGCAAGAAAATGACGCTTCTTACCTGTTACGATTATCCGTCTGCTTGTACGATTGCTGAATCTAATATCGATGGTGTTCTAGTCGGTGATTCGCTTGCTATGGCTGTCCATGGTTACGACAGCACCATCATGGCCACCATGGATATGATGGCCATGCATACTGCAGCGGTTGCCCGTGGTCTAAAGCATCAATTCTTAATTAGTGACCTACCCTTCCTCTGCCACCGTGGTGAACTAAGTGAAACCGTAGACCATGTTAAGCGGCTTTTACAAGCGGGGGCAAAAGCTATCAAAGTAGAAGGAGGGGATGCGAAGACCTGCGAAACGATTCGCTATTTGGTTACTGCCGGGGTTCCTATGATGGGCCACCTTGGTTTAACCCCTCAATCAGTTCATCAATTAGGTGGCTATAAAGTCCAAGGTAAAAATGAGGAGCAAGCAAAGCTTCTTTTACAACAAGCCCGCGATTTAGAAGCAGCAGGCTGTTTTGCTATTGTCCTTGAATGTATTCCTCAACCATTAGCTAAAACCATTACTCAAGAACTTACCATTCCCACCATAGGTATTGGCGCTGGGAATGATACGGATGGGCAAGTTTTAGTTTGGCATGACTTATTAGGATTACAGCCGCAATTTAAGGCTCGTTTTATTAAACAATTTGCCCAAGGGCATGAACTTTTTCTAAAAGCGATCAACGCTTACGTTGAAGAAGTTCACAAAACGCACTTCCCTGCTGAAGAACATGCATTTTAATCCATCTGTTGACATTTCATCTCAGATCCCACGCCCCGTGGCGGTCCACGGGGTCCATGGATTGTGCGAACAAGTCGTGGAACGTAGGCTAGTAGCGGGTTGTAGAGCAATTGTCGACAGACCCTAGTGACTGACCAATCGAGAGATATCTTATGCTAGTTTTTAATGATGTTAAGGAATGGCAACGTTTTCGTTCCACGCTGTCCCCCTCTTCAACCTTAGGATTCGTGCCTACCATGGGAAACCTTCACCGTGGGCATGCTTCGTTATATGAAAAAAGTACGCAAGAAAATGATATTACCGTGGCCAGCCTTTTTATTAACCCTACGCAATTTAATCGAGCTGATGATTTTAAACATTATCCTCGCACGCTAGAAGCTGATCTGGCTTTACTTGAAACTATCGGCGTCGATTACTGTTTGTTACCCAACGAAAAAGCCATTTATCCCGATCATTATCATTACCAACTCCATGAAAACCATTTAAGCTTACTTATGGAAGGGCAACACCGCCCCGGTCATTTCACTGGTGTATTAACCATTGTGATGAAGCTTTTAAATTTGGTAAAACCACAGCGTGCTTATTTTGGAGAAAAGGATTACCAACAATTACAATTGATCAAAGGCATGGTGGATGCTTTTTTTATGGATATTGAAATTAAGGCCTGTCCCACTATCCGTGAAACCAGTTGTCTTGCCTTTAGTTCACGCAATAATCGCTTAAGCATCGAGCAACGAACGCTCGCTGACCGCTTTGCCCAAATTTTTCATCAACAACATAAATCTATTGATGAATTAGCGGTAGAGTTATCTCATCTTCAGGTAGACGTGGAATACCTTGAGGAGCATCAAGGACGGCGTTTTATTGCCGTAAAAATAGGGGATATTCGTTTGATTGATAATTATGCTCTTGCTTAAAAACTCTTAGTCACATTTGTACCAGTATGCACTGTGATTAAGAGCCAAGGTTAAATTCCCGGCCCATAAGGATTGCGTTTTCTTCCATGTGCCCGCTTTTCAAAATGTTGATAATCGTGCACATCATACCAATGCCCTCCCCAATCCCATCCTCGTTTAGTAAACTCACGATAAATGAGACTATCTTTGGTAATCTTGCCGGGATAGGGTTTTTGGCGATCGGCAAAAACTGCTCCTCCTTGAGGCAAGACTTTATTCTTCTTAACATAAGGGTTTATCAAAGGATTAATATCAATAGCACGCCCATAGCTATGCTCTGAAATTAAATGCCCATGTCCTGTTACTGCCCGACAGCTAAACGCAGATGTATTATTGGCTGCCATGGAAAGCGTATCGTCATTATTAAAGGCTTGTATAGGCGTCATTTTTTGTATGGGGAATTTGTGCAGATAAAGCGTTTTGAAAATGGCTACGATGTCCTTCGTCAATGCTTTATTGATGATTAATACACCTTGGTGTGATTTTTGATCATAGCCCCAATAGGTCAGCTTGATATAGGCTAAGTGGTTTAATGAGATAGGACAATCTTTATACCAAGCTGAATGTCGCATGTCTTCTTGTACTGCTAAGGGCAGCGGATTGATGCTGCTTCTAAAATCAGAAGTGCTCGTTTTGGCAGAAAGCATAAATGATAGGGCAAATAAACCTATACCTATTTTTTTGATCATTTAAGAATATACCTCATTTAGAGGAAATAACGCTCATTATACACACCCTCGCTGCGCGCGAGGGAGAGGGTATAAAAAGAGAAAATCTGCAACAACGTCGGCTTGACCGTCGGATCCAGGAGTAGTGAAAGATCACTGGATCCCGCGGTCAAGCCGCTGACTCTTGATCATAATGAGGCATGAAAAGAGCTCTATAGGGTAGGACGTTGTATGTTAGACCGTTGCATACAAGGATGTATGCAGCGATCGCAGGGATGCGGGTTTGTCTAACATACAACGTCCTACCCTATAGAGCGTCGCACGCCCACAAATGTGACTAAGAACCAGGTCAAGCCGCGGGACGTCGACTATAAGTGTAAAATTTATATAACTACACTTAAAATCGCACCCCATCCTTATGATTACATAGCGATAAACATTTTTTGTGTTAGGATTACCTTTTTTCAATGACTTTTAATCCATGAATTCACGATTTATTGGCGGTATTCTTCTCATTGTCGGCACATCTATTGGGGCTGGGATGCTGGCTTTGCCTGTGGGGAATGCTGCTGTTGGTTTTTGGCAATCTTCTTTCTTCCTAGTGTTGTGTTGGGTCCTTATGACATTGGGAGCTTTTTTTATCTTAGAAGTTAATCTCTATCTCTCCTCGGGTAAAAATATGATCTCTATGGCAGATAAAACGTTAGGAAAGCCAGGATTATTTTTTACCTGGTTAAGTTATCTTTTTCTCCTCTATACCCTTTTATGTGCTTATATTTCAGGCGGAGCAGATGTGTTGGGAGGGCTATTAAATAAATTAGGAATTAATCCCCCTTCCTGGGTTTTGATCACTTTATTCACCTTATTATTTGGCCTTGTAGTATATGGTGGGATTCGTAAGGTAGATTTGCTTAATCGAGGATTAATGTTTGCTAAATTAGCGGTTTATTTTATCTTGATTTTACTTATCGCACCTTTTATCCAAATAGAAAATCTTCAAGGGGGCCATGCACGTTATATTACAAGCTCTATGATGCTTTTAATGACTTCGTTTGGCTTTGCTATTATTGTTCCTAACCTTCGTGATTATTTTAATGATGATATCAAAACGCTTAAACGCGTTTTGCTGATTGGCTCGCTGATTCCTTTGCTTTGCTATATTGCGTGGGATGCTGTCATTATGGGAAGCCTGCCTCCCCGAGGTCCTGATTCGCTTGCAACGTTAATGCATAGCGAACATACTACAAGCTCATTAGCTGCGATGCTGTCTTCTCGGGTAGACAGTACCACCATCAGTTCTTTATTCAATTTTTTTACCTCCGTTTGTATGCTAACTGCCTTTCTTGGTGTTTCACTTTGTTTATTAAGCTTTTTAAGTGATGGGCTTAATTTAGTAACTCAAGGAAAACAGGGATTAGGCTTATTTTTATTAACGTTTCTTCCCCCGGTTTTATTCGTCATTTACTGGCCTGGCGCTTATATTCATGCTTTACAATACGCTGGATTCTTCTGTGTCATTCTGTTATTACTATTGCCAGCGTGCATGTCGCTTTTTGGTAGAAAGCATTTTGCGACACGATTTATTGTTCCGGGGGGTAAATTCTCGCAATTATCAGTCATCTTTTGCGCGCTGGCATTGACAACTTATGAAATTTTAAATATCATACTGTATAATATTTAGTCAATATCCGCTTTAAATCATCCTCGCATTGATCTTTTTGCGGCTTTATTCTAAGGAGAAGCTGTGCTTAATTCCAAAATAATAGGTGGGGTTTTACTCATTGTAGGTACATCTATTGGCGGTGGGATGCTAGCTTTACCCGTATCAACTGCAGCAGCAGGTATAACCAATTCTATTATATTTTTATTTCTATGCTGGTTGGTTATGACGGCTGGGGCATTATTAGTCTTGGAAGTCAATTTACGTCTTCCTGCAGGCAGTAATATGGTTTCCATGGCTAAAGCAACCTTAGGATTGCCAGGCCAAATTATTGCGTGGATAACCTACCTTTTCTTACTCTACACACTTTTAGCTGCCTACATTTCAGGCGGCAGTGACGTATTTAACGGTTTACTACAAAAAATTGATATTCATACACCGGCATGGGCCACTTCTTTACTCTTTACTTGTCTTTTTGGTCTTATTATTTACAGTGGTATTCGTGCAGTCGATTATGTCAACCGTGGATTAATGTTTGGTAAGCTTGGCATCTATTTATTATTAGTTTTGCTTATCAGTCCTTATATAAAACTACCCACTTTAAACGGCGGCTCATTACAAGCCATAACTGGCAGCTTAATGATCTTAATTACTTCTTTTGGTTTTGCCTCCATTGTTCCAAGCTTACGCGAATACTTTCAAGATGACATACCTGCCTTACGTAAAGTTATTTTATTAGGCTCTTTAATCCCGCTGAGTTGTTATATTATCTGGGAAGCCGTTATTATGGGCGTCGTACACCGTGATGGCGAAGGTGGCTTAATCGCCTTGATGAATAGCGCTCATGCTACCAGTGGCTTAACTGATGCCTTAAGTAGTGCCGTGCAGAGTCAGTGGATTACAGGCTTTTTCGGCTTTTTTACCTCTATTTGTATGCTGACCGCTTTTTTAGGTGTGTCGCTTGGGCTATTTGATTTTATTGCTGATGGTTTAAAGTTTAAAAAAGCGGGGTATCAAGGCAAGGTAATATTGCTGCTGACATTTCTTCCGCCGCTAGTGGTTGTCTTAATAAATCCAGGTATTTATTTACATGCCTTAGCCTATGCAGGGATATGCTGTGTGATTTTATTATTATTGCTGCCAGTCATTATGGCTTTTAGAGGACGAAAACTGGCAGGTGATACGCTTATGTTAATTCCCGGAGGGAATGTAAGCTTAAGCCTATTAGGCATCATTGCTCTTTTTCTATTGGGATTCGCTGCTATTATGGGCTAACGAAGCGTTGCCACTATTCATTCATTAACTCCGTTAAACGATGATTCGCTAGCTTTTTGGTTACCACATTAACTATATTTTTTAACTCTATGTAATCCAACCAGACATTTTGTAATGTGGCTAATGCGCGATAACCAAGCTCTAAATTTTCTTTAAGCATCGTCTCAATCACTTTGATAAATTCCGCATGTTTTGGGGTCGTATCGAGAGAGACTCTTTTAATGTCGCTCTGCTCCATTTGTTTAAACATCCGTTGGAAAGAGCTGCTTAATAGCTTGGGTATAGGTACATTCCCGTCAAAAACTCGATGATCAGCGCTGACCGATACTGGGAGTATATCCCGCGGTTCAAAATTGCCTGTTTTCTTATTCCATACGGGCTTTCGCTCTACCGTTAGCAAGGTAAATTTTAAACCCTCCTGCTTACGTAACGGTGAGATAGCTTGAGAATAACCGCAAAAACCAATGCTGCTTAACGAAACAGCGGGGTTTCCTGCGATGGGGTAATCATACTCATCATAGGCATATTCATAGAGAATACCATCTAAATTTTGTTTAAGATAAGGGTACTCTTTTTCAAGCGCTTCTCTTTTTTGGTAGCAATAAACCATTTCTTCTAAATGTTGCCGGATACGCCGAGAAAGCTCGAAAACAGTCATCTCATGGCAATTTCTAAATACGATATTCCCGACATGATCACCACAATCAGGGAGCTTAACCACAATAGCGACATGCGAGCTATGGCTACGATAGAGTTTTTTATAGCTGATAAAATGACGATAGGTATCATCTAACGTTAATAGATGGCTAATAGACTGCAAAGTCAGGGTGGTTAATGTTTCCGGTGGATATTTCTTTGCAAAAAAGTCGAGCACGCTAATATCCATGTCAAATTGCCCCGTCATAATGGGATCCCCTGGGCTATCCCATTGGGTCATAAACACCTGTCTAACGGGTGTCATCTCCACTTCCGCCGGGGATTTCAAATGGGTTAATGCTTCCTCACCCAATTGCATTAACGATTGCCATTGACGGCTAGGGGTTAAATTTATTTTTTTTAATTGTGTATTATGCTTGTCTTGAAGCGACAATAGAAACGAGCGCGCACCAGAAATACCCAACAAAACATAAATAGCCATGGCATATTTGGGTTGCAACGTAAGACTCATTAACAACAATTCTTCTAATTTTTCTAATTTCTGACACAATATATTTTGATCGGGAATACCAATATCACGGTATAAATCCGCTTCACAAACATGCCGATGCTCATCAGCTAGAATGGTCTCAAATACTTCAGGCGCAACGCCTGCTTGCTTTAAGCTTTTAAAAACCTCTTCAATCCAACCTTCAGCAACTAAATTAAGTAATACAACACCAATTTTGGGGCACTCTTCACTGCGGATAAAATTGCATAGTGTCTCTATGTGTTCATTGTATGCTGGGGGGGCCGCGTAGGGCAGCGACAGCATGTAAACAATTTTTGTGAAAACCAAGCCATGAAAAATTTCATCTAATAATTGCGTCCGCATTTGTTGCCTAAACGTTGGCGTTGACATTTGAGCTTCAAAACGGAGAGGGATCTGAATGGCTAATACTTCTAACTGTGCTAGTAAGGAAAACGTATAGATGTAGAGTAATTTATCGTGCTTTAACTTAAATGGTAGGCCCTCTTTAAATAACGCTTGCATCCGATCTTTGATGAGTTGTTTTTCTTCATTAGTGATCTTACTAAAGCCTTCCTGTATCCATTTCTCAGCACCCCAAGTGGGCCTTAACAACTCATTTAACTCATCCACGATTTAAGTCCCTTAATAATCTTAGAAAAAGCAGTAGCCGGTCGTAATAGAGGGCTACTGCCTTTTCTAAGGTAATCTAACTCGATGAATCATAACGAGTGCCTCTAGATGGGTCAAGGGAAAAACGAATTGTCTATTTTTCTCGATTGAGCCATACTGCAAAGAAAAAAAAACCATGCATTTTTTATGACTAAAATCAGACCTTTTTTAAAATGGGCCGGTAACAAATATCGCTGCTTGCATCATATTTTAGAATCTTTACCCAAAGCCCATCGTCTAATAGAGCCATTTACAGGCTCGGGCGCTATCTTTATGAATACGAATTATCCTCTTTATTTATTAGGTGAGGATAATCAAGATTTAATTAACTTATTTTATTACCTTAAGGAAGAAGGGCATTTTTTTATTGATTATTGCGAGGCTTTCTTTTGTGAAGCTAATAACGCCGCCATAAATTATTATAAATTTCGGGATCAATTTAATACAGCTATTGATCCACGAGCAAAAGCGGCCCTTTTTTTGTATTTAAATCGTCACGGTTACAATGGGTTATGCCGCTATAGCCAAAAAGGAAATTACAATGTGCCTTTTGGCCGCTATAAAAAACCTTATTTCCCACGAAAAGAAATGAGCTATTTTCATGAAAAAAGCCAAAAAGCGCAGTTGGTTCATGGCGATTTTCGCAATACGTTTAGAGCAGCAAAAACAGGTGATTTAATTTACTGTGATCCGCCATACGCTCCTATCATACAAACGAGCAATTTTTCCTCTTATACCAGCAAGAAATTCGGTAAAGAAGAGCAAATGATTCTCGCCAATCTTGCTATGGAATCCGCAGAGCAAGGCATTACCGTTATTATCTCGAATCATGATACAGACTTCACCAGGCATCTTTACCGCCATGGAGAAATTCGCTCTTTTCCAGTAAAGCGCTGGATCAGCCGCCATCCACAAAACCGTTTACCGGTGCAGGAATTATTAGCTGTTTTTAGGTAAGTATAGGCTTTACCGGAGTCCATATTGACGAATAAAATATGCGACTGCTGGATCCGGCACTCTATAGTAACCGCTCTGATCTTGGTAAATCATGTCTGCTTTGCGTAAATCCACTACAGATTTATTAATACTAGAAGGGGGAAGCCCCACGCTTATTGAAAACTCCTGGCCTTGAAAAAAACGTGTTGGCTGGTATGCTAGCCCTGTTAATACCTTTCGTCGATTGAGTGTCAATTTCGCCAACTCATTAGTGATCCAATCTTTCTGCTGATTAAGCACAAGATTTTTTTGATTTTTCAGCAAACTGATCCAATGCGAGAAGTAATTCTGAAATGCTTTTTTCCGTTGTTTGTTTTGTTGTTATTTCTAACTTTTGCCCTAGAAAATTAAATGTTAATTTAGGATTCATTACAGCGATAGACTCTATTATCTTCTGGCAAGCTGATTTTGTACTGGGTAGTAGCGTATTAATTATTCTAGCAATTCCTTCCATGATGATTTGAATAACTTCAGCATGACTAAGAACAAAGAAAAAATCGAGACAGCGACCAGGAAAAGAATTTTCTTTTAAAACTTGGGTAACCAAGCTTGTTTTCCCATACCGCCTAGGCGCGACTAAAACAATATGCTCATGCATTTCAATACTATTTTTTAATGCAAATCGCTCTTTATCACGATTACAAAATGTACTATCACTTGCAACACCTTGAGGAAAATAACGTTCCATATCTTTATTCCTATTCATCGTATCACATAGATTGTGTGATGCAACAAAGGGTATAGGGGTGGGTGTGATTAAAAATGCGGTCAATTAAAAGATCGCGTCATTGCGAGGAGCGTAGCGACGAAGCAACCCAGGGGTTACGAAGGAAGAAGGCTGCTTTTTCTAGGTTAAAATAAAGTATCGAACAGATCCAACCATCTTGGATTTATGCTTTCAATCAAAGCCAGTTTTTTCTTTCTTGAGCCTGCCTTAATTTGTTTTTCACGAGCAATAGCAGCAATCATATCGGTATGTAACTCATAATAAACCAATTGAGTACACCCATACTGCTTAGTAAATCCGGCTTGCAGGCCTTGCTTATGCTGGTATACCCGAGCAGGCAGATTATTGGTCACACCAGTGTAGAGTGTACCGTTACGCCGATTAGTCATCATGTAAATTGCGGGATTCCATTTTTTCATGATCAACGATTGTCCAGAGGTTGGTTATTACTGACGTTTCTTCCATTAGCCAGATTCAGCTCCTCTCTTCGTAACCCCTGGTTTGCTTCGTCGCTACGCTCCTCGCAATGACGCGATCTTTTAATTGACCGCACTTTTAATCACACCCTATAGGGGTCAGGCCTTGAATTTTGAATTCACCTGACTCCAGCGTTTCGATCTTTCAAGAAGGCGCTAACGAGGAGCACTAGAACCAGGGAAATAGGTAAAATAGATAACGCCATTTGGTAATCAAGATTCGTATAGGTATGAACTCCATTGACGACGTCACTACTACCAAATGTATCTAATAATTTGCCAACCATCGGCTGGTAGATTACACCGCCTAAGGTCACAATCATATTGGTAGCAGCGAACACTGTCCCTGACAATTCAGCACCGCTATTTTCTTTAGCCATAATAAATACAATCAATTCAGAGCCGCTAAAAACACCGTATAAGAACAATAACGTATTTAACGTATAGTAAGATAAATGCGAGCTATATAAAATAATACTTATACAAACTAAAGCGCCTACCGCGCTTAAGACCAAAGGCAAAACTCGGCGCTCGCTCTTGTCTGAGAGATAACCGATAAGAGGGGCGCCGACTGCCCACCCCAAAAACATCCAGGAAATGGCCTTGGCTGCTTCTACTTTTGACAAATGATGAGCTTGTTCAAGATAGGACTTTCCCCATAACTCACCAAATACAGAAAGAGAGGTATAAAGACACGCACCGACAAAACCAATTAACCAAACTTGCCGAGAAGTTAATACCTTTATCACATTGCGAAAAAAATCAGGCAGTGGTTGCGTTTTCATTGGATAACCGCCCGGGCCATCGCGCACTACTAAAAAGATGATTATTGTAAGTAATAAACCAAAAAGGACCATGGAAGAAAGAACATACGATAACCCCATAGAGGCTGTTACCTCTGTAATTTTTATTTCACCATAAATCAATCCCAGCATACCCAAGGTCGTTATCAAACCTGCAACTAAAGAAAAATAATGCCGAGGCAGCCAATGCAAGGCCAAAGAAAGTACACCGACAAAGGCAAAAGAGGATCCAAAACCTACTAAGAAGCGACCACCACCGGCAATTAAAATGGAAGAAGAATAAGAAAACATCAATGAGCCTAGGGTGCATAAGAAACAAGCTAGTGATAAAAGTTTGCGAGGACCATAACGATCCATCAACATCCCCACAGGCATCTGCATAGGAGAATAGGCGAAATAATAAAAAGCTGATAATTGGCCAAAAGTTGATGCTGAAATATGGCCAAACGCCGCACTAAGCTCACTTTGCAAAACGCCAGGAATGATCCTCAATACAAATTCATAACAATAAAACACAGCCCCTATCGCACAGATAAGAGAGCCTAGCCAAATTTGCTGACGCTTTGTCATGGTACTATTCAAGGCCATGGACATTGGCATGCGCATAGGTTTCCTTAAGGAAAAACGTTAATATAATCGCGATTAAAATCCCTAATGGAATAATAGATAACGCGAATTGATAGTCATGAGCCGTATACAATTGCTCCATTTTATCGAGCGGCAATGCTGTTAATGCGGCTTGTCGCTTTATCAAGCTCCAATCCAATAAGCGCCCTACCAGCGGTTGCAAAAACATTGCACCAATCATCACAATCATGTTAGTCATCGCAATTGCCGTTCCTGCAGCTTCTTTAGGACTTACTTCACGCCCCACGGCAAAGACTATCGATTGAACACTGTATAACAAACCGAGAACAAACATCAATATGCTCAAGGACGATACAGTGAGATGCGGTACATACAAAATAATCATCATGACCACACAAGCACCCACGGCTCCTAAAAGCATCGGTAATTTTCGCCGTTTAATTTTATCGGAAATAAAGCCCATGGACGGCGCGCCTATCGTGAATCCTAAAAATAATACGGAATTACAGAAATTAGCGGATGCATGGGTTAAACCGTGCGCATGCGTTAAGTAAGGAATACCCCAAAGCTCCGCAAATACCGTAGTGGGCAGGTAAACTAAACAACCGTAAATCCCATTAATCCAAATTTGTTTATTACGAACAATAATACCCAAATCAATCATATTCTTTTTAAATGTATTCACCGTACCGCTATCTTGATCATTACCTTTATGATCGCGAATGCCGTACCACAAAACAAAAATCAATCCTACGCCAAAAATAGCGGTGAAATTAACCGTTTGCTGCCATCCTATCCAGGTCACCATACTACCTAATAAATTATCACCAATCATTGCTCCAATCGTCCCGAGCGCTGTTGCAATACCGGCAACCATGGCTAATTTATCCTCCGGCAGCCAAAGCGTAGCCAACTTTAAAACACCAACAAACGCAAAGGCAGAACCTAAACCTACTAAGAAACGTCCGGCAGCGGCTATCCCAAACAATACCGTATCAGCGAACATAAAGGTTCCAATGACACAAATAAGGCAAGCAATCGTTAACAACCGGCGAGGACCAAAGCGGTCCATCAACACCCCTACGGGTAATTGCATAGGAACATAGGCATAATAATAAAAAGCAGACAAAAGGCCAAAACCGGTTGCCGATAGATTGAAATGATGACGCAACGCGTCTTCCATCACGCTTGGCGAAATACGTAGAAAATATTCATAAGAATAAAAAACCGCTCCTAACGCACAGATTAACCAAGCAACCAACACATATTTTTTATTGTTTTTAATCACAAAAAAACTCCTTAACTTAATGGGTTAAGCATAAGTACTGTATACGGGAATATTTACAAAAAGGGATTGACCCGACTAACGCCACTCGCTATGGCTGCTTTTGCCACAGCAACGGGTACGCGCTCCAGTAAACGCGGATCAATCGGCTTAGGAATAATATACTGGGCACTAAACTCCCAGTTTGTTACTCCAGGATAATTCTCTTTTACCTCTTCTGGAACTGGCTCATGCACTAGTTTACGAATAGCTTCCACTGCTGCTATTTGCATAGCCTGGTTAATACACGTTGCTCGCACATCCAGCGCACCACGAAAGATATAAGGAAAACATAATACATTATTCACTTGATTTGGGTAATCACTACGACCGGTGGCAATAATCAAATCATCACAAACACTTAACGCTAATTCAGGACGAATCTCTGGATTAGGGTTAGATAGCGCAAAAATAACTGGTTTAGGAGCCATTAATTTTAAAAGCTCAGGGCTTAATAAATCAGGCTTGGCTACGCCGATAAAGACATCCGCACCTTCTAAGGCATCGGCCAAGGTTCGACGCCCCGTCGTCCTTGCAAACTCCATTTTATATGAATTTAAATCATCACGCTCGGTATGAATAACCCCACGACTATCTAATAAAAACATATTCTCTTTACTAGCACCTAGTGCAAGTAATAGCCGCATGGAGGCAATACCGGCCGCCCCTGCGCCGATGCATACAATGTGGGCATCCTTTAATTCTTTTTGCTGTAATTCAAGGGCATTTAATAGGCCTGCTGCAATCACAATGGCCGTACCGTGTTGATCATCGTGAAATACCGGGATTTGCAATTGATCAATGAGTGCTTGCTCAATGGCAAAACATTCAGGGGCTTTAATATCCTCTAGATTAATACCACCAAAGGTAGGTGAAATGCGCTTGGCTGTCTCAACGAAAGCCTTTGGCTCAGACGCATCAATTTCTATATCAAATACATCAATATTAGCAAACCGCTTAAATAAAACAGCCTTACCCTCCATCACCGGTTTACTGGCAAGAGGGCCAACATCGCCTAAACCAAGAACGGCTGTACCGTTAGTCATGACAGCGACTAAATTACTTTTGGTCGTATAACGGTAAGCATTTTCAGGATTTTCTGCAATAAGCCTTACTGGTTCGGCAACGCCTGGTGTGTAAGCTAATGATAAATCATCTTGAGAATTGGTAGGTTTGGTGACATGAATACCGAGTTTACCCGGAATAGGGAACTCATGATAATCCAAGGCCCGTTGTTTTAAACGATCATCGCTCAAGATACTTATCCTTTTATCCGAAAACTAATAAAAAATCATAAAGAAGTAGGGTCTGTTGCTCTGCAACCCATTGCTAGCCTACGTTCCGCGACTTGTTCGCACAATCCATCAACCCCTTTGACAAGCCACGGGGCGTAGGATCGGAGATGAAATGTCAACAGACCCTAACCTCTAAATAAAAAAGGCGCATATAAACTGCGCCCTGCTTTAATTTCTGTATACAATAAGGTTCTAACTGCTAAAACTTACTTGGCCTAACCAGCATTAGCCTGGTTTGAGCCACGCGCCTTATAACGATCACGGAATTTCTGTACTCGACCACCCGTGTCCACTAATTTTTGTTTACCCGTGTAGAAAGGATGGCAACTTGCACAAACTTCAATCGTTAAATCGTTACATAGCGTTGAACGAGTTTTAAATTTATGCCCACAACTACAAATTACATTAATCTCTTTATAATCAGGATGGATTGAAGCTTTCATAACACCACTCTCTCAATGACGAGCATCGCCGCCTAACCACTTATTAGACACCATGCTCTTTAAATTCAAAATGACGCGAAACAATAGCAGAAATAATAAATGAAAGCAAATGGTTCTATACAAAATCCAGCGCCAATTTTGTCCAAACTGGGGTGTGATCAGAGGGGCGCTCTGCCCTTCTGGGCTCTATATCTATACCACTTGCTACAGAGCATTTATTTAACGCTTCATTCAGTAAAATATGATCGATTCGTAAACCATGGTTACGCCGAAAGGCTCCTGCACGGTAATCCCACCAGCTAAAATGCTGGCCTTCTTGGGTAAAATTACGAAAACTA
>JAGVKL010000049.1 GCA_020050595.1 Legionellales bacterium
GCAACCAGGAAAGCATGCCATAACTTGCATCAATACTTAAAGTCCCTGGTTGCAAGCAACCAGGCTACATGGTTTAACAAAAAGTGACGATACCTCAGGTCGTTTTGACCCAACCCACTTATTTCTTTCGTAATTACAATGAATCAGCGTGATCCGAAAGGTAAGATGCAACACCTTGTGGCGATGCTTTCATCCCAGCCTTTCCTTTTTGCCAACCTGCGGGGCACACTTCACCTTTCTCTTCGAAAAACTGCACCGCATCAACAACACGTATTAATTCATCAATGTTACGACCAATTGGTAAATCATTAACCGTCTGAGAACGAACTATCCCATTCTTATCAATGATAAAAGCACCGCGAAATGCAACACCAGCAACAGGGTGCTCCACCCCATAAGATTGGCAAATAGCATGGGTCATATCCGCTGCTAATGTGTATTTCACTGGACCAATACCGCCTGCTTTGACGGAGGTATTACGATAAGCATTATGTGTAAATTGAGAATCAATGGACACAGCAATGACTTCTACACCGCGCTTCGTAAACTCAGGCAAACGATGGTCTAAAGCAATTAACTCTGATGGACAAACAAACGTAAAATCAAGCGGATAAAAGAAGACTAATCCATATTTTCCTTTTATCGTTTCATGCAAATTAAATTTATCAACGATTTCACCAGAACCTAATACCGCAGGAACGGTAAAATCAGGGGCCTTACGACCAACTAAAACACTCATGTAATCTCTCCAATTAATTAGCGAACTGTCAACAAGCCTTAGGCTGCTGTTGCTTCGCGCAATAAGACTTCTAATTCACCTTGCTCATACAGCTCAGCAATGATATCTGAACCACCCACTAACTCACCTTTAACATACAATTGCGGAAACGTAGGCCAATCAGCGTATTTTGGTAACTCTTGCCGAATATCAGGATTAGCCAGTACATCAACATAAGCAAAATCCACGCCGCAAGCATCGATGCACTGGACAGCTCGAGCCGAAAACCCGCATTGCGGCATCTTAGGACTGCCTTTCATGTATAAAAGAACCGCATTATCAGCTATTTGTTTTTTGATCCTCTCAATCGTATCCACATCAACACCTATAGATAAACCATTAGAAGGATAGATTATGGCGAAAATAAGCCCTTACCGCAACCATTTTTAAGTTTATTTTTACCCATAATGGTATTTTAATAACCAAAAAATCAATCGCTCGGTGAGGCTAGGCCTATGCGACATTGCAACCGTTTTTTATCCTGCTACACTAATCGCTTTCGGAAGAATTAAATCAGGAGATTTCTATGACATTTACATTACCCCCGCTACCCTATGCGATGGATGCCTTATCTCCGCATATTTCTAAAGAAACATTAGAATATCACTATGGCAAGCACCACCAAGCGTATGTAAACAATTTAAATAAACTGGTAGCTGATAATAAAGAATATGCCAATCTTTCGCTGGAAGAGATTATTAAAAAATCATCCGGGCCTGTCTTTAATAATGCAGCACAAGTATGGAATCATACCTTTTACTGGCATTGCCTAAGCCCAAATGGCGGCGGAGAACCTACTGGTAAATTAGCAGATGCTATTAATAAAGCGTTCGGTTCGTTTGACAAATTTAAGGAACAATTTACCCAAACAGCAATAGCTACCTTTGGCTCGGGTTGGGCGTGGCTTGTGCAAGATAAACAAGGTCATTTAAAAATCATCAGTACCAGCAATGCAGGGCTACCCATGACCGAAGGTTTAACGGCCCTTTTGACCTGTGATGTATGGGAGCATGCTTATTACATTGATTATCGCAATCTACGTCCTGATTATCTCAGCGCCTTTTGGAAATTGGTAAACTGGGAATTCGCAGCTAAAAATCTACATTAATTTTAAATCGGGAGCTGTCATGGGCCTAATTACTACCTACAATTCCTTACCCATCGCTTTTTCACACGGCAAAGGCGTCTGGTTATACGATAAAAACGGCAAAGCGTATCTTGATAGCTTTAGTGGAATTGCTGTTTGTGGATTAGGCCATGCACATCCGGATGTAACGGAAACGATTCAGCAGCAAGCTAGTAAGCTAATTCATACCTCCAATGCTTTTCATATTGAGCAACAAGACCTGCTTGCAGAGAAGCTAACATCGTTAACGGGAATGGAGCAGGTATTTTTTGCTAATTCTGGGGCCGAAGCGAATGAAGCAGCGATTAAGCTCTCGCGTCTTTACGGTCATAAAAAAGGGATTGAAACCCCGTCCGTTATTGTTATGGAAGGCGCTTTTCACGGCCGAACCATGGCAACCTTAACCGCATCAGGCTCTCGTAAAGTTCAAGCAGGATTCGAACCGCTGGTGCCAGGTTTTATCCGCGCACCTTTTAATGATATTGAGGCTATAAAAACGATCGCTGCTAACCGCGATGATGTGGTTGCTATTATGTTAGAACCTATTCAAGGCGAAAGTGGTATTATCGTTGCTGAAGACCGCTACCTTCGAGCCCTCGCGACCCTTTGCGAACAAAAAGAATGGTTACTGATCCTTGATGAAGTTCAAACCGGTAACGGCCGCTTAGGAAAATTATATAGTTATATGGATTTTGGTATTCAGCCTGATGTTTTAACCACTGCCAAGGGATTAGGAAACGGGATGCCTATCGGTGCCTGCTTAATGCGCCATAAAGCATCTAATTTATTTAAACCAGGCAATCATGGCTCAACATTTGGTGGAAATCCTCTGGCTTGTGCCACAGCAATAACTGTATTAGAGGTGATTGCGCGAGATAAGTTATGTGAAAAAGTCGCACAAACCGCCCCTATTTTTAAAGAAAAACTTTTACAGGCATTAGGCGATCATCCTCATATTAGAGGGATTCGCGGTAAAGGTTATATGCTGGGTATTGAGTTAGATCGACCCGCTAATGATATCAAGATGATTGGCCTTGAAAATGAAATATTGTTAAACGTAACCGCTGAGTCTGTCATTCGTTTATTGCCACCTTTAATTATTACGCCTGATGAAATAGATGAGTTAATTAAACGATTGGTGAAGTCCATTCAACAATTTAGCGAATAAATTAAGCCTTATGCCTCCTGGCGTTGGCGGACAGCTTCGTATAAGCAAATTCCCGTAGCGACTGATACATTTAAGCTCGTCACACTGCCGAGCATGGGCAAGGCAAAAAGTCCGTCGCATTGGGTTCGGGTTAAGTGGCGCATACCTTTATCTTCCGCGCCCATAACTAGAGCCATTGGTATTTTACAATCGAGATTATAAAGAGATTCGCTTGCTTCGCCGGCTGCACCATAAATCCAGACGCCTTGTTGTTTTAAATGCTCCATAGCTCGAGCTAAATTGGTCACTCTTATTAACGGAATGGATTCAGCTGCACCGGAAGCTACTTTGCTTACTATAGGCGTTATGCTTGCATTTTTATCTTTAGGAATAACTACAAAATCAACACCAGCCGCATCAGCACTTCGCAAACATGCCCCCAAATTATGAGGATCCGTCACCCCATCTAAGATCAAAATCAAAGGAGGTTTTTTACTGCGCTCTAATAATGAAGTTAAGTCATTTTCTCCGTAATGAGGAAGCGCGCTCGCATAGGCAACGATACCTTGATGGGCAACATCAGCAAACCGTTGTTTCATCTTTTGCATAGATAAATACTCTACCGGAACGCCTAACTGCTCGGCCTGGGTAAGGATCATTTGGACCCGCTTATCCATACGCTCAGCACTCACATAAAGCATCTTGGTAGGACGAAGATGATTGGACAGTAACGCAGTAACTGCATGTATACCATAAACATACTGCGGTTCACTCATCACTTATCTCACTGTCTGCCGGTTCAAAATCAATTTTACGCTCATCAAGATCGACCCGGGCAACTAAAACGGTCATTTTATCTCCCAAACGATAAACATGACCGCCCCGCTCCCCGACGAGTCGATGTTTAATAGGGTCAAAGGCATAATAATCGTTCTTCAAAGAAGTCACATGCACTAAGCCTTCAACATAGATTTCATCAAGCTCAACAAAAATACCAAAACTTGTCACCGCGGAAATTCTGCCGCGAAATACTTGGCCTAATTTATCTTGCATATATTCACATTTGAGCCAAGCAATAACCTCTCGTGTCGCCTCATCAGCACGCCGCTCTGTCGAAGAACAATGTTTACCAAGACGACTCATTTCTTCTTCATTATAAAAAAAATCGTCTACTACATTATTATCCAGTAAAAAATCGACTGCTCGATGTATTAATAAATCGGGGTAGCGTCTAATCGGCGACGTAAAGTGAGTATACGCAGAGTAGGCCAAGCCAAAATGACCATCATTTGCTTCTATGTATTGCGCTTGTTTGAGTGAGCGTAACATGACTGTTTCGATCAAATGTTTTTCAGGACGATTACCGATGGCAGCTAATGTCTTTTGAAAATCTTTAGGATGGGGTTTCTTACCCCCGCCTAATTGCAATCCTAATTCGCCCAAAAATTTTCTTAATGCGATAACCTTATCTTCTTCAGGGGCCGCATGAACCCGATATAATGTAGGAATTTCAGCTTGCTCTAAAAAGCGCGCGGTTGCCACATTAGCCGCTAGCATACACTCCTCAATCAAGCGGTGAGCATCATTACGAATAACTGGAATAATGCGCTGAATTTTTCTATGTTCATCAAATTCGATTTTTGTTTCTGTCGTATCAAAATCCATAGCTCCGCGGCTTTTGCGCGTTTTTAATAAGATTTCATAGATCGCATGCAGTGACTGTAACATTGGCCAAAGTGGGGCATGTTGCTCATCTGTTTTGCCATCTTTTAGCCATTCATTCACTTGGGTATAGGTTAATCGTGCTTGAGAATGAATAACGCCTCTGGCAAAGCGGGATCGGCCGATTTTACCCTCTGCACTAATCGACATCTCAACCACCATGCATAAGCGGTCAACGTGCGGATTGAGTGAACAGATACCATTAGAAAGTGCTTCAGGCAACATAGGTACCACTTTACCAGGGAAATAAACCGAATTCCCACGCCGCGCAGCTTCCTTATCCAAAGCTGAACCAATGGGTACATAATGGCTAACATCTGCAATGGCTACATAAAGTTGGTACCCCCCCTTGCTTTTAGGATAACAATAAACAGCATCATCAAAGTCTTTTGCATCTTCTCCGTCAATCGTCACAAAAGGTAAGTGCCTTAAATCTAGTCGGCCTTTTAATTGAGACTCTTCAACACGCAGTGGGATTTTAACAACTTCCGCCATCACATCATCCGGCCAATTAGCAGGGAGCCCATGCGCTAAGATGGCGACTTCGATTTCCATTCCAGGAGCCATGTGTTCGCCAAGAATATGAACGACCTTTCCCACCGCTTGGGTTCGTTTGCTAGGATAAGCTACGAGCTCAACGAGCACTATTTGTCCATTTTTTGCGCCTAAGATGGACTCGGGTGGAATAGAGATATCCTGGGTTAAGCGCTTACTATCGGGCACAACGAAATAAACACCATGCTCTGAAAAAAATCGGCCGACCACACTTGCATTAGCATGCTCAATGATTTCATGAACCTTTCCTTCAGGCCTTCCGCGACGATCCACACCCGCTTGATATGCAAGGACAACATCCCCATGCATGACAGCCCGCATTTCTTTAGGAGACAAGACCATATCCTCGCCGCCTTCATCAGGAATAAAAAATCCAAATCCATCGGGGTGGCCCTGAATGGTTCCTCGCCTTAAATTAATGCGCTCCAATAAACAATACCGGCCGCGACGATCTTGCATCAATTGCCCGTCCCGTACCATTGCTCGTAAACGAAATCCTAATGCTTCTTGTCTATTCTCTTCTTCAACTTCTAATTTATTAATAAGTTGATTACGAGACATTGGACGGCCGTACTCTTCTAGCTCTTGCATGATTAATTCACGGCTAGGAATCGGCACTTCATATTTTTCACTTTCTCTTTTATAAAAAGGATCTTTTTTATAAAAAGAAGGTTTCGATTTTTTACTCACGCTTCACCATTTTAAAAAAAACAATTTTCAGTTTAACACGCCTATTGTGCATTGGTAGCTGATGCCGGTAATACAAAACCTCGGCTACCCACATGGGCTAACAAAGATGCCAATGACATGTCCTCTCCTGCCCAGAAGGTACCTGTGTCGCTTTTAGCCATTTTGACTTTTGACCATTGGCAAGCTGCTAATAATCCTGCACAAGGGACTTGTTGTTCATGTCCCGGTCGCGATTCAATACAACTTAATTCGAAGGATTTTTTATCTAAAGCCAATGCAGACCAATGACCTCCTTGCAAACGACTGCTCCATCCAGCGCTGACACCAGCATCGCTACCAGGATGGGTAATCCACAAATCAACCGCTGAGAGGTTATGAATCATAACCAGCGCTGGTTTTTTAGCCGATAACTTTACAACCTCACCTTGTACTACAAGCGGTTTGCAACCCGCCGGGAATATTTCCTCCGCATGAATACTTATCGTAAGTAAACTAAGTAAAATAGATAAAATATACTTCATGCTTTTCTCCACTTTGCTATAAATTAGATGCATAATAGGTAAAGTACTATGCTAACACGAATGCTTGGCAATGACGCCTGTTTTGTCTATTCTTAAAAAAACAAAAGGTTAATATCATGCGCCTTTCTACAGTAGAATTTTCGAAATCGTCGTTGCGAGGAGCAGCGCGACGAAGCAATCCAGTAGCTTTAATGAAGTTCTTAACCATATTAAAGCTACTGGATTGCCTCGTTTTGCTTGCAAAAACGATTAGTTCAAAAAAATTCTACCGTACAAAGATCATCCGCTTAGCCACTTTTTTAATATTTTCCTTTATTTTTACTTTATCATCAGCCGAAACGATAAAGGTAGGTACTACTCCTTTCAGCCCACCATTCATTATTGCTGGTGATAGCAACGGCAATTTTAGCGGATTTGATGCTGATCTTTTAAATGAAATTTGCCGCCGAATTGATATCCGCTGCGAGTTCAGGCAAATGCCTACCTTCCAAGATGTCTTTGTCCAAGTGCTAAATGATTCTATTAATTTGGGCATCGGCGGTATTACTATTACTCCCGAGCGCGAAGGCCAATACGTTTTTAGTTTACCCTATCTTAAAAGCTCCGCTCGTTATATGAGCCGATATGGAAGCAATGTTCGCTCACTAGACGATATTATAGGAAAAACCGTAGGGGTAACCAGAGGCACTATCTTTGAACTGATCGCAAGAGGAGAATTTGGTGAGAAGATCTCGGTACAAACTTATGATAACCTTCAACAAATGCTAGTAGCGCTTGCAGAAGAAGATTTAGACGTCGTTCTCATGGATGGGCCTAATGCTGAGTATTGGTACGCTAACAGTGATAATACTTATCAATTAGTTGGTCCTTCCATTCCCTTTGGCCTAGGCTACGGATTCATGGCAAATATTAAATATGCTGATGTTATTGCCAAGATCAATAAGGCATTGCTAGCTATGGAAAAAGATGGAACTTATTTAAAAATATATAATACCTATTTTAGTGGAGAATAGTCGTTGAGCATGTCAAATCTTGTAAACGATATAACGTGTTTACACCAAGATTCCATCGTTAAATGGAAAAAAGAAGGTGTTATCCTTTCTTGCAAAGACTTTCTAAGCCTTGTAGAAGAAAACCACTCTTTTAATTATCAGCTTTGGCAAGCGGAAGATAGAGCTAGGCGAGATGATAAGGGGTATGAGTTTGTTTACCGTGCTAAACGCGATATTGATCATTATAATCAACAGCGCAATAACCGAATGGAAGCGATGGACGAATGGCTTTTTAAGAAATTAAATCCGGCCTCCTCATCAACATGCCCTGTTCATTCAGAAACCCCTGGCATGATGATCGATCGATTATCTATCTTAGCACTTAAAGCCTACCATATGAAGTTACAAACCCAGCGAGCTGATGTAGATGAAGCCCATCGCATGAATTGCCAATCTAAATTAATGGTTATTGAAGAGCAAAGAAAACAATTAAAAGAATGTCTAGAGCAGTTATTCGACGCTATAATAAATAAAGCGCAAACATTTAGAATTTATCATCAATTTAAAATGTATAACGATCCTAAACTGAACCCGGAGCTCTACCAGCAACAGTAACGCCATCCACAGCAACAGCAAGCGCGCTAGGACTCAGACCCCTGCCACTAGGATCAACCCCAAGTACAGGGGCACTTCCAGAACGCGTTATCGCCGCTGGGTTAACAGCAAACAGAGTACCACGTACCCCACCCACTCGAGGCACCGGCGAGGGCGAGCCCTCGGGCGGATGGTGAGGCAAGCGAGGAGAGTCTCCTGGGTGACTATCAATATCATCTCCATGACCGCCCGCATCGCCGCCCTGATCCAGGCTATCCAGGCTTGTATTTAGAAGATCACCCCCAGCATCCTCAGCTTCAGCTAAAGAGAGGGGAGGCATTGTGCCCCCCCCTGCTCCTCTTTGCGCTGGAGAACTCGACACCACAGTTCCTGGTGGAACAAATGCAGAAGCAGGTGGGAGGCTTGCATCTAGAGCATTGACACCCGCATCCCCAGCTGAAGAGAGTGTACCACCCCCCCCCCCTTCTTCTTGCGCTGGGGAACTCGGCACCACAGTTCCTGGTGGAATAAACGCAGAAGAAGCAGGTGGCTGGCTATCGGAGCCCCGCCGCGGCGGCGGGAGGCCATCAGGGCTCTGCTGCACAGCCATTGGTACTGGAGCCGTAGTGGAGGGAGACACCAAAGGCAAGGGGAGGGGGGAATATTCACCTTGACGAGTAATTATTTCCTTAGCATCCTTGCGACCAAAACCTCTGGCATAGGCTCTTGTGGTAAGGACAAACGTAAAAAAGGCAGCACTAATGGCGGTAAACCAAAACATCGGCTGTGAGTCGTGGTAATGTCCATCAGTACCTTTTTCTTGCATAGAGTTTAGCATCAAAACAACACTCTTCTCACCCTTGCCCGTTGCTGACATTGCACTGCGAGCAACCTCCGCTGCTTGCATAAAATCAGATAGTGGAGCACCGTCATCGGTTACCATTTCTTTATAAATTTGGGCTTGAAAATTAGGCCTTAAATCCCTTACTGCATTTTGACTGGCTTTAACTTTTTCAAATAGTTCGGCTAATTCATTCTGAACTGGATGCTGCTTACTCAGTTTACTCCTATTTTGATAATTGGTAATTAGCGAATGGGCTAAAAAACCAATTAAACAACACAAGCCAAGGGCTACGCCAATGATTACGACAGGAGCCGGTAGGAAGGGCATATAAAATAAAGTTGTTACTGTTACCACAGCAAACAGGCAGCTAGCAATAACCCCGTATCCATACAGGCCATTACTGAGCCCTGCTATAGCAGCTAATTTATGCGATGAGACCGTAACGGATTGTAATTTTTCTTTCTTTCGATTAAATTCTTTGAACTTTAGCTGAAATTCTGCTTCAAACTCCGGTTGTTTTTCCTGCCATTTTTTTCTCTTTTGAACTTCAGTTAAGCTTTTATCTAATAAAATCTTTTCATGATCATCTGCCATTCGGCAGTATATTTCTTCTAGTTCTCTAGCACATAACGCTAAGGCAACCTTAGCTTCCGTTTCTTCTAACTGGCGCTGAAAAATATATTCTTCATAAATTCGAGTTGCTATGCAGGTTGCAACGAAAATAGCGGAGAAAACGGTTACGGCGACTAGGGCAGGAAAAGACAACAACCCCCCACTGAGCATGATAACGCCCATATAAAGGTAAAGACCATCCATTATACCGTTAAACATTGCACTTAATAATGCTTTATGGCGTAGGCTTTCTTCTTGCGTACCTACTCTTGCTTGGAAGGATTGGCAAGTTTTTTCATCAAAACGCCGCGTGGGCGTATGCTCTGATTTAGAGTTTTTGGTAATTAAATCTTCCGTAATACCGTCCGATAAATAGAAGACTTTTTGATTTTCTAATCTATTTTTTAATCGGTCCAGATTCCTTTTGAATACCTCTAAATCAATGATTTCAACTAGCTCTTTGGTTAAATCCGGTTTTATGTAATAAAGCTCATCATTGATAAAAATATAGCTATTTGCAAAGTTCTTTATGTCTTCCGGTAACGCATTTTCTATAAATAAACGACATTTTGATGTAATTTCTAACCATAGGTCTTTATTTTCACGCATCTTTTTCTTACGGGGCTCTCTCACGTAAGTACGCATGTAAAAGCGGTTGAGAACTAAGAGCACGCCTAAAACTACACCTATTATGGGTATAGTCAGACCGCCAGGGATAGTACCCCCTAACTTAGCAACGACTTTTAATGTGTTGTTAAGACCTTTATAAGTATTTTTTAAACTTTTCAGTGTATCACGAGCGTAAGGCCACAATATGGCAACATAGCGCTTGAACTTATTTTTGTCGTCATCATCCCAGACGTTCGCCATCAGAGAAAGTGTGACGACCGAAAGAGCCTCGAGGACTGTGACGGCAATACCAGCGTCCGTCAGCATCCAATTATGCATCACATCGGAAACATTCACGCGAGGATCTAGATCCTCGAACGAATATTTAGTATCGAAGGCATGCTTGATTATACTGTAGGAATTACTAACGCCATCGACTAAGCCATATAAGGCAAAAATCCATTTGGCTTTATTTAATTTTTCTGCGAAAAGACGATTTTCGTGGGCTATTCTTTCTAGAAAGGCCGTGCTGTTGTTACTTTTTTGATTCTCAAGCGCTACTCTTTCGTCACCCGAAAGTATTGGAGTACCTTCTTCTGTAAACGCAGCAGCATTAGTCATTATGCGCATCACAAGCAGTAGCTAAGATGATGCAGATTTTACATTGATAAAAACAGAATGACAAGAACTTTTTCAAACTGAATTAAAATTTTGCAAAAATAAGGGGCCATCTATAATTTTATCATAAAAAAAAAAATAATACATTAATTAAATTTCTTTATAAAACAATGATCTATCACCAAGATACAATTTTCGTTTAGGTTAAAATAAAAAATAGCTTTTAGCAAATTAACATTGTGTTTTAATTACGCAATTTTAGTCAAAATACTGTGCCAAACTAGACAAACCTGTTAGGATCACCCATTTGTATATCAGATTTATACGGTGTATGTTTTCCAAAGGGGGCTTAATGCGGTTTTTTGTTATTCTATTTCTATTTTGGTCAATGTCATCAGGGCATGTTATGGCAACAAATGAAAAGACAATATACGGCTACATTGAAAAAGCAACATTAGTAGATAATGACTTAACTCTATCCGCAAAATTGGATACGGGAGCAAAATCAGCTTCACTTAATGCCACTCATATTACAGAGCTTGAGCTCGATGGTAAGTCCTATTTACGATTTATTGTGCCTACAAAAGAAGGTGATGTAGAATTTAAATGCGAGTATGTCGGCGATGTTAATATTAAGATGCGCGCTGGCGAAACGGCTGCGCGTCCTTTATTAAAAAAATCAATTCAACGACCGGTTGTTCTTATGCGGATAAAACTCGCCGGGAAAGAACGGGTTATCCGCGTCAATCTCACCAATCGCAAGCGCTTTATTTATCCTTTATTGCTAGGAAGAGAAGCCATTATTGCTTTTGATGGTTTAATCGACCCCAGTTTGAAATATACCACACGAAATGGATAAATAATGAAATCAAATAAACGTCATTTATACGGTTTAATTACTGCCCTATTTGTCATTGGCATGAGCTTTTTTTTCTATCGGCATCTTATTCTTGATGTGCCATTAACCGATAGTGAAAGCGTGAATAGCTGGACGATTGAAGCGAATTTACGGTTTAATGCTGAACGAAATATGCCGGTCAAAGCAAGCTTCACTATTCCTTATATGCCTCCTTATTTTGCCATTCTTGATGAGTATTTCATTTCTCATAATTATGGTGTAACCACGACTTTAAATGGCTATAATCGCCAGGCCGTTTGGTCTCTTAGACGAAGCAGCGGGCCGCAATCACTTTATTATCGTGCCATTTTCCGCGAGATTGAAAATAATGATAATTACTTGCCTAAGCCTCATATCACCAAAGCAGCTCCACTAGCTGAAAATATAAAAACAGCTGTGGACACCATTATTGGCCAAGCACGGCAATCATCTGCTGACATTCAAACCTTTGCGCAAAGCACGGTTAAAGAGCTTAATAAACAAGATGGAAATGCAAAATTATTAATCGGCGATTTTAATGACGCTAATATTGTCAATGCCGCCATCACTGTATTGAATGAAGCAAAGATTGCAGGCCTACCCGTACAAGGTATTCACTTAAGCCAACAAAATCGAGCTGAATTTAAAATGTTACTCGCTATTTACAATGGCAAAAATTGGCTATATATCAATCCACGCACAGGTGTAGCAGGATTACCCAAAGACTTTTTAGTTTGGCAATACGGCAATGAGCCAATGTTTAGTTTAGTCGGGGGTAAAAAACCACAATTCACCCTAACCGTATCGCCTACCCCCATTAATGCATTGAGCATGGCGAAAATTCGGGGAGGACAAACTGACTCTCAATTAATACGCTTCTCATTATTACAATTGCCAGTTAATGTACAAGAAACCTATAAAATTCTATTAACTGTTCCTATAGGTGCCTTTATTATTTTGCTTTTGCGTAATTTTGTAGGCTTAAAAACATTTGGTACGTTTATGCCCGTATTAATTGCGCTAGCCTTTCGTGAAACACATGTTATCTGGGGTATCATTTTATTTACGGTTATTGTCTCCTTTGGCTTACTAGCGCGATTTTATTTAGACCAATTACGCTTACTTTTAGTACCGAGGCTTGCAGCGATCCTGACGGTTGTTATTTTATTAATGATCCTCATTAGCGTATTAAGCCAGAATTTAGGCCTTGAATCAGGCTTATCGGTAGCCCTATTCCCCATGGTTATTTTAACTATGACCATTGAGCGTATGTGTATTACTTGGGATGAGCGAGGGGCACAAGAGGCCATTAAATCAGGCGTCGGCAGTTTGATTGCTGCGGTTATTGCGTTCTGGGCTATGAATTACGCACCGATGCAGTACCTTATTTTTGCATTCCCGGAATTGCTATTGGTCTTGCTTGCCATTATTTTATGGTTTGGCCAATATCGAGGATATCGCTTATTAGAACTCTTTCGTTTTAAGGCATTAACTAAGGTTTAATCCATGTTGTCAGTCTATCGTCATCTGCAAAAACGCGGCATTTTAAGTATTAATCAGCGCAACAGCGATTTTGTTTTACGTTACAACCAACGCAAACTTTATCCCTTAGTCGATGACAAATTAAAAACAAAACGCCTAGCATTGCAGGCAGGTATTGCTGTTCCTCCTTTGTATACCCTTATTGAAACCGAGCACGATATTAAAAAACTAGAGGAATTATTACAACCATACTCAGACTTTGTTATTAAACCCGCCTGTGGTGCCGGGGGTGATGGCATCATTGTCATTACGGATCGGGTCTTTGGGCGCTATCGCCAAATTAATGGCCGATTATTAACAACTCAGGAACTAAGCTACCATTTATCTTGTCTTTTATCAGGAGCGTATAGTCTCGGTGGGCATCCTGATTTTGCTATCATTGAAAAGCGCGTTATTGTCGATCCCGTCTTTGCTGACATAAGCTATGAAGGCGTCCCTGATATTCGTATTATTAATCTCTTAGGCTACCCCGCGATGGCGATGGTAAGATTACCCACTCGTCTATCAGGAGGCAAAGCCAACCTGCATCAGGGCGCTATTGGTGTAGGCATCGATATTGCTACTGGCTTAACATTAGGCGGTGTATCACACAATGATATCATTGATTACCATCCCGATACCCTACAGCCGATCGTGGGATTTCAAGTTCCCTATTGGGACAAAATCTTAGAGATTGCAGCCAGTTGCTATGAATTAACCGGCCTAGGTTATTTAGGCGTTGATATAGTCCTCGATAAAATCCAAGGTCCTCTGATGTTAGAGCTCAATGCCCGCCCCGGCTTAAATATTCAAATCGCAAACCGCGAAGGCGCCCTACCACGCTATAAAACCATTGAAGCCCAAGCAGCGAAAGGTGCAGAACCCGTACCAGCCCGCGTTGCTTTTAGCAAAGAACACTTTGGTAAGTTATCCGGGTAAGTTACCTGTTAACGAACATCAAGCGCCATGCCTAATTCGCTGAACTTCGATGGTTAGCGTTTTAAAATAGTCGTATGACATGTAAAAATTACCCTGATCGCCTACTCTTGCTCCCCAGGAGTTTCTTAAGGTTAATAATCCTTTGTAAGAACGGCCATGATCATCAATAGCAACGGCATCGTCATCAAAACCGGTAATAATCATCTCGTGACCAGGAAAATCGGTCTCCGTCTGCATATCTTCAATGATTTCGGGGGTTAGAAGCCAACTATCATTAGCCGCTTTATACCTCCCTACAGCACCCATCACGCCGCGACTAAGACTTGGGAACAACACCCCAAAGGTTAGGCGGTCACCCGCACTTAGCGAAGCCTTCACTTGATTTAGTGCGTCATTTGGATTGGAGCCATCTAATAAAACATCATAAATATCCACAATTGAGGACCAAGCCAGACTAGGCTCATCACTCATCTGATGGTATTGCTCAGGCGTCATTTCCGACCCTGGGAAAGAAAATGTAGAAATCATGGGGTATTCTGTTGCACCGCCACATCCCTCACTGTGCTCTTTAGTCTTACTTACCCAGCCGAAGGTGGTCAGTTGATTCAAAACAATGCTGCCCCATGAGCCATTCCAACCACTGGGTATATAAGCATTCTTTTCAAGATAACGGCCTAACTGCAGCGAGCATAGTTGACTAATATAATCTCCTTTGTTTAAGGCAGCATCCATGGCTGCTGTATTAGCAAAAGTCACACAAGAACCATAACCTCCTTGGTCCAGTACCGGGACATCCCCCATACCTAATTGAACCTCTCTTTCTGCATGAGTAGTCGATACTATTTTTTCGTTTAAACTCGCTTGTGCTTTTTGCTGGATTTTTTGCCTAGCTTTGTCGGATAACTCAATATTTAATAAAGCAACATGTTTAAAAGACGCTGCCTTTGCTGGGGTAGCGCTGGGAAGGTGAATGATTTTATCAACAGTCCCATTAAGCTTAATATCTTGGGCGAAAGAAGAAAGACTTAAGAAAGATAGAAAAGCAGTTATTACGATTTTCATCAACACCTCCAGGCATAAAACGTGATGCAGTTTAACATGGAGATAGAGGGTATTAAAGCTTGCTAAAACGTATTTTTAACCCGCAGCTTGCTCAATGAAAAATCGTTTTAACGGGGATAACTGATTACAAGCACGTAATCCAAGGCCTCTTAACATCGTCATAGGAGGTAGGGGGCTTGCAAACAAGGTCTTGAGTCCCTGCATCAGAGCAATAGTCTGCCACACAGCGTGCTTACGTTGTCGTTGATAAGCTCCTAATGTTTTCTTTGACCAAGCGTGTGATTTGGTGCCATCCAAATGGTTTATCCACGCTGATAAATCAGCTAACCCAAGGTTTAACCCAAGACCAGCTAAAGGGTGGATGGTATGTGCCGCATCACCCATGAGCAGCCAATGAGGGCCTGCATATTGTTTCACATGCCGCATGTGTAGAGGGAATTGATAGCGTTTATCTAAAATTTCACAATAACCTAGCTTATTAGCAAAAGCATTTGTTAATTGCTGCGCAAATTGCTCGTTTGGTAAATCCATCAACGCTTTTGCTCGAGCAGAAGTCGTTGACCATACAATAGAACACTGATGCGCATCCGCTAAAGGCAAAAAAGCTAAAGGACCATCCGGGTTAAATACTTGATACGCAGTCCACTGATGCGGCTTTTCCGTACGGACAGAAGTGACAATCGCCTGTTGATGGTAAGGCCATGTGATTAACTCAACGCCAAGTAAATCTCGTGTATGCGAATTGGCACCGTCAGCAATGATGAGTAATTTCGCTTCCCAATTTCTTATCTCATTGCCAATTTTAATACTATCTACAAAAGGCTGTACCACATTAATCCGGCATTGGGGAAATAAGGCAACCTTATGATTCGCTAATTGCTTTAAAAGCGCTTCTTTGATAACAGCCTCTTCAATAATGGTACCCAAGGATGCTCGTCCAACCATTCGTGCATCAAAATCAATATGAGCGCCATTGACTTTATCCCAGACATGCATGTGCTGATAAGGCGATAGACGACCCCTATCCAAATATTGCCAGGCACCTAGCTCCTTTAATAAGGTTTCTGAGGCTTGATTAATTGCATAAACTCTGGGATCTGGATGATGCGTGTTAACTACTAGGGGGCCTGCGTCGATTAAAGCTACGGTGAATCCACGCTGACTCATACTAATCGCGGCACTAATACCAACAATACCCCCGCCAACAATCATTACATCAAAGGCTTGTTCCATGGTATCTATTCCGCACACTTTGAATGCTCCTTTGAAGCGTACTGCAATAAAGGCATTCCACATACTAAATCAGGGATTATACCGCCAAAACCTCGAGCGTATCGTGATAATAGATTTTTTAATAATGGAATATTATCTATAGCCATTAACCCCGCTTTACGCAGCGTAGCCATGCCTGGTAATTGATTTTTATATAATGCTATCAAGCCGTCGGTGAAATGAGTGATTGCGGTTTGATCATGGCGCCGTGCTTGCTGATACGCTGTTAATGTCTCAGGATGAAGTCCTTGCTGAGCAATACACTGGGCTAACATAGCAATATCTCTTAAACCTAGATTAAACCCTTGGCCTGCAACCGGATGGAGAGTGTGGGCTGCATTACCCACAAAGACAACACGCTCTATTAATGGTTTAGGCATTAATACTTGCTGTAGTGGATAGACGACTCGCTGCCCAACTTTCACCAATCGACCTAAACGATACCCAAACGCTCGTTGCAATGCATTCAGAAAATCAGTTTCACTGCTGGCCAAAAGGGATGTGGCATCCTTAGGAGATAAACACCAAACTAAAGAGGCGCGCTGCTCCGTCATTGGTAAAAGTGCCATAGGGCCTGAGGAGGTAAACCGCTCATAGGCTTGCTGATGGTGAGGACGAGCCAAACCAATATTTGCTACAATCGCATGCTGGCCGTAAGATTTACTCTCCGCTGATAAATTTAAGAGGCGTCGCGCGGATGATTCTGTACCATCTGCGGCAACAATAAGCTTAGCTTCGATGGTTATTTCTTCTTTTTCCGTTTTAAGTGTTGCAAGTCCTTCTCCTGCATTAAGTTTAATAAGCGTAGCAGGCGCAATGACTTGCTTGGATGGAAGGCTTTTGTAAAGTGCGTGGTTGATATACTGCATTTCCACTACATAACCCAGCGGCTCCTTTTTATCATCTTGTAAGTAGGCGCTGCCAAAGCGATGCTGCTCTGAAACATGGATGGCTGCAATGGGCGTGGCATAATCTTCTAATAAAGACCAGATACCAAGCATTTGTAAAATACGAACACTAGCCGGTGATAGTGCTAAGCTTCGTGCATCAAAATCGGCGTGTAGGCGATTAGAAAAAGGCTTCGCTTCCACTAATAATGTACGATAACCTGAATCAGCTAAGGCTAATAACAAGGCGGCTCCCGTCAACCCTCCGCCAATAATCAGAATATCAACTTGCTTTTTAGCCACTGATTAAAGCCTCTATCTCATCAATTTCTACGGGCAAATTGTTGGATAAAATATCATAACCATCTCGCGTAACCTGCACATCATCTTCTATACGTACACCAATACCCAGCCAACGGCTGTCAACCCCTTTTAAATCATGGCTTAGATAAAGCCCAGGTTCTACGGTTAGTACCATGCCAGGTTCAAGTAGTCGCCATTTGCCTTCTATTTTATATTGCCCACAATCATGTACATCAAGCCCCAACCAATGACCCGAATTATGCATATAAAAGGGTTTATAAGCTTCTCGTTCCAGTAAACTATCCAATGTCCCTTTTAAAATACCAAGGTCGATTAACCCTTCTGTTAGGACCTTTACTATTGCTCGCTGAATTTCATTAAAGGCACATCCTGGGCGAATACAGGCAATACCTGCTTTTTGTGCTTGTAAAACAAGTTCATAAATAGCGCGTTGTTCTTTGCTAAATACCCCGTTAATCGGAAAAGTACGCGTAATGTCTGCTGCATAATTTTCATACTCACCCCCTGCGTCGATCAAAACTAAATCGCCTTTTTTTAGGGGATGATTATTCTCGGTATAGTGGAGAATACAGGCATTATGACCCGAAGCCACGATGGAGTTATAGGCAACACTGCGGCAACCTTGATGATAAAATGCATAGAGCAATTCGGCTTCTAATTGATATTCATAGTGGCTTTGCTTTACAGACTGCATAGCTCGCTTATGAGCATTGACCGAAATTTCTGCAGCCCGGCGCATCAATTCAATCTCTTTTTCGCTTTTAAATAAGCGCATTTCGCTAAGCAAAGGAGCCAGATCAAAAAATGCCTCAGGTGCTTTTATACCTTGGCGGACCTGGCTTTTCACTACTTTCCAGGTTGCTTTAATCCGCTCTTCCCAAAGCGGGAAGCGGCTCAGTGGATAATAAACTGCATATTTATCCGCCAAAAGCTCTCTTAAGTAGATATCTACATTTGCGATAGGATAGGCAAAACCAACGCCCAATATTTCGCTAGCATTATCTTGACCTAACCGCCGCCCTGCCCACTGCTCTTGTAATGGATCTCGCGGACGATTAAATAAAATACTCTCGCTTTTTTTACCGGAAGTGATCACTAAAAGAGCCTCAGGCTCATTAAAACCGGTTAAATAATAAAAATCACTGTCTTGGCGAAAGGGGTAATGCGAATCACCATTGCGCCCAACTTCATCTGCAGCA
This sequence comes from Legionellales bacterium, assembly GCA_020050595.1. Taxonomy (GTDB): domain Bacteria; phylum Pseudomonadota; class Gammaproteobacteria; order Legionellales; family Legionellaceae. The sequence continues at coordinate 18,890 of JAGVKL010000049.1, forward strand.
GGAATGATAGCAATGCAATTTGCAGGTAAGCGAGAGGCTAATTTATCCCGTCTTGCTTGGTATTCTTTTTTAGTTGTCATGGCGCTTCTCCAAGATTCAACATATCCCGTGAATGCTTACGTCAATGGGCCGTTTCAGAACGTTCGCTTTTTGGCTGATTAGTATGCAAATCTCCATAAATCCTTAAAACAGCCATTCGGGCATACTCCGTGACTTCCATTAAAGCCCGTTCATCTTCTTCATCCACTTGTAACGATTGGTAGTCCAATTCAGCGAATTCTCTCAAATGCTGCAATGCTTCTTGCGCTTCTTCTTCGTGTAATTCTTGAAAACCAATCCCGGATAACGTCATACCTTGCACATACCCTTCACACCATTCGCTAAATGCTTGAGCACGCTTTGGTAATGATTCATTATCATCGGGTAACATCAATTGAAAATCAAAATTAAACGACGTAATCTGTTGCTGGCTAACGCCATAAGCACCAAATAAAGCCAACGCCGCCTCACGCAAAGAAGGATCTTTCTTACTACCAATTAATGCTCTTAAATACGCTTCCCCTTCATTAACAGCCCCTGCGCAAAGATACCCGCACATCATGCCGTGCAATTCGCTAGGAGAAATCGGTAGCTCAAGAACAGCAATAGAATCCGTAAAAGTGAGATACGTCGGTAAATGTATGGGCAAATCGGGAGACATATAAACCTGCTTGGCAAATCGTTTATGATACCCGATTTAGGGTGATAAACCAAAAACTGTCGTTAAACCCAGAAAAATCAGCACATTAGTTGGTCTCGCTACCAGAGCTGCTGCTTTTTCTAGGTTAAAGCTTATGAAAATTTTTAAGCTTATGCTACCATGTGAGCAGAAATAGCACGAATAATGAAGGGTTAAAAAATGACAAAAGAAAAAGGTTATGCAATTCGATTGTTGAATAAATCTTATGAAATCAAATGCCCTCCTGAAGAACGAGAAAATTTACAGCGCGCTGCGCAAAAATTAAATGAGCAAGTCTTAAGCAAGAAAAATGAATTCAAAAAATTGGGCGATTTTGAAGTCCTGCTTTTAGCAGCCTTACATATCAGCCATGAGCTCGTTAGCTGCCAAAGCCAGCAACACGAACAACGCCAACAACTGGCGCAATTTATTAATACTTTAGAAACAAAAATCAGCCAGGTGGCAGGGTATACCGAACCTGAAGTGGGGTAAGCATTCACGAATGGCGTCAATGTAAAGCATCATCCCTCGCTACTCTGTTCTGGCTCTTAGTCCCAGTTGTGGGCGTGCGACGCACTGTAGGAAGGGAGGTTTTATGTTAGAAAAACCCGCATCCCTGCGATCGCTGCATACATCCATGTATGCAGCGATCTAACATAGAACCTCCCTCCCTACAGCGCTCTTTTCATGCCTCATTACTATTAAGAGTCAGCACATTGTTCAAGATAGCGCCTTAAGCGGGTTAAAGGCTCACGATGAGGTAACCGCCAGTGAAGTCACATTCTGTAATCCTCTAGGCAAGTGATTCCCTCTACGAGCACGCTCACCCTTATAATGGGCCAAATCCGCCTCTTTTAGCGTAAAATGCCTTTTCCCCGCGTGAACCGTCAACGCTTCTTCCAAAGCCAATACGCAAATATCAACAACAAACTCTTCTCGTTGCAAGGCCTTTGCTGTAGGAATATTAATTAATTTATTACCTTTACCTCTCGCCAACTCCGGCAATTCGCTCGCGGTAAATAATAATAAACGCCCGACATTGGTCACACAGGCAACTAATTGTGTCTCTTTCGCTGCTACTAACCGAGGAGGCAAGAGTTGGCTGTTGGGTGGTAATTTTACACAGGCCTTTCCATTGCGATTCTTAACGTACAATTCTTTTAACTGCGTTAAAAATCCATAACCCGCGTCATTAGATAGCAATACCCAATCGTCAGGCTCTCCGCTAATAAGCCCAACAAAAGCAGCCCCTTCTGCGGGGTTTAGTTTACCCGTTAAGGGCTCCCCCTGCCCGCGTGCCGAGGGCAGTACATGGCCAGGTAACGTATAGACTTTTCCTTCATTATCAAAAAAGACTACTTGCTGGTTGCTGCGCCCGTTAGTCTGCGCTTTAAATTCATCACCCGCTTTATAGCTTAATTCTTGACCGTTGATATCATAACCTTTCGCTGCTCTTACCCAACCTTTTTGCGAGAGCACAACGGTGATGGGCTCATTCGGTAAAATATCTTCCTCTTTTAAGGCCTGCGACTCTTCGCGTTCAACTAGCGGGGAGCGTCGCGCATCGCCGTAGCGGTCCCGATCCGCTGTAATCTCTTCTTTCACTAGGCTGCGTAACCGCTCTTCACTGGCTAAAATCTCTTGCAAATAATCCCGCTCTTTACTTAACTCATCATGCTCGGCCCGTAACTTCATTTCTTCAAGTTTAGCTAAATGACGTAATTTCATTTCAAGGATAGCTTCGGTTTGCCGCTCACTTAAATTAAACTTAAGCATTAATGCCTGCTTTGGATTTTCTTCTTCACGAATGATCGCAATCACTTCATCAATATTTAAATACGCAACTAACAACCCTTCCAATACATGCAAACGATCAAGCACTTTATCCAACCGATACTGCAAACGCCGTTTAACCGTAGCAAGGCGGAAGACCAGCCATTCTCGCAAAATAGTTATTAAATTTTTAACAGCCGGCTTCCCATCAAGCCCAATCATATTAAAATTGAGGCGATAACTGCGCTCCAAGTCGGTCGTAGCGAAGAGGTGCAGCATAAGACCATCCATATCCACCCGGCTCGATCGTGGTGTAATTACAATGCGCGTAGGATGCTCATGATCCGATTCATCTCGCAGATCATCAACCAAGGGTAATTTCTTTTGCTGCATTTGTGTTGCAATCTGCTCAATGACTTTAGCGCCTGACACTTGATACGGCAATGCTGTAATGACAATATTATGCTCTTCTATTTTATAAACAGCACGCATACGAACAGAGCCATTTCCGGTTTCATATAAGGCCCGTATAGCAGCCTTGGGTGTAATGATTTCGCCTGAGGTAGGAAAATCAGGTCCTTTGATATGCCGCATGATGTCACTAAGTGATGCATCTTCGTTATCCAATAAATGAATACAAGCATTTGCCACTTCTTTTAAATTATGCGGCAAAATGTCAGCAGACATACCTACGGCAATACCTGTCGCACCATTGAGTAAAACATTTGGCAACCTTGCCGGAAGAAGCGATGGTTCTTGTAAAGTCGCATCAAAATTGTCAACCCAATCCACTGTACCCTGTTGTAATTCTGCAAGCAAAACATCGGCATAAGCCGATAAGCGCGCTTCCGTGTAACGCATCGCAGCAAACGATTTTGGATCATCCGCAGAGCCCCAGTTTCCTTGGCCATCCACGAAAGGATACCGGTAGGAAAAAGGTTGCGCCATGAGTACCATCGCTTCATAACACGCTGAATCACCATGTGGATGAAATTTACCCAAGACATCCCCTACGGTTCGCGCCGATTTCTTGTGTTTGGCGGTCGCTTTTAAACCAAGCTCCGACATCGCATAGACAATTCTGCGCTGTACAGGCTTAAAACCATCCGCAATATGAGGCAAGGCGCGATCTAAAATGACATACATCGAATAATCTAGATACGCTTTTTCAGTAAATTGGCTTAAAGGTTTACGCTCGATTACATTGTTCATGAAATAGCTCATAGAGGCTCGCTAATAAAAAAAGAAATGTTTTGTCTATTGTAAAAGCTATTTTACCAGAATCATACGTTATGACATCTTTCTAGCCAGTTTGCATATGTGAATAACTTTTTTATTAAATTTATATAAAATTCAACTAATTATATAACACATTGATTTTATTATAAAATTAAAGATCAAGAACTTTGTGAAAATAAATTAACCTGTGGATAACTATGTGGAATAGTAGTTAACTCGTTGTAACTATTTTGAAAATAAAGGGTTTTACTTGATATAAGCTGTTTACATTAAATATCTATAATAAATGCTGTAGGTTGGGCCCTGAGGTATCGTCACTTTTTAAACGGTAGCCTGGTTGCTTGCAACCAGGAAAGCAGGCCATAGCTTGCATCAATACTTAAAGTCCCTGGTTGCAAGCAACCAGGCTACATGGTTTAACAAAAAGTGATGATACCTCAGGGCCCAACCTACACAGAGTTGATATATGAACGTTTAATAATGAGAACTGGAAGAGCAATTTACGGCCTAAGCAGTAAATTGCATCAACTAGCACAGGAGTGAATACCAACGTATTTATTTCAGCTTATGCTTAAGCTTCTGAATGGCCCGAATTTGCGCAATGGCTTGTGCTAACTCCACGGCTGCTAGGGAGTAATCAATCTCCGCATTTTTATTAGCCATCGCTTCCTCAGCTTTTGCTTTGGCTGCTAAAGCAGCTGCTTCATCAAGATTTTCAGCACGCTCTACCGCATCAGCAAGCACCGTAACACAATGAGGCTGTACCTCCAGCATGCCGCCAGAAACGTAGTAAACGTCTTGATTACCCCCAGGCAAAGTCACTCGAATTTCACCAGGCTTTAGCACCGTCAACAACGGTGCATGGCCAGGAGCAATCCCAACTTCCCCTAAGTCACCTGTAGCCACCACCATTTCAACAATACCGGAAAAAATTTCCCGCTCGGCGCTGACAATATCCAAGTGCGTTGTTATAGCCATATCGGACTGCCTCATAAGGTTTTGGCCTTGGCAACAACTTCATCGATGTTACCAACCATATAAAATGCTTGCTCAGGCAAGTCGTCGTATTCACCTGCTAAAATACCTTGGAATCCTTTAATCGTATCTTTAAGCGATACATATTTTCCAGGAGAGCCGGTAAATACCTCAGCAACGAAGAAAGGCTGTGATAAGAAACGCTGAATCTTACGTGCACGAGATACGACGCGCTTATCTTCTTCCGATAATTCATCCATACCAAGGATAGCAATAATATCTTTTAATTCTTTATAACGCTGTAACGTTTGCTGTACCCGACGTGCCGTATCATAATGCTCTTGCCCTACCACGAGCGGATCTAATTGGCGTGATGTTGAATCCAATGGATCAACCGCAGGATAAATCCCTAACTCAGCAATTTGTCGTGACAATACGACGGTTGCATCCAAGTGAGCAAAGGTTGTAGCAGGTGATGGATCGGTTAAGTCGTCAGCAGGTACGTATACGGCTTGAATGGATGTGATCGAACCTGTTTTTGTAGATGTAATACGCTCTTGCAACATACCCATTTCTTCAGCCAGTGTCGGCTGATAGCCTACCGCAGAAGGCATACGACCTAATAATGCGGATACCTCTACCCCAGCAAGCGTATAACGATAAATGTTATCGATGAATAATAATACATCGCGGCCTTCATCACGGAATTTTTCAGCCATGGTGAGGCCTGTTAACGCAACGCGCAAACGGTTACCCGGAGGCTCATTCATCTGACCGTAAACTAACGACACTTTATCTAATACATTAGAGTCTTTCATCTCATGATAAAAGTCATTACCTTCACGCGTACGCTCACCAACACCCGCAAATACAGAATAACCACTATGCTCAATAGCAATGTTACGGATTAATTCCATCATGTTAACGGTCTTACCTACACCAGCACCACCGAAAAGACCTACTTTACCCCCTTTCGCAAACGGGCAAAGCAAATCAATCACTTTAATACCGGTTTCTAATAATTCTTGGCCACCTGCTTGTTCTTCATAGCTCGGTGCAGGACGGTGAATAGACCAGTGCTCTTCAGCATCAATAGGACCTGCTTCATCCACAGGACGTCCTAAAACATCCATAATGCGTCCTAAAGTCTTTTTACCGACAGGTACTTGAATAGGCTCGCCGGTATTTTTCGTTTTCAAACCACGTTTTAAACCGTCGGTTGTACCCATCGCAATCGTACGGACAACACCATCACCTAATTGCTGTTGAACTTCGAAAACCAAATCACCATCAACTAATTTTAAAGCGTCGTTAATTTTTGGAACGGCATTACGGTCGAATTCAACATCAACTACCGCACCGATTACTTGAACAACTGTTCCTAAGCTCATCATTTACCCTCTTATAAAGCGGCTGCACCACCGACAATTTCCGCCAACTCCTGTGTAATTGCGGCTTGTCGGGCTTTGTTATAAGCCAATTGAAATGTTTTAATTAATTCACCTGCATTATCGGTTGCACTTTTCATGGCAATCATCTTAGCGGCTTGTTCGCAGGCAATATTTTCCACTACCGCTTGATACACTTGTAACTCAATGTACCGTTCCAGTAATGCGTCTAATAATTCCTTAGCATCTGGTTCATAAATATAATCCCAGTAATGCCCTAAAGACTCGCTGTCTTCTTCCGCCACTGGCAAAGGCAGCAATTGCTTCACTGTAGGCCTTTGCGTCATCGTATTAATAAATTCGTTATATACAATATGCAAAGCGTCTATTTCGCCTTGGTAAAAGGCATCGAGCATGACTTTTACGGCACCAATCAAGTCTTGAATACCAGGGGTATCACCCAAATGATCAACCGATGCAATAACGCGCCCGCCAACACGCTTAAAAAAGGCCTGGCCTTTACGCCCAATAATGCACAGATCCACTTCCTTGCCTTCTACATGCCAAGGACGCATGATCGTTATAGCTTCGCGTAGCAAATTAGCATTTAAACCGCCACACAAGCCTCGATCCGTCGTTACAACAATCATGCCGATACGCTTGACTTCTCGCGTACTCATGAATGGATGATGGTATTCCGAGTTAGCGCGGGCAATATGCTTTACTACATCATAAATTTTAGTGGCATAAGGCTTCGATGCGCGCATTCTTTCTTGCGTTTTTCGCATCTTACTTGCTGCTACCATTTCCATCGCTCGCGTAATTTTTTGCGTGTTTTTAATACTCGCAATTTTCGAGCGGATTTCTTTTGCTCCAGCCATAGCTTAACCTTTAATTAATATTACCAGCTGCCTGTACGTTTAAATTCTTCAACAGCTGCTTTTAATTGCGCTTCAATTTCATCATCATAAGCACCCGCTTCATTAATCTTATTCATTAATTTGGCATGGGTACTGTGCATATAATCTTGAATAGATGCTTCAAATGCTTTTACTTCCGCTACAGGAACATCATCCAAATAACCTTTGTCAACAATAAAAAGTGACAGTGCCATTTGTGCAACAGAGAATGGATGATATTGTTTCTGTTTCATCAATTCGGTAATACGTTGTCCACGCTCAAGCTGCTTACGTGTTGCATCGTCAAGATCAGAAGCAAATTGAGAAAACGCTTCTAGTTCACGGAATTGTGCTAATGCCAACCGTGTACCACCGCCTAATTTTTTCATAATTTTAGTTTGTGCAGCACCACCTACTCGCGAAACGGATAAACCAGAGTTAATCGCTGGGCGCACGCCTGAGTTAAACAAATCAACATCCAAGAAAATCTGACCATCGGTAATCGAAATCACGTTAGTCGGTACGAAAGCAGATACGTCACCAGCTTGGGTCTCGATGATAGGTAAGGCCGTTAAAGAACCGGTTTTACCTTTTACTTTACCTTTGGTTAAGCGCTCGACTTCTTCTGCATTGATTCGGGCCGCCCTTTCAAGTAACCGTGAATGCAAGTAGAAAATATCGCCAGGATACGCTTCACGACCCGGTGGGCGGCGTAGTAAAAGAGAAATCTGACGGTAGGCCCATGCTTGTTTAGTTAAATCATCATAAACAATCAGCGCGTCTTCACCATGCTCCATGAAGTATTCACCCATTGCACAACCTGAATAAGGCGCAATAAATTGCAATGCAGCAGAATCTGAAGCACCTGCAACAACGACAATGGTATGCTCCATCGCGCCATGCTCTTCTAATTTACGAACGATAGCAGAAACAGACGATGCTTTTTGACCAATGGCTACGTACACGCATTTTACGCCCGTACCTTTCTGATTAATAATCGCATCGATGGCAATAGCGGTTTTACCGGTTTGACGGTCACCGATGATAAGCTCACGCTGCCCTCGACCCACAGGAATCATAGCATCTACTGCTTTTAAACCCGTTTGTACGGGCTGGTCAACCGATTTACGTGCAATCACGCCAGGAGCAACTTTTTCGATCGGTGATAATCGTTCGGCTTGAATGGGTCCTTTACCGTCAATAGGGTTTCCTAAGGCATCCACTACGCGGCCTAATAGCGCTTCACCAACAGGCACTTCTAAAATACGACCCGTGCATTTACCTTTTTGACCCTCAGCAAGGCTGCTTGCCTCACCTAAAATAACAGCACCAACAGAATCACGTTCCAAGTTCAGTGCGAGACCATAAATTCCCCCGGGGAATTCAATCATTTCGCCTTGCATTACATCAGCAAGACCGTGAAGACGAACAATACCGTCTTTCAAACTGACAATGGTACCTTCATTACGTGCTTCGGAAACAACACCAAATTGTTCTATTTTCTTTCTGATTAATTCACTAATTTCAGATGGATTTAACGCTATTTGTTCTGACATGGAATCTATCCTCTAAATTACGCGGCTAAATAAGAGCCGAGTTTACTTAATTTACCTCGCACCGAACCATCGATAACTAAATCACCGGCTTGAATGATCGCTCCGCCTAATAATGATTTATCAATATTAATTTCCAACGTGACTTCACGTTGCAAACGTTGGCTCAATGAATCAATAAGTTGTTTTTGTTGCGCGCTGCTGAGCTTTGCAAAGCTTGTAACGCGAGCGGTTAACGTTTTCTCTTGTTCAGCCCGTAACGCTTCGTATTGAACATAAATATCAGGCAATATCAACAAACGTTTATTTTCTGCCAATAAAGTGAGGAAACTTTCTATCGCTTTTTTATCCACACCTTTACCTTTTTGCCCACAGACATCAAGCAATAACCGAATCTTAAGATCCGAGGTAGTGGCCGGATTAGAAATAAATTGGCGCGCCTCCGAATCCAACACGGTTTGAGCGAAATATTGCAGGGTAGCTGACCATTCGGCTAAGCTCTTCTCTGCAAGTGCATGATTAAAAAGGGCTTTAGCATAAGGTCTTGCAATCGTAGTGTCAGACATCATTAAATCTCTTCAATCAGGTTATCCAGCAAGGCTTGATTTGCTTTTTCATCAATTTCACGGTTTAGAATTTTTTCCGCACCGGCAACGGCTAATAAAGCTACTTGCTTACGTAAATTATCTTTAGCACGATTTACTTCTTGTGAGATTTGTTCTTGTGCAATTTCAGCTAATTTCTGTGCTTCTTGGCGAGCATCACCTTTCGCTTCTTCAACAATTTGAGCAGCACGACGATTTGCTTTCTCTACAATATCAGATGCTTGCACTTTAGCCTGCTTCATTTCATCTTTGATACGATGCTGGGCTAATTCTAGCTCTCTACGACCGCGTTCAGCAGCAGCTAAGCCCTCGGCAATTTTATCTTGGCGCTCTTCCAATGCTTTGGATAAGGGCGGCCATACAAATTTCATGGTAAACCAAACAAATGCACCAAATACGAGCATTTGTACAACCAGAGTTAAATTGATTTCCAATGTTGTCTCCCATCGTAGGTTGGGCCTTGGCCCAACAGATATGAATTGTTGGGCCAAGGCCCAACCTACATTAAATGTGCCCCGGGATTAACCCGAAATTTATTAACTTAAGTTACTTAAAAATGGGTTTGCGAAGGTGAAGAATAAGGCAATACCCACACCGATCATGGTAACCGCATCCAATAGGCCCGCAACGATAAACATTTTTACCTGTAGCATAGGAACCATTTCTGGTTGGCGTGCAGAACCTTCAAGAAACTTACCACCCAAAAGTCCAAAACCAATCGCCGTACCCAGAGCACCCAACCCGATTAACAAAGCAACCGCGATAACGGTCATACCTTGAACTTGAGCTATTAAACTTGCAGCTTGCATATAAATCCCCTTACTGGATAATTAAAAATAAAATTGACTAATGATCTTCATGGGCAAGACTTAAATACACAATTGTCAATACCATGAAAATAAAGGCTTGTAACGTGATCACTAAAATATGAAAAATCGACCACGCCAATGATAATAAAAATTGCGCAACCGTTAACGTAGCTGTACTAACAACTGACGTTGAGGATGCCGCATTCAGCGTTAATAACGCGATTAAAATAAATATTAACTCACCTGCGTATAAATTACCGAATAACCGTAGCGACAACGAAATAGGCTTGGCGATAAGACCTACCAATTCTAATAATAAATTAAATGGAATAAATAATGGGTTATTAAAGGGTTGTAACGTTAACTCTTTAGTAAACCCTTTAATACCTTTTACTTTCAAACTATAAAAGAGAATTAAAAAGAATACTGATAATGCTAAAGCAAACGTTAAATTTAAATCATTCGTGGGAACAACCTTCAAATAATGGATACCAAAAAGTTGGGCCACAAAAGGTAAGATATCAACGGGTAAAATATCCATAAAATTCATTAAAAAGACCCAAATAAAAATAGTCAGTGCTAATGGGCCTATCACTTTATTTTTACCATGAAAACAATCTTTCACCTGGCTGTCAGCAAATCCCAACATCATTTCGGCAAAATTTTGTAATTTACCAGGTACGCCTGTTGATACACGGCGCGCGCCAGCATACAAGAAAAGAAGGGCGAGGGAACCTAATACGATCGAGAAAAATAGGGTATCTAGGTTTAAGGTCCAAAAACCACCATTTGCATCCAATGTCATGGTTTTGACATTAAGAGTTAAATAGGTAAGGTGATGCTTAATGTAATGTGTGTTTGATACCATTTCAGTCACTTTTCTAGCCTATCCGGTTTTTGTAACGCATTTCACATGCGCTCATTATTATCAACTAATAAGGGAGCAAACCAAACTACCATTTGCACCACGATATACACCACAAAAAATACAAGAGGAAGCACTGTGAAAAATTTAAATACCAGGGCAAATAAGGCAACTGTCATAAGCATTTTCAATGCTTCGCCTTTATAGAAGCTATTGACAATTTTCTTCGCTGCCCGTGCTCCATGGTACTGAAATAATTTTCTCGCGAAATAAGCATTGGGTATTATACAAACCAACCCGCCTAATAGTGCTGATAAGCCCGCTTTCATGCCTGAAAGCAAAAACGCAGCTATCGCAAGCAGTACCATTAAAGCTAACTGCCACATTAATAAACGCTGAGCAACTTTTATGCCCCGCCGATTTTTCAGAGTTCTACCCATCATGTCGCGCGGATTATAAAGTAAACAATATGGATAAGCAACGGCTTTAAGTTAGGGGTCAGGTTCATTTATTAAATTATAAATATGCAAAAAAGATAAATCGTCCTATTTCAAAATTAATAAATGAGCCTCCCCCCATTAACGTTACATCTCATTTAAACGCATTCGCTGATTTCCTACATCATCAAAATTCTTTGGATTTAACCAATTAATAAATTTATTTTTTATGGTGGGCCATTCAGAATCAATAATAGAAAACCAAGCTGTATCACGATTTCGACCTTTAAAAACATTGCATTGCCTAAAAATTCCTTCGAATTTAAAGCCGTAACGCTCTGCTGCATTACGAGAAGGCTGATTCAATGAGTCGCATTTCCATTCATAACGTCGATATCCCAGCTCATCAAAAACATAGGACATCATAAGATACATTGCTTCCGTAGCTGCAGGTGTTTTTTGTAATCGTTTTGAAAAATGCAAATGACCGATTTCAATTGCCCCATGTTCAGGATTTATTCTCAAATAACCTGCGATACCGATGGGTAAACCATGTTTACCCAAAATGGCATAGAGAACCGTGTCTGATACATCAGATGTTTTTTGTAGCCATAGTGAAAAATCCTCGAATGTTGCAAATGGACCATACGGCAAATAAGTCCACGAAGAGCCATCATTCCCTAGAGAAAGGGAGTTAAATAACTTCTTAGCATGCTTAGCAATATCTAATAATTCTAACTCACAATAATTTCCTATCATTTTTGATATTGATGGGGCTGCTTTAGGTTGCCAGTTCTTAATAGGGTAACCGATGATTTGGTTAAATTCGTTTTTTATATTCATAAAGTTTATCTCATCTAAATTTCCAGCTAAAAATTCATGAGTCCTTATGGAGGGAGTCAGGCATTTATTAAATTATATTTCTCAGCTTCTATTCTCGAATAGAACGATTTATTTCCTTTGGGTATTTATAATTTAATAAATGAACCTGACCCCTTTCTTTTATTTTCATCTAGAATTTTCTCTACAACTTCCATATGGTGGTCTTTTGCGCCGCAACGTGGATTACTTTCCCATTCACGCCAGATTTCTGCCGCAATGTTAGTCGCTCCTGTAAAAAAATCTTCAGCAGAGGTTGTACCTAAACTAAATGATAACGTTCCTTGAATTGCTGATACACCGGCTCCTCCTGCTGCTAGGGTGGCAAAAAAACCGCTTGCTACAGCCCCGGGTACGCTTATTCTTTTGACCAGCTCATCTCTTGTTGCTTTACCTGCTAATTGCAAAATTTCCATTAAACATACACAAGCATCATATCGGTCAATCTCGCTTCCTTCCATCTTACTAGAAGCAACTGCTGCTTGAGCATATTTAAGTGCCTCCTCCAGACCAGAATTATCAAATTTAAAGGCCTCAGCACAGGTTGTTGCTATTAGAAGAAACTGGGATTCACTGATGCTACATTCAGGCTTATCATCCTCATCTTCAACCACTAAAATCTTCTTCTGAACTAATAGAAGCCGTTGCGCTTTAGTAATAGCCTTTGTCCATGGATCTGAAGGCCCGACCACTTTTATTACCTGCACAATTACACTCGCCATATCCCTCTCAAATTCTAGATCGAGGTAATGCTCTCCACCCATGTCGTATTTAATACCTTTTGCAAGAATTTCTCCATATTGTTCTATTAATACTTTTCTGATCGCCAGCCCTGCGCCGCCATCAGGTAAGCAAGCAAGCGCCATTTGACTCATGCCCTTATCCTGCGCCCATAACATATATTGCCAGGCTGAGAGCTTATAAAAGGTACGTCCTTTGGTATCTGTGGCATCTCCTTTCAACATTAATAATCCAGGGTTTTTTTGGAGGATGATTTTTGCTTCGCCTTGCTTGCCACGGACCACATGCTGCAATAGCAGAGTAATCATCTTATGTAATTTATTTTCTACTGGCATTTGTAACTCCTCAGTAAACGAATCAGAAACAATTAACAATTGGGGTCAGGCTCATTTATTAATTCATTAAATCCACCCGCTGACCGCCTAGCAATGGAACACTTTATTTTGGCCTCTTTTCTATCGGCGCTAAACCTTTCGCTTTGATTGCCCTAGCCATACGACCTGGAAAAAATCATTGAAAGACGCCAATTGTATAATATGTAATCATATTAGTCGAATTTCGAGATACTTCTTTTGCGGAGTTCATTTATTAATTCATTACCCCCCCGCCGACCTCCTGGTTTGAATGGAAGACTTTATTTTCTTTAGGTATTTATAATTTAATAAATGAACCTGACCCCTAACCTAACTTCAACTATAATTTAAATGTAGGTGTGTTTTTTTTATACAAACACAGGTTCAACTTCATATTAAGGATAGAGATATGTCTGAAAAACAACAGCACACCGCGGCTCGCATGCGGGAACATATGTTAAGTCGCTACGGCGATGGCTTGCATCACAAACACAATAAACTTCATAATAGCTACCGGCAACACTGTCGAACTCATCCGGTAAAATTTGAGCAAAATCCTGAACAAGAAAAGAGCATAAACGGCTCAACGGGGCTTTTACATAAAATGAAATTACGAAAAATTCGTAAACGACTGGATAAAGGCCGTTTCCATTGATAAAGTATAAGTATCCACTCAGGTTAGCCACTTCCTGATGGGAAAAGCATCAAGATGGCCTGATAAACATCAGGCCATTTATTTTTTAATCTTATTGATTTTTATTTGATGGTTTATCACTGAGATTATAATATTTAAATAATTTCACTACTCGTTTAACACCATCACACTCCCTTGCTATGGTAATAACTCGATCCGCTTGCTCTGGAAGAACATCACCCATCAGATACACGATTTGCTCGACGGTCACTACCTTAAAAACGCGAGGGTTAATCGTAGAATCAGCAAAAATCTGACTACGAATTTTGGTGGTAATCCAATTATCCTCAAGGGTGCTATCAGGTATTTCTTTTACCGCTATTTGATTAAATACCCGACGATAGCCATCAATACGCTTTACTCGCGCCAGCGCTTCTTCTCGCAGGCCCTCAGTAGGCACAGAGCCAGCTAATAATATATCTCCATTGATAACCGCTAAATCAATTGCGCAATTATCCGCCTTAAAAATTTGATCTTTATAGAGTGCACGACTTGCACTAGCCGCTAATTGATAATCACTCAATTGCTTATAGACATTATGGCGATCATAAATTAACGTTACTCCTGTCCAAACATTGGTAATGCAGCTTGTTAATAAAAAGCTAAGAAGTATCAATACTAGCGCAATACATCCTTGTTTTTGCATGAATAGTCTCTATAAATAGCTTCATTTTCCGCTAAGTAATATATTGAAAAATCTTTACCACCTTTTGCACCCCGCTGATCTGTCTTGCTACATTAACCGCTAAATCGGCTTGATCACGGGTAACCACTCCCATTAAATAAACTGCCCCATCTTCAGTGACAATATGGATGGAGCCTGATTCTAAGCCTTTTTGCGTTAAAAGCTTGCTGCGAACGTGTGCTGTAATCCAACTGTCTTTACTTTGGGTCGTCATACTAAGTGGCTGGCCTATCGTTATTTCGTCATAAACACGCCGAACATTTGGGGTGCTTTGTACAATTTTCTCTGCCACCACCCGCAGTGAAGCAGTAGGTGTTTGGCCTGCTAATAATACGACTTGGTTATAACTGCTAACGACAATACGCGAACCATTAAAACGAGGATCCGCTACAATAGCTTTACGAACCATATAAAATATACGCGCATCCTTTTCCATCATGGTTAAACTGCGTCGATCATAAACAGCCATACCACCTGCTGCTCCTATAGCAACCACAGCGACACAACTTGTTAATAAAGCACTTAACAGGAAAAAAACAATGGTTTTTATTTTCATAATTACCCCGATAATTGTCCAAATAATGATTGATCGATTAAATCGCAAAAACAATGCAAAATAAATAAATGCATTTCTCGAATTCTTGCCGCCGTATCGCCTGGAACTCGTAATTCTATATCTTCTGGGCCAAGATGATTAGCCAATACACCGCCATCTCGCCCGCTTAACGCGATGGTATCCATGCCACGATCATTTGCAGCACTAATCGCATGAAGAAGATTATCCGCATTTCCTGATGTCGACAAAAGGAGCAGCACATCGCCCTCCCGCCCAAGCGCTTGAATTTGACGGGCAAAGATTTGGTCATGATGACCTTCACTGGTCAGGCCGGTCAATACAGGAACATCGGTCGACAACGAAATAGCAGGAAGCGGGGGTCGCTCCACATCAAAATGATTGAGCATAATACTGGTAAAGTGCGAGCAATTAACCGCTGATGCGCCATTGCCGCATAAGAGAATCTTGTTATCATTGAGTAAGCAGTTAACTAAACGCGCTCCTGCTTTGGCAATAAAAGCAGACAACGTATCCGCCGCCCCGATTTGTGTTTCAATACTGACACCAAAAAGATGCCTAACGCGCTCTTCCATCTCTATCATGGGGTCCTCTTTAAATTCAGTCATCTAAACCAAACGCGTTTTTGATCCATGTAATTTTAGGAGGCTTACCCTCCATGCTTAGTACATCAAAACGAATGGCTTGTTTATCCTGAAGTTTATTTTTTAATATATAAACGGATGCTGTTTTTATAAGCTTCTGGCGTTTGGCATGAGTTATACTAGCAATCGCCCCACCAAAAGCATTTGAAGCACGCGATCTTACTTCTACAAAGACTAAATAGTCACCTTCTCGCATAATTAAATCAATCTCACCTAAACGGCAACGATAATTACTATTAACCCAGCCCAAACCCTGAGCCATCAAATAATCACGGGCTTGTTGTTCAGCGAGATAACCTAGTTGTTGCGACATAACGGTCCTTGTTTAGAGATATTGCCACGAAATTCCGTCTTTGCAAGCCTTAGCGAAGCAACCCAGCGGCGTTAATGGCATTTAAATGAGGCCTCTGGATTGCTTCACTTCGTTCCCAATGACAGAGGGTAAAATGAATTCATCCCATTAAACGACACCTCATGCGTTCTCACTAATTAATTGGTTAATCATTTTTTCTAAAATACTTTCATTATCATAGTGAATAACCAACATCCCTTTGCCCGCTTTTCCTGGTTTAATGTTTATTTTCGTTTGCAATTGCTGAGCTAACGCTTTTAGCTCGCGTTCGAAGAGAGGACTTTTTTCAATTTTTTCTTTCGCAGGTGTTAATTTCCCTGCTTTAACCCGTGCTACCAGTGCCTCTGTCTCCCGCACCGATAAGCTTTTGGCCACCACCAATTGCGCTACTTGGTATTGCTGCTCCTCGTCTAAGATGAGCAAACAACGCGCATGTCCCATATCGATATCATTATTTTCCACCATGCGCCTTACATCGCTATGCAAATTTAACAACCGTAAATAATTACTGACCGCAGCGCGGGATTTACAAAGTAGGTCAGCAATTTGCTGATGGGTCAATGAAAACTCTGTCGTTAACCTATGTATTGCACGCGCTTGGTCCATTGCATTTAAATCTTCCCGCTGAAGATTTTCCACTAAGGCCATAGCCATCGCTGTTTCATCATCGACTTGACGGATAACCACAGCTACTTCTTGCATTCCCACTAATTTACAAGCCTGCCAGCGCCTTTCTCCTGCGATGATTTCATAACGCTTGGGCGCTATTTCTCTAACCACTAAAGGCTGTAATAAACCTTGTTTTTTAATAGATTCAGCAAGCTCTGCCAACGCGGTTTCATCCATCGCTCCTCGAGGTTGATATTTACCAGGCTGTAAATGGTCAATAGCTATTTTTTGCGGCTCTGTTATAACCAGAGACTCTGGCTTCATCAGTAATGTATTGTCTGTTTGACCTAACAAAGCTGATAAATTGCGTCCCAAACCACTTCGTTTTACGACCATAGAAACCTCAACTGGTTAGCGCTGAACTAGAAACGTGTTGTTTACCGATAACCTCGGATGCTAAAACCATATAGGCAGCAGCTCCAGGTGAATTTTTATCATATTGGAGTGCAGGCAAGCCATGGCTAGGCGCTTCTGCTAAGCGTACATTTCTGGGAATGACTGTACGATACACCTTATTATTAAAATGTTCTAATAATTGTTTAGAGACTTCCGAACATAAGCGGTTACGAGCATCATACATCGTGCGTAAAATACCTTCTATATGGAGGCGGGGATTAACCGAGCTCTTAACCTGTTCGATGGTTGATAACAACGCGGCTAATCCTTCTAAGGCATAGTATTCACATTGCATAGGAATTAAAACGGAATCTGCCGCTACCAAGGCATTAATCGTTAAGGTGTTTAAAGCAGGCGCACAATCAATCAAAATAAAATGATATGCATTTTGTATGGGCTGCAATGCTTTGAATAAAAACGTCTCGCGATGATTGCGATCCATTAGACTCACTTCAGCAACCGTTAAATCGCTATTTGTCGGAATTAAATCAAAACCACAATTAGTGGCAAGACAGGCCTGCTCAGCAAGGCAATCGCGTAAAAGTACATCATTACTGGTATGAACCAATTCATTCTTATCTACACCGCATCCCATCGTGGCATTACCTTGTGGATCCAGATCGATTAATAAAACTTGCTGCTGATTCGCTGCCAATGATGCCGCGAGGTTAATGGCTGTCGTCGTTTTACCAACGCCCCCTTTTTGATTAGCAATGGCTATGATTTTTGCCATGTTTATTCCTTTACTATTGCATTTTCAATGATGATACAAGAACGCTCACCTTCAACACCAGGCACTGTATATGTTTCTACATGATAAGGGCTTTTGATCGCCATCAATTCCTCTTTGGGGTATTTGCCTTTCATAGCAAGCCAAATACCATTGGGGGCCATTAAATGCTTGGTCCAAGCTATCATCTGCTCTAAATTGCTGAACGCCCGAGTTGTTACTGTATCAAAACCTAAAGGCGGGTGGTAGTTTTCTACACGAGTTTGTATGATTTCAATATTATCAATGTTAAGCGTTCTTTTCACTTCCTGTAAGAAACGAATTTTTTTGCCATTGCTATCGAGTAAAACGACTTGTAATTCGGGGCGAGCTAATGCGAGGGGAATGCCCGGAAGCCCAGGGCCTGTGCCTACATCCAGTAAGCGTAAGCCTTTAATCCACGGAAGAATAGCTAAACTATCAAGAATATGACGAGCAACCATCGACTGGATGTCACGTATAGCAGTTAGGTTATACGCTTGGTTCCATTTATCTAACAGTAAAAGGTAATGAAGGAGCATCTCCTCCATAAGACCTACGTCATGTTGAGCACAGCGAAACATCTCCCAAGGTTTAGGAGATCCTTCGCTTTGCTCTGGATGACGAGCGCCTTTATTAAGCTGCTTTATACCTTGATGCAGTAAATCAGCGATATTCATTGATATCCTAGTTTTTATTACGATCAAACCTCTTCGGCTAAACGCTGTTTTTTTAAGTGAATTAATAATAATGACAATGCCGCCGGCGTTACGCCTGAGATACGGCCTGCTTGGGCTATCGTAGTAGGCTTAATTTGGATTAATTTTTGCACCACTTCACTGGATAATCCGGAAACTTGGGTGTAGTTAAAGCCTTGGGGGATTTGCGTATTCTCATGTTTTTCTAATCGCGTAATTTCTAATTGCTGCCGTTCAATGTAGCCTGCGTATTTACTCTGGATTTCCACTTGCAAGGCGACGTCTTCATTTAAAAGAGGCAATGCTAAGTCCTCTATCGCTTGCAAATGTTGATACCCTATTTCAGGGCGCTTTAATAAATCATCAGCACGGCAATCATGAGCAAGCGGCTTTTCTATAATGGTTTTTAAATTTTCATTATGGCTGACCCGAACCCAAGTATCCTTAAGCTGAGCCTGCGCTTTCTCAATTGCCTCTTGCTTCTCGCAAAACGCTTGCCAGCGTTTATCCCCTACCACACCCAACTCACGGCCGATGGTCGTTAACCGAAGATCCGCATTATCTTCCCGTAAAAGTAGGCGATATTCCGCACGCGAGGTAAACATTCGATACGGCTCTTGGGTTCCGCAAGTAATTAAATCATCAATAAGTACACCGATATAAGCTTCATTGCGGCGCGGACTCCATAAGGGTTGTTCTTTAATATAGCGCACGGCATTTATACCGGCGACAATACCTTGCGCCCCTGCTTCTTCATACCCTGTGGTGCCATTAATTTGGCCAGCAAAAAATAAATTGCTTAAACTTTTAGTTTGTAGATAAGGCGTTAATCCACGCGGATCAAAATAATCATATTCAATGGCATAACCAGGTCGAGTGATATGTGCATTTTCAAAGCCTTTAATGGTTCTTACAAATTGAACTTGTACTTCGAAAGGCAAGCTGGTGGAAATGCCATTAGGGTAAATTTCATGGGTGGTTAACCCTTCGGGTTCTACAAAAATTTGATGCGATAATTTATCAGCAAAACGAACGATTTTATCTTCAATAGAAGGGCAATAACGGGGCCCTACGCCTTCAATCACTCCTGCATACATAGGGGAGGTATGTAAATTCTTACGAATAATGTCGTGGGTTTTTTCCGTGGTATGCGTGATATGGCATGCAATTTGTTCGGGATGATCATTCACACTACCTAAATAAGAAAATACCGGCAAAGGCGTGTCACCAGGCTGACTATCCATTTGGCTATAGTCCAGTGTCCGCCCATCAATTCGCGGAGGCGTTCCTGTTTTTAAACGGCCAACCGGTAATTCTAACTCGCGCAGACGCGCTGCTAAGGCAATAGCCGGCGGATCACCTGCGCGCCCCCCAGCATATTGACTCATGCCTACATGAATTTTGCCCCCTAGAAAGGTACCAACGGTTAAAATGATTGCTTTTGCGCGAAGCTCAAGACCCATTTGCGTACGAACTGCGACGACCTTATCCCCTTCTAGCACAATATCATCAACCGCCTGCTGAAATAAGGTCAAATTCGGTTGGGTTTGTAATAAATGCCGTATAGCTTGGCGATAAAGCACTCTATCCGCTTGTGCACGAGTAGCTCGTACAGCAGGGCCTTTGGAGGCATTTAAAATTCTAAACTGGATACCCGCGAAATCGGCAGCAATAGCCATCGCTCCATCGAGTGCATCAATTTCTTTGACCAAATGCCCTTTACCTATGCCACCAATGGCAGGGTTACAGGACATTTGGCCAAGAAGATCCATGTTATGCGTTAGCAGCAGTGTTTGAGCGCCCATACGAGCAGCAGCCAGCGCTGCTTCTGTACCAGCATGTCCACCCCCCACAACAATGACATCATAATGCTTTTCGAGGTTCATAAGGTTATTCAACGATCATAAAAAGCGCAATTATACACTTTTTTAATTAAATTTACCTGAGAATGGTGAATAGATACAGGACAATTGCCGAACCACGACCATCAAGAACCCGAACCGCGACCGTCAGGAAGCGGAAAATTGAACCCGCAAACCCGAACCGCGACCGTCAGGAAGCGGAAAATTGAACCACCATGAGAGCCCCAATCCAACACTAAGCATCAACCCAAAACGCAGTTGCTTGCAATCAGGCTACGCAGTCTTCGGAGTAAACTTATTTGTTCCCGGTGCCATAGATTCCTCAGGCTTAGGCGCAGCAAAAATCCCTCCCTTAACTCCTGTAGCCGGTGATTCATCTGAATGATAGGTCTTGGCAAACTCCTTATACTCTTGCTCATCAAACTCGGGCAGAGGAGGCTTTGGTGGTTCTAACCGTTTTAATAACAAATGGGTAGCAAGCGCTAAAAGAAGACCTGCCGCTATCACGGCAATACCAATGCCCATGGGCATAAATAGCAAAGAAGCAAAAATTAAAGGCGGTATGATAACGTCCATCACAATGGAACGTATTAGCTTAATTTTTTGAAATTCGGCCATTTTTTCCTGATAATCTGCTTCTATTGATAAGCGTTTTATCTCTAAAAATAATTGTTTTTTAACGTCCTGATGACTAGCCTGCTTAAAGTCTTCCCGAAGTTTTTCACATTTCTCTCTTGCAAGCTTAGCGCTTTCTTTTGATTTATAAAGCTCAAGCGCTCCAGTAATCGCTGTAGAAATCATTGTAAAGGCAAAACAAAGAACGGCGCCTAGCACGCCCATGATCATTACCGCAGCAGGGGCAACCATGGCCGGTGGGAAAAGAAAACAACACATCAACGAAAAGGCGGATAATAAAGCAACGGCATAAACTAACTCATTAATCGTATTGTATTTTTTATACCGCCAATTAAATTCACATTGCTGCTGTGCATCTTGCAGAGCGCTTAACTCCGCTTTTAATAGCTCTTCTTCCTCTTTGAGTGATTGTAATAATTCTGCTGCTTGCTTTAAGTTCTCTGCCATTGCATTTGCCGCGTATTCTTGTTCTTGCAGATTTTGAGCAATTTTTTCGTCTAAAGTAATGATATCCCGTTTATAGCGCTGCATTTGGGCATTATATGCTGTGCTTTCCTCATAAAATCGCCATATCGTTAAGCAAACATCCATCACTAACAAACCAGCCGTTACTACATTTCCGTAATAACCAAACATACCACTGCCAGTTAGCCAGAAGAAACAAACCATATTAGCTAATCCCCAGATGGAATCATTTAAAAGGGCAAATTTACGTTGGTCCCATTGCGTCTTAAATCGCTCCCAAGTAGGCATACTTCTTTCCTGCTCACTCATCCAAGGCCCTTTGATGGTATGTTTAAGCAATAAGAATAAGTTGATGCCAAAACGAACATAATAAAGAACCCAACTGATGTACCCTGCAGCAGGAGCCGGTATTCCCATACCAGCCTGCGCTTGCCCTTTATTGGTAAAGTCTTCAGCAAGCATACTGATGATGGTATTTAATAAATTGCTGCCCCATACCCAATAAAGCCGACGGCCATTAATGGTATTAAGCCAATTCCTCATAACATGGGTTTTTCCTGGTGCATCAACCACTTCCATCATTTTTTCAACCAGAAAAGGAGCAAGGACTGTTAATCCTAGATATTTAACCGGCTTATCCGATCGCCTTACGGCGATGGTCAGGGCTGCATGTGGATATTGTATGCGAATTTGTAGTTCTTCAATAAAATCACTGCACTTTTTAAGCCTTTCTCTTAATTTTTTTAAATTTTGTCGTCGAGCTTCCGCTTCATCCAACTGATATTGTGCTGAAAGCACATAAAAAGTGAACATTAACTCCCTAATCAGAGCCCATCGCTGCACTTGACTTAAAAAACGGAAGCTTGCAGGATTTATTTGATCGAGTCGTTCGCTATAGAAATCAGCTGATGCTAAAAGTGCTTGACGCTTAGCAAAGATTTGTCTTATATCCAAAAGTAAGTGGTGGGGATGTAATTTTGTTGCAAAAAAGGTGTGTATATCCTTTCGACTCTGATCGTCGAGCGCGCTGTAGGAAGTCGTGTCTAAAATTTTGCTTAAAGCGCTTGGCATAACCCACCTGCGATGTAGCACTTTTTGAAATAATCTTCAAAAAGATCAATATGTATTATATTACTACATATTTCTTATAAAATAAACATTTTTGTGGGAAATTTTTGGAAGCCAAAGTAGCCCGTAACTGACGGATCGGCGCAAATTCAAACACAATTGAGCTCCCGGCATAGGGTTGGTAAATATTTAAAGGCGCAAATAAGCGCCTTTTTAC
>JAGVKL010000039.1 GCA_020050595.1 Legionellales bacterium
ACAATTAGTTCATCTGAACCACGACCGTTAGGGAGTGGAGAAGTTAATGTTAGTTTCGCTGCTCGTTAACATTAACTTCTCCACTCCCTAACGGTCGTGGTTCAGTAGGTGGTTCTGATAAATTGCGACTATTTGGGGGATTTAGATGCGTTTACCGTGTCCATGATTGAATATAATTGAAAAAAGAACCCTAATTTGAGTAGAATGACTCTCATTTATGGATTTTGGGGTAACTATGGCAGCCACAGCGCATACAGTAGATTTACAACAGCTAGGGATGAAGGATATAGAGCAAGTGGGTGGGAAAAATGCTTCCCTTGGTGAAATGATTAGCCAATTGTCCAAACGTAATGTCGCGGTTCCTGGAGGATTTGCTACCACCGCTGATTCTTTTCGTGAATTTTTAGCCCAAGAGGGATTAGACAAAAAAATTTACGGTATGCTTCATGCGCTGGACATTGAAGATGTCTCTGCCTTAGCGACAACGGGTAAAAAAATTCGAGAGCTGATTCTTGCTACCCCTTTTTCGGGAGCTTTTGAAGATGCTGTTCGCACGTCTTACCTTAATCTTGCAAAAACGATAGGCCATGATGATTTTAGCGTGGCGGTGCGCTCATCAGCGACAGCGGAAGACTTACCTGATGCGTCTTTTGCAGGTCAACAAGAAACATTTCTCAATATCAAAGGCGTTGATAACGTTTTGCTTAAAATCAAAGAAGTCTTTGCCTCTTTGTTTAATGATCGAGCCATAGCTTACCGCGTGCATCATCAATTTGCTCATGAAGACGTTGCTTTATCTGCAGGTATTCAGCAAATGATTCGCAGTGATTTAGCGGTGAGCGGAGTGATGTTTACGTTAGATACGGAGTCAGGTTTTGATCAAGTAGTCCTTATCAATTCATCCTATGGGTTAGGCGAAATGGTGGTGCAAGGAGCGGTTAACCCTGATGAATTTTATATCCATAAACCAAGCTTGCGTGCGGGGTATTCGGCAGTAGTGCGCCGTAATTTAGGGACCAAGGCGATGAAGATGGTTTATTGTGATGATAAGCGGGTAAAGACGGTGGATGTTGAAGAAGCTCAATGCCGCCAATTTTCCTTAACCCTGCCTGAAGCCGAAGAGTTGGCAAAGCAAGCGCTGATTATCGAAGAACACTACGGACGCCCTATGGATATTGAGTGGGCGAAGGATGGCAAAGAGGGTAAGCTTTATATTCTCCAAGCC
Source organism: Legionellales bacterium (assembly GCA_020050595.1). Classification (GTDB taxonomy): domain Bacteria; phylum Pseudomonadota; class Gammaproteobacteria; order Legionellales; family Legionellaceae. The sequence goes on from JAGVKL010000039.1 coordinate 1,226, forward strand.
CGACCGGAAACGGTAAAAAGCAGGAGCAGTAAACAAATCCTTGAGCGCTATGCCCTAAAAGAAAAAGGTGTCATTTTAAGTGAGGGGCGCAGCATTGGCCAACGCATAGGCCAAGGGCCTGTAAAGGTGATTAGCGATATTAGTGAGATGCATCGTGTAGAACCTGGTGATGTTTTAGTATCGGATATGACGGATCCTGATTGGGAACCTATCATGAAGCGGGCTGCGGCAATTGTGACCAACCGAGGAGGTAGGACGTGTCATGCTGCTATTATTGCCCGAGAATTAGGGATACCTGCGGTCGTTGGCTGTGGTGATGCAACAAAAACTATTCGTGACGGCTCGAATGTCACGGTGAGTTGTGCTGAAGGTGATACGGGGTATGTTTATGAGGGTATTATACCCTTTGAAGTGGTGCGGCTGGATGTTGACACAATGCCTGAGCTGCCCGTAAAAGTCATGTTGAATGTAGGCAATCCTGAAAGGGCATTTGCTTTTCAATCCGTTCCCAATGCAGGTGTTGGGCTTGCCCGCCTTGAATTTTTAATTTCCAATACCATTGGAATTCATCCTAAAGCATTATTACAATACGATAGCTTAAGCGATGAGAAACTTAAGCAATGGATTGATGAAAAAACGGCGGCTTATGCTTCTCCAGTAGAATATTACATTGAGCGTTTACGGGAAGGGGTCGCAACGATTGCCGCTGCATTTTACCCGAAACCAGTCATCGTTCGGTTATCAGACTTTAAATCTAATGAGTACGCTAATCTTTTGGGCGGGCAAACTTATGAGCCGCATGAAGAAAATCCAATGCTAGGTTTTAGGGGGGCGTCGCGTTACGTTTCTTCTGATTTTGCTGATTGTTTCGCGCTTGAGTGCGAAGCTATCAAGCGGGTGCGAGAAGGAATGGGGCTCACCAATGTGGAAGTGATGATTCCTTTTGTTCGCACGGTCGGGGAGGCTAAACAAGTTATTGAAGTTTTAAAGGCGCAAGGCCTTGAGCGGGGTAAGCACAATTTACGCATTATCATGATGTGTGAGCTGCCTTCCAATGCCTTGCTTGCAGATGAATTTTTAGCCTATTTTGATGGATTTTCTATAGGTTCTAATGATTTAACGCAGTTAACCTTGGGTTTAGATAGAGACTCTGGTTTGGTGGCGGCTCAATTTGATGAGCGGGATGGGGCAGTCAAGGCTTTATTGCATATGGCGATTGCGGCCTGCAAAAAACACAATAAATATGTGGGTATTTGCGGCCAAGGGCCTTCGGATCATCAGGATTTTGCGGAGTGGTTAATGAAAGAAGGGATTGATAGTATTTCATTAAATCCAGATTCTGTATTGGAGACCTGTTTATTTTTGGCGAAGCACTCTTAGATGGGTGCGACTCTCGTATGGGAAAATTTTCCGTAGGTTGGGTCAAGGCCCAACCTTGAGGTATCGTCACTTTTTTTAAACCATGTAGCCTGGTTGCTTGCAACCAGGGACTTTAAGTATTGATGCACGTTATGGCGTGCTTTCCTGGTTGCAAGCAACCAGGCTACCGTTTAAAAGGTGATGACACCTCAGGGCTCAACCTACTTCATTATCGATGATGAATTAGCTATTAGGTCAAGAAAATTGTAGATTGGATAGAAACGACTCTAATTTTCATGGAAGCAAATGATGAAACGCATAAATTTTTTGATTGTACTGCTTTTTCTTTGTCCCACCGTACTTTTTGCTGACACTGTTGAACATCATATCGATCCAGTAGCCCCGGTCATTTTTTGGTTAACGTTTATTTTTTTCTTTGGCGTTATGGGGCGTTATGCGGCTCTAAAATTGAATCAACCTGGGGTTTTAGGCGAATTACTCATGGGTGTTCTTCTGGGTAATATCTGTTACTTTTTCGGGGTGCAATTATTTGTTATTTTGCGCGAGGGTTCTGCTGTTTTTCATATCATGCGGGATCTCTTAACAGGCCTGCCTCTTCGAGATGCGGTAGAAGCTACCATCCCTGACCCTTTTTATGCAAAGAAAGTGATCCATGCGTTAGGTAGTTCTCAAGGTGTTGAAATTATAAAAGTGGCTTATGTGGTTGATATTTTTTCACGTTATGGCGTGATTTTTTTGTTATTCATGGTAGGTTTGGAAAGCTCAATCACGGAGCTTAAACACACTGGACGAGAATCGTTCTTGGTGGCCATTATCGGGGTTATTGCACCTATCTTGCTTGGTTTGCTAGTCACTCATTTTATATTGTCCCAAGCGAGCTTTGCTACCGAGCTTTTTGTAGCGGCTACTTTATCAGCAACAAGTGTAGGGATTACCGCCCGCGTACTGAAAGAAATGAATAAACTGAAAACCCGCGAAGCAAGAACGATTCTTGGCGCGGCTATGATCGATGATATTTTAGGATTAGTCATTCTTGCAATAGTCAGCAGCTTAGTAATCAGCGGTGTTGTTAGTTTTTCAGTGGTGAGTCAAATTATCCTTTTAGCGCTGGTATTTTTTGCTGGCTCTTTATGGATGGGTCCGATCGTATTGCGCAAGGCTGTAAAAATTTTTTCTTTCCTAGAACCCTGGGAAGCAAAATTGTGTATTGCTTTTTTATTTGTGATGAGCCTGTCTTGGCTGGCCACTTTAGTCCAGTTAGCCAGCATTATCGGTGCTTTCGCCGCAGGTATTATCATTCATGATGGTTTTTTTGACACACGAGAGCGCAAAACCACCTTAGGTATTAAAGAGCTAGTTGCCCCTCTGGAAGCGCTCTTAGCCCCGCTTTTTTTTATGCTCATTGGTATACAAGTGAAGATCGAATCTTTTTTTAATATCGAAGTATTAGTCATAGCACTCGGATTAATTATCGCAGCCATCCTTGGTAAATTAATTAGCGGTCTTGGCGGAAACTCTAAAGATGATCGCTTTTTAATTGGCATTGGTATGTTGCCTCGAGGTGAAGTAGGATTAGTATTCGCTTCTATCGGGCGAACATTGGGAGTCATCTCTGATCAATTGTTTGCAGGTATTATTTTAATGGTCATTGTAACCACCTTTATTACGCCCTTATGGCTTAAAAAAAGATATGAACAAAGGATGAAAGCCCGTGAAGCTTAAGCAAGAAGATATTAGCGTAGATGTTAAAAGAGCTTTGGTGGAAGATATTGGCTCAGAAGATGTTACAGCATCACTTTTACCTGCTGATTTAAAAGTGAAAGCTAAGATTATTTCCCGTGAGCCCATGCTCATGTGTGGTCAGGATTGGGCGGAAGCGGTTTTTCGTGAAGTGGATCCTGCTATTGCTTTGGTGTGGTTGGTAAAAGAAGGAGCATGGCTTTCTGAGCCCTCAACCGTATGCCACATTGAGGGTCTAGCGCGCTCTATTTTGACAGCAGAGCGCACAGCCTTAAATTTCCTACAAACCCTCTCAGGTACCGCCACTCAAACGCATTATTATGTACAAGCATTAAAAGGTTACTCTACTCGTTTATTAGATACCCGAAAAACATTACCAGGCCTTCGGTTAGCGCAAAAATACGCGGTAGCGTGCGCAGGAGGCGGCAATCATCGTCTTGGTTTATATGATGCTTTTTTAATTAAAGAAAATCATATTAAAGCCTGTGGCTCCATTGCTAATGCTATACTTGCTGCTAAAAAACGACATAGCCATTTATTGATCGAAGTAGAGGTTGAAACGCTGGCGGAATTAGAAGAAGCATTTATTGCGAAACCCGATCGAATTATGCTAGATAATTTTACGCATGATATGCTTTTAAAAGCAGTAGCTATGAATACGCCTAAACGCTGCGAATTAGAAGTTTCAGGCGGTGTGAACTTAGAAACGATCAAGGCGATTGCGGCAACGGGTGTGGATTATATTTCGGTAGGTGCTTTAACGAAATCTGTTCAAGCTATCGATTTAAGTTTATTACTTATGACAAATTAACCACAAAGCTTCTAAAGGATTTTTATGCCAAAAATTGTATTAACTGGTGGTGGTACGGCAGGTCATGTTACTCCTAATATTGCGCTTATTGAGGCATTAAAGCAGGCAGGGTGGCAGATAGATTATGTGGGTTCTCCTGATGGTGTGGAGAAAAGCATGATCACCGCCATTTCTATTCCTTATCATGCAGTGAGTAATGGGAAATTGCGCCGCTATTTCAGCGTTAAAAATTTTTTTGACCCGTTAAAAATTTTATTGGGTATTTTCCAATCCTATCGTTTAATGCACAGATTAAAACCCGATGTGGTTTTTTCTAAAGGTGGATTTGTAGCTTTCCCAGTAGTGGTAGGCGCATGGCTCCATCGTATCCCTGTTGTAGCTCATGAATCGGATTTAACTCCGGGGCTAGCTAATCGCTTGAGCTTCCCTTTCGTTGATAAAATCTGTGTAACGTTTGCTTGTGCAAAAAAGCATTTTAAAAACCAAGGTAAAGTAGAGGTCACAGGCACGCCCATTCGCACCCAATTATTCCGGGGTAAAAAAGAAATTGGCCTTAAATTATGTCGATTCAACGAGAGTAAGCCCTGCTTGTTGGTTATCGGGGGAAGCCAAGGCGCTAATGCGATTAATCAATGTGTTCGCCAGACTTTGGATCAATTAAGCGCTTCTTTTCAGGTGATTCATTTATGTGGTAAGGGGAAAATGGATACAAGCGTAACGTGCAAAGATTATTGTCAGTTTGAGTATGCCAATGAAGAGTTAGCTGATCTCTTTGCAGCGGCTGATATAGTGGTTTCTCGTTCGGGCGCTAATTCTTTATACGAAATATTGGCTTTAGGAAAACCCCATGTACTCATTCCCTTATCGCAAAAAGCAAGCCGAGGGGACCAAATACATAATGCTCGTTATTTTCAGGAGCAAGGTATTAGCGTAGTCATCGATGAAGAATCATTGACCCCTCAAACCTTGCTAGATGCCATTCACGAGGTGAGCGCTCATCTTGAGGATAGGGTACAGAAAATCAAAGCGTTACATATTGAATCCGCCACCACAAAAGTAATGGCCATTATTGCTGAGGCAGCCCATGTTGAATGCTCAAAACCTGCATAAATTCATAGCGAAAGAATGGGATGATAGTATTATTCCTAGTCTTTGTGATTACATTAAAATCCCTAATAAATCGCCACACTTTGATGCAAAGTGGCAAGAGCATGGGTATATGGATGAAGCAGCCCATCACATTGCAGCTTGGTGTAACGCTCAGCCTATAAAAGGCATGTCCTTGGAGATCTTACGTTTACCCCATCGCACGCCGTTATTGTTTATAGAAATCTCAGGCCAATCTAAAGAAACCGTTCTTTTGTATGGACATTTAGACAAGCAGCCTGAAATGGTAGGTTGGCATGAAGATTTAGACCCATGGAAGCCTGTTTTAAAAGACGGGCGTTTGTATGGCAGGGGAGCTGCCGATGATGGCTATGCGGCTTATGCATCTTTAACGGCTATTAAAGCGTTGCAGGAACAAAATTTAGCCCACGCACGTTGTGTAATCCTTATCGAAGCATGTGAAGAAAGCGGGAGTTATGATTTACCCTATTACATTGATACCCTGAAAACGCGAATTGGCGAGCCTGATTTAATTATTTGCCTTGATTCTGGGGCTTTAAATTACGAGCAATTATGGATGACTACTTCCTTGCGGGGAAACGTGGTAGGCGAGCTATCTGTTGAGCTTTTGCAAGAAGGCATTCACTCGGGTAATGGCAGCGGCATTGTAGCGGATAGCTTTAGGGTGGCAAAGCAATTGATTAGTCGTGTTGAAGACGAAATGACTGGGAAAATAAAAATCCCTGAATTACATTGTGATATCCCTAAAAAGCGGCAGGAGGAAGCTTTACAATGTGCTAAGGCCTTGGGTGATGAAGTTTATAAAGAATTTCCTTTTTATAAAGGTGTGAAACCGGTCGTTGAAGATGAGCAGCAACTCATTTTAAATCGAACATGGCGTCCTGCATTGACCATAACGGGAGCGGATGGTTTTCCTCCCATTGCCAATGCAGGCAATGTATTGCGGCCAAAAACAGCGTTTAAATTATCAATGCGCATCCCCCCTTTGGTGTGCGCTAAAAAATCAGCGGACGTATTGAAGAAAGTTATTACAGAAAACCCTCCCTATGGTGCCAAAGTTTCTTTCGAAGTTGACTCAAACTCCCCAGGCTGGCATTCACCTATAATGGCTCCTTGGTTGGCAAAAGCGGTGAACGATGCATCCATGACGTATTTTGCCAAGCCGGCTATTTACATGGGCGAGGGCGGGACCATCCCTTTTATGGGAATGCTTGGAGAAAAGTTTCCTAAAGCCCAATTTGTGATTACTGGCGTATTAGGACCACACTCCAATGCGCATGGTCCTAATGAATTTTTGCATATTGAAATGGGTAAAAAAGTAACTGCCTGTGTAGCGTATATTGTTGGCGAACATTTTAGAAGGGTCTGTTGACAATTGCTCTACAACCCATTTCTAGCCTACGTTCCGCGACTTGTTCGCACAATCCATGGACCACGTGGACAAGCCACGGGGTGTAGGATCGGAGATGAAATGTCAACCGACCCTTCTAGTAAAAGTTCTTTGGCCTAATTGGACATTTTTTACAAGGCTATGATTCGTTCGACAACACTTTGTTTGCAAGGAGAGAATTTTTTTTACCCCCTCGACAAATTGCCTGAACCCTGAGATACTGCACGTCCTCCCTATGGAACAAAGGGAGAAAATAATAATTAGTCCAATCAAATTACGGAGAGTGTTATGAAAGCAACATGGTTAGTTGTAGTATCTTTATTCCTTTCTATGCCTATGCAGGCATCCATTGTTAATCCCCACGTGCAACCGCCGCCTTTGGAGCAAAAAGCAGGTAAAGTCAATTTAAACAAAGCAGATGTAAAGACATTGACCCATTCTTATAAAGGTATCGGCAAAAAAAGGGCCGAGGCTATCGTTAGTTATCGTGAGAAAAATGGCAATTTTCACGCAGTAGAGGACTTAGCTCATGTTCGTGGCATAGGTAAGCAATTTGTTAAAAAACATTTAGCCGATCTCCAACAGCTATTTACCGTGGGATAACTCCAAACAGGGCTTAATCGCAGGGATTAAGCCCTACCCAATTATCCATATACTCGGTATAATCCCAGATTTTTCTAGGGTCTGTTGACAATTGCTCTACAACCCATTAGAGCTCTTGCATAACCTGTAGATTTAGCTTTAGTGCAAGGCACAAAGCGTTCGAGGAGCGGAGTTTACATAAAGTAAATGAGCACCGGAGAACGCTTTGTAACGCGGCAATAAAGTTAAAGATGCAGGTTATGCAAGAGCTCTATTGTTAGCCTACGTTCCGCGACTTGTTTGCGGAATCCATGGGCCCCGTGGACAACACGGGGCGTAGGATCTGAGGTGAAATGTCAACAGACCTTAGTTTTTTTTAATGGTTTTCATGAAATTATTGCATGGTATTCAACAAGGTTTGATTTCGTTTCGAGAGACAGCGGCGACCATTGGGAATTTTGATGGTGTGCACCGTGGGCATCAAGCGTTACTAAAATCGTTGCGCGTCAAAGCCCAACGCCTAAATTTGCCCGTCTTGGTCATGCTTTTTGAGCCCCAGCCTAGCGAATATTTTCGTCCAGAGCATGCTCCTGCGCGTCTTTCAAGCTTGCGTGAAAAGATAGAATGGTTTAAGCAGTGTGATGTGGATTATGTATGGTGTTTGAACTTTAACAATTATTTAGCAACGATGCCTGCAGAAACATTTGCAAAACAAATTATTTTTTCATTAATGAAAGCCAAGTATTTGTTGATCGGCCAAGATTTCCACTTTGGCCAAGGCCGGTTAGGCGATATACACCTATTAAAAAAATTAGCTGAAGAATCGTTATGTACCGTTGATTGTTTTTCTGATTTTTTTATTGATAATCAGCGAGTAAGCTCTACTAAGATTAGAGAAGCCTTACAAGCGAGTGATTTAAATCATGCCGCTAAGCTTTTAGGACACCCTTATAGCCTATGCGGACGAGTCATTGAAGGCGATAAGCGCGGGCGGCAATGGGGTATTCCCACTGCTAATCTAAGTTTACGGCGTAAAATATTACCTTTAAAAGGTGTTTTTTGTGTTAAGGTACAAGGGCCTAAAAATAAACAATGGTCAGGGGTGGCTAACATAGGATGCCGACCAACTGTGGATGGCGTAAAAAATATTCTTGAAGTGCATTTATTTGATATGAGCGAAACTTTATATGGTGATATGCTTCAAGTCCATTTTTTGCATAAATTAAGAGACGAAACAAAATTTGCTTCAATCGATGCATTGATTGCTCAAATTCATGAGGATATTAGAGCAGCAAGATATTGGTTTAAAAACCTCGAGAGATAACATGACTGACTATAAAGACACGTTAAATTTACCCACTACTTCCTTTCCAATGAAAGCAGGCCTTGCAAAGCGTGAACCGCAAATGCTTGCTGAATGGATAAGTAAAGGTGTATACGAAAAAATTCGTGCAGCACGTTTAGGACGTAAGCGGTTTATTCTTCATGACGGTCCTCCTTATGCCAATGGTCATCTACATTGCGGTCATGCCTTAAATAAGATTCTTAAAGATATCATTGTTAAATCAAAGACATTAAGTGGTTATGATGCTCCTTTTGTTCCGGGTTGGGATTGTCATGGGCTGCCTATTGAATTAAATGTAGAAAAAAAGACCGGTAAGGCTGGCGTAAAACTTAGTCCGAGTGATTTTCGTAAAAAATGCCGTGAATATGCAGCCAGTCAAATTGATATCCAGCGGGATGAGTTTCAGCGCTTAGGCGTTTTTGGTGATTGGCAAAATCCTTATATCACCATGAATTACACTTATGAAGCGAATATCGTGCGCGCTTTAGGTAAAATCATTGCCAACGGTCATTTACAGCAAGGGTTTAAGCCTGTGCATTGGTGTATTGATTGCGGCTCGGCCCTCGCGGAAGCAGAAGTCGACTACGAAGATAAAACATCTGCTTCAATTGATGTGGCTTTTCTGGCAATTGATCCACCGTTATTTTTAGATAAAGTAAAGTTAAATCTTCCCAATAAACCGGTGATTGTCCCCATTTGGACCACTACACCCTGGACGCTGCCTGCGAATGAGGCGGTTTGTTTGCATCCTGCTTTAGATTATGTATTAGTCGATGCCGGGGATCGCTATTTTATCCTTGCTAAAGAACTAGTAGAGTCGGTGATGGCTCGGTTCAATATCAACGATTTTGCTTCCATTGGAACGGTAAAAGGAGGCGTCTTTGATAAATTGCTGTTACAGCATCCCTTTTATGAACGAAAAGTGCCCATTGTTTTAGGCGAACATGTAACAACTGATTCCGGTACGGGATGCGTGCATACAGCACCAGCGCATGGTCCTGATGATTACCAGGTGGGGCAAGCGTATGGGTTACCTTTGATAAATCCCGTATTAGCCAATGGATGTTATGCCGAGGATGTGCCTTTATTTGCAGGTCTTTCGGTTTTAAAAGCGAATGACCAAGTTCTTAAGGTCTTAAGTGAACGCGGCGCATTGCTACATAATGAAATGATGCAGCACAGTTATCCACATTGTTGGCGGCATAAAACACCGGTTATTTTTCGTGCGACCCCGCAGTGGTTTATTGCTATGGATAAAAAGGGGTTGAGATCAGCACTTATGCAAGCCATTGAGAAGGTAAGGTGGGTGCCTGATTGGGGTAAGGCCCGCATTAGCAATATGGTTGAAAATAGGCCTGATTGGTGCATATCAAGGCAAAGAGCGTGGGGCACACCAATGCCGCTATTTGTTCATAAAAAAACAAGGGAGTTGCACCCTAATACGGTAGCCTTTATTGAAGATATTGCCCAACGCATTGAACAAAAAGGGATTGATGCTTGGTTTGATTTAGATAGTAAAGACATTTTAGGTGAGGATGCATCGTCTTACGAAAAAATCAACGATACAATGGACGTATGGTTTGATTCAGGCGTTTCTCATTATTGTGTGCTTAAGGCTGGGGAAGCATTAGGGTTTCCTGCCGATGTTTATTTTGAAGGCTCTGATCAGCATCGAGGATGGTTTAATTCGTCATTAACCACCTCAGTAGCGATGTATGGCGAGGCACCTTATAAAACCGTTTTAACCCATGGCTATACCGTGGATGCAGAAGGTCATAAGCTTTCTAAATCGAGAGGTAATTATGTTGCTTTATATAAATTAATTGAGCAATACGGTGCTGATATTTTGCGTTTGTGGGTATCCTCTACCGATTACCGCAATGAAGTCAGTATTTCTGATGAGATTATTAAGCGCAATGCCGATGCTTACCGTCGCATTCGGAATACGGCTCGGTTTTTATTAGCTAATTTATTTGATTTTGATCCGGCTACTGATACAGTGCCGGTAGAAAAATTAGTGGAATTGGATCGCTATGCGATTAAACGCTGCCAAGATTTGCAGGATGAGATAACTCATGCCTATGAGCAATATCATTTTCATTTAATTTATCAAAAAATTCATAATTTTTGCGCCGTGGACATGGGAAGCTTTTACCTTGATATTATTAAAGATCGTCAATACACAACACCTGTCAATAGCAATGCTAGGCGCTCCTGTCAGACGGCGATGTATCATATTATTCAAGCCTTAACGCGCTGGCTTGCGCCTATTTTATCGTTCACAGCGGAAGAGATTTGGCAGGCTATCCCCGGGTATAAAGGGGATAGCATCTTTTTAGAATCTTGGTATACCAACTGGCCTAAGGTGGATAATGTTTCTTTAGACGAATGGCAGCAGATTCATGTCATCCGTGATGAGGTTAATAAAGCATTAGAAAATCAGCGGCAAGCAGGGGTTATTGGTTCGGGGCTAGCAGCACAGGTGACGCTATATGCATCGCCCAAGGTACAAGCGCTTCTGGCTAAATTAGGCGATGAATTGCGGTTTATTTTAATTACTTCTTCAGCCATCGTTCGCCCGCTAGACGAATGCAAAAAGGACGGCTTACTTTTCAATGAAAGCTTAGGGGTTGCAATCGATGTGAAAGCAAGCTCACATGCTAAGTGCAGCCGTTGTTGGCACCGTCGTGAGGATGTGGGAGCAAATCGAGAGCATAAGGAATTATGTTTGCGTTGTGTAGGTAATATTAGCGGTCATGACGAAGTGAGACAATTTGCATGAAAATAGGGAAACGCATCATGGAAAAATGGCCTTGGTTTTTATTGGTGATGATTATTGTAGGTCTTGATCAAGCAAGTAAATATTGGGCCTCACTGGATTTAATCCCCTATCAACCGGAAGCTATCTTGCCTATGTTTAATTTGACATTGGCTTATAACACCGGTGCTGCATTTAGCTTCTTACACAGCGCGGGTACCTGGCATCGATGGTTATTAGCTGGGTTTAGTTTGGTAATGAGTACAGCTATTTTTATTTGGATAATCCGCTCAGCGATTCATTTACGTTTGCAACTACTCGCTTTGAGTCTAATTTTAGGTGGGGCCATAGGTAATTTAATCGATAGAGCCATGTTTGGCTATGTTATTGATTTTATAGATGTGTTTTATAAAAATTACCATTGGCCAGTATTTAACCTGGCTGATAGTGCCATTTGTATAGGCGCTTTGTTACTATTTATTGATTTATTAAAAACGCAACCTTTGGATCAAGATTAATAAAGCTACACGTTCACGGCGCATGTTGAATCTTGGAGAAATGGCATATTTGAGCCCAGGTTGCACGAAAAGTATAGCGTAGCCCGTAAGGAGCAAAGCGGATTACGGGGATTACTCTAAAGACTAATGAATGCAAATGTGTTTGTGCATTATTGTTTTTGTTGTTCTCTGTGGGGAACGTATCGTTCGTTGATAAACCCCGTAATCCGCTTTGCTCCTTACGGGCTACGCAAATGTGTTTGAATCCGTCAGTCTCAAACCGGAACCGCTGTTCCTATGCTCTGTAATTGCTTAAATTCAGGATTAATAATACTGACGGCAGCTACAGCAGGTAGCGTTAAAAAGTGTTCTATTTCATCCCACTCTATTTCCGCAGGGAATAATCTAACTTGCGGCAAATAGTTGTTAAGTAGCGTACAAAAGGCCAGATTAGCAGGAAAGGGGCGCACATGCGTGCAGCCTAGTTCCATGGCTTGCATGGCCTCGGAAAGGGTAGCAACGCCGGGTAAGTAAGTGATGGAGTAAACATTTGCTGTTTGAGCGATGGCCGGTAGCAAACCAGGGCTTGTAACAAAATCCACGCCAGCCTGATAACAATCTTCTAATTGTTGCGTATTAACAATTTTGCCAGCACCTATTCGCAGCCTAGGAAATTGTTTAATCGCTTCTCGTAGTATATCGGGTTCGACCGAATTAATTTCAACCACGGAAAAACCGGCTTCGACAACACGATGCAATTTATCGAATAAGTGAGCATCGACATCAAGGGCAATAATAATTGAATGATTTTCTGTTATTTTATCCATAGGGCTTATCAAGCTATAGCATTTCTTCAATGGTAGAAGACTTATGGAAAGTTATCAATAGTTACGGAAGAAAATGGTGTGATTGAAACGGCGGCTAAATTTTTTTCCACTCCCTAACGGTCGTGGTTCGGATAAAACGGTCGTGGTTCGGATAAAACGGTCGCGGTTCGGCGCCCCCGAAGTGGGGTACCATACCGAGAGTGCAATTTTGTTTGAGTTTGCGCCGATCCGTCAGTTACGGCCTACACTGGTTGCCCAAATGTACCGTAATATATCAACCAAAACATAAGGCTAATTGGACGCCTATCCCTGGGCGTGGCTTATGCTATTTAGGTCTATTGCTTGGACGCATGCTAAAAGGCGATGGCGCCGTAGGAGACGAAGTCGCTGCCTCTGTTGAGCCACTAATTGGATCCCAGACGCTAGCTAAATCAGTACGAGCCATTAATCCCTCCATGAGATGGGATGGAATTGGCTGACCTGGCCTTAAGGTATTTAGTTGCGTTCTCATTTCCGGTGATAAAGGGAGGTGAGACATATCGTTTTGCAAACGATGTATGGCTTCTCTTGAAGTAGGAGTAGTCCCCATTAAGCGCAGCATGCTTTGATAGCTCGCATTTAAGGTTTGGGCTGCTCTAAGACTAGGCGTTGGTGCAGGTGCTCTAAGACTAGGGCTTGGCGCAGGGGTAGGAGCTGGCCTTGGGGCATTGCTGTTAGTATCAGGGGTTAAACTTGCGTTCAGGGCAGCTTGATTGGCTTGGTTTTGCACAATGCTTCTGGCTAGGAATGCAATCTGACTCTGCATTCTATCGCTACGAACGGCCAATGTCTTTTGTCGCCCAGCAATTTCTTCTTTTTCTAAAGATTGATTATGCTGAATTAATTCCCTTACGCCCATCAGCTCAGGTCTCATCTTTCTATAAGCTGCCTCGCCTCTATCCATTTCTTCTGGAGATAGGGTGGTTAAGTCTTGCCCAGCGTTTAATAAATAGCACTTATCATTCGCCACCACTAATTGTTTCTTCAATGGCACAATAAAATTAGCTTTATGGAAATCAGTTGTAAGCTCGCCTGTTGCTGTATAAAGGACTTTTTGGCCATTAATAACAGCAAGCATATCTTGTAAGATCCCTAAGCTTAAATTAACAGCATTCGTACGGTTTATTCTGTCGCGAACCATAGCATCTTGGCCTGCATCAAGAAATCTATCAATGTCGCGGGCATCCTGTTCCAGCTGCTGGGTAAGGGCATTAATTTGGTTTTGAATGGTTTGTATAGATGCTGTAACAAGCGGTATAGCTTTCATTTCTTCATAGGCTCTTTCTACTTGGGTATTGTAGATAGCGTATTTTTGTTCCACACGTTCCATGTCTTGCCTTACAGCTTCTATAGCTTCCTCTAACACAGTTGATTCTTTTAATGTACTTTCTAATTGCTCTTGCAACGCTTTTTCTGTTTGTTTTAAAGCTTCGAGCGTATTTAATGCTTCTTGCGCCTTAGCGTCTTTTGCACCTTGACCAGATTTATCACCCGTTCTTATTTGCTCAGCAATTTCTTGAGCTTGTTCATTTAGTTTATGAATATGGGCTTCGCTTCGCTCTAGTAATCCCATTAATAAGAAAGCCAGAACACGTTTTTCCAAGAGATAGCGCTGAAGTAGGTCATGTTGCCTTTGCTCATTGATGGCCGCAACTTCAGCTAACTGCTCGCCAATCATGGTTAGGACTGATTCACCAGCGGGTGATTTTAAAAATTGGATCACTTGTGCTGTGTTTTTTAAGCCATAATAACCAAGAAATTCAGTGGCTAAGCTCTTTGTATCTTTCGAAGCGACACCAGGAATAGAGGCGGCTGCACTTGCAAACCATTGTTCTAAACGCGATGTAGTAAGCGCAATAGCATCTTGATTAGGGCGATGTATAAGAAGGCTTACATTATGAGGGGTATCGGGATGGGGTTGCAGCGACATAGCTCTCACTTCCTCGTTATTTATGATATTAATATTCCTATTATACAACATGTTTATTAAAAGAACAACACGGGTTTTATGACCAACATTGGGCAAGGGGTGCTGGGGGTAAGCCAGCTTGAGCAGCTCGTATGCCTTTGTCGCCATTACTATTTAAAGTTAAGGTCTGGCAACTATCATTCAGCGCTTGCGAACCTTGCGGTACTGCCTCTAAATCATACGCTTTCTCGGTTGAATTAACAATAACCAACTTATACCAGCCGCCTGCAGATAATTCATGGTCCAAAACATCCGATGGTTTGCCAAGACCGATAGTGGCCGTTTGATAGGTATGATGGAGTGAAAAATAGTGTTCTAAGCGATTAGCCAGCTGTAATAAAGCGGTTTGCCCATCGCTTCGGTGTGAGCGAATGATAAATTGATGGTAATTGGGGTAGCCTATGAGGGCGAGAATGCCAATGATGCCCATAACTATTAGTAATTCTATTAATGAAAATCCTTTTTGCATTTTAAATGCTTAACCTGAAGGGAGCAGTCAATACTTCAAACTTAGGGAATTACACTTAAGAAGTCCTCTCTTGCATTGATGGAAGAAGGGAGTTTTTCCTTAACTTGACGCTCTGGGCTGAACGGCATTGGATAGTACCACGCAGGAACTAGTAATCCAAGCAGGAGGCTGATAAAATGGCTTAAAAATAAACAAGGTATGTAAATGACATCTTATTGTGGCTATATTGCTTTAGTAGGCCGACCTAATGTAGGTAAATCAACGCTCCTTAATAAAATTTTACAACAAAAATTAAGTATTACGTCTCGCAAACCACAAACAACTCGGCATAGTATTTTAGGGATCCGTACCGAAGGTGAGTATCAATTCGTTTATGTGGATACCCCTGGGATTCATCAAGGATCTAAGAAAACAATGAATCGCATTATGAATAAAACCGCTGTAAGCGTGTTGCGTGATGTTGACGCGATTGCCTTTATTGTTGATGGTACCCATTGGGGTGAGGAAGATGAGCATGTACTTCATTTAATTGAAAAGGTAAAAGTGCCTGTTTTTTTGGTGGTCAATAAAATCGATAAAATTGCCGATAAAGCCGTCTTATTGCCCTGGCTAGAAACCATGAGTCAGAAATATAATTTTAAAGCAATCATTCCTTTGTCAGCCAAGACGGGGCTTCAGGTGGATGCATTGGAAAGTGCATTAAAAGCCGTTTTGCCTGAAGGCCCTCATTTGTTTGGTGATGATCAACTAACCGATCGCCCCACTAAATTCTTATGCGCAGAGTTATTGCGTGAAAAAATTTTTCGTCATTGTGGTCAAGAGCTTCCTTATTCAACCACAGTTGATATCGAATCGTATAAAGATGAAGATCATATCGTTAGAATTCATGCATTAATTCTTGTGGATAAAGAAAGCCAAAAACGGATTATTATTGGTGAGAAAGGCCATAAGCTTAAAGAAATGGCGAGTAGTGCAAGGCTTGACATGGAGGCATTGTTAGGCAAAAAAGTATTTTTACAATGCTTTTGTAAGGTAAAATCAGGATGGTCTGATAATGAGCGCTTATTAAAGCAATTAGGGTATGATCACTAACGCGCTTCACGCATGGGTTATTTATAAAACGTGGTCTGGAGATACCAGTGCCAGGGTTCTTTTTTTTACCAAAGAACATGGACTAATCAGTTGTCTATATAAAGGTGGCCGGACCCCCAAAAAACAAGCGTTAATACAGCCTTTTACCCCTCTATGGGTGACTATGAATGTAAAAGGCAATGCCTATTTTGTCCGCCAAATTGAATTAGCTGATGCAGCGATATCCTTTCAAGGCTCAACGCTTTTCGCGGGTCTTTATGTCAATGAATTAATTTATCATGCCTTACGGCCGCATGATCCGCATCCTAGTTTATATGAGGCTTATGTGCAAACGCTTAAAGCATTGACGCAAACCTTTCAACGTCATGCGATTGAAGCGGTATTACGCCGCTTTGAATGGAACTTATTAACAGCAAGTGGTTACCCCATGTCATTAACGCATGAAGCCCATACGCTAGAGCCTATCGCTTTAAATAGGGCGTATCGCTTTGTTGCAAGCGAGGGGTTTATTCTTGACGAACAAGGGGTGTCTGGCGCGCATATTCTTGCCTTATCACAAGATAGGCTTGATGATCCAGCCGTATTAAATGCTGCAAAAAAAATCATGCGCCAAGCGATTGATCATGCATTGGATGGAAAAATTATTAAGACACGAGCCTTGTATCGTAGTTAATGCTTAGCACGTGATTTTAAGTGTGGTTTTTTATGTAAGGGCCGTTGTGGTATAAGCAGACCTCATGAAATATCTAGAGGATTGTAGGTTGGACCCTGAGGTGTCGTCACTTATTAAACGGTAGCCTGGTTGCTTGCAACCAGGAAAGCATGGTTTAACAAAAAGTGACGACACCTCAGGGCCCAACCTACAGCATTTATTATAGATATTTCATGCAAACTGCTTATACAAAGTCTTTAGGAGGTAAAACATGAAAAAAGATATATTATTAGGTGTGAATATCGATCATATTGCAACGTTAAGGCAAGCTCGAGGGACACGCTATCCTGATCCTGTTCAGGCAGCCATAGATGCCGAAGAAGCCGGGGCGGATGGCATTACGTTACACATGCGAGAAGATCGACGTCATATTCAAGCGCGTGATGTGAGATTGATTAAAGAGGTTCTACAAACAAGAATGAACCTTGAATTAGCCGTTACCGATGCCATGCTCGATTTCGCGGAAGAAATAAAACCAGAACATACCTGCCTTGTACCAGAAAAACGAGAAGAATTAACCACGGAAGGCGGACTGGATGTTTTAAAGCATTATAAAATCGTAGAGCAAGCGGTGAAGCGCTTATCAGCGATGGGGAGTGAAGTTTCTTTATTTATTGATCCTGATTTAGATCAAATCGATGCTGCAAGGGCTATAGGAGCGCCTGCCATTGAGCTTCACACGGGTTGCTATGCAGATGCGGCTAGTGAAACCTTACAGCAAGAAGAGCTTCAGCGGATTCAACGAGCAGCCCAACATGCCTTTAAATTAGGATTAATTGTTAATGCCGGTCATGGTTTGCACTACCATAATGTTAAATCCATTGCTAAGATCAAAGAGTTACATGAATTAAATATTGGCCATGCCATTATTGCTCGGGCTCTTTTTTGTGGATTAAAAGAAGCAGTAAGGCAGATGCGAGAACTCATGCAAGAAGCGAGAAATTATGTCAATGACTGACGCGATTGTGATTCGCATCACCGGGGATTCTGGTGATGGTGTGCAATTGGTAGGGGAGCAATTAACGATTACGGCAGCTTTAACCGGCCGTGATGTTCGAACCTTGCCTGATTTTCCAGCAGAAATCCGTGCTCCTGCAGGCACTGTTGCGGGGGTTTCTGGTTTTCAATTGGCCATGGCCGAGGAAGCTATCTTTACCGCAGGTGAGACACTGGATGTCTTAGTCGCTTTGAATCCAGCAGCATTAAAAAATTCGTTGCAATACCTTAATCAAGGCGGCTTATTGATTATTAATCAAGACAGCATGGATGCTAAGGATTGGGAAAAAGCGGGGAGTAGCGCCGATCTATTAAAAGACGCATCACAACATTATCAAGTCATCTCATTGCCACTCATTACGCAAACGCTGCAAGCCATTGAGGCACTAGATGTGGGCCATACCCAAGCAAAAAAAGCTAAAAATTTCTATGTATTAGGGTTGGTATTGTGGCTTTTTGATCTGCCCACTGAAAGTTGCGTAGCTTTTATTCATAAAAAATTTAAAGACAAGCCTTTGATTGCTAAGGCCAACGAGCAAACGTTACTTGCTGGGTACAATTATGCGATGACGCTAGAGTTGTCGCGCCAACATTACATGCTGGGGCAAGTAAGCCGTCCGGAAGGCGACTATCGCCAAATCACCGGCGTTGAGGCTATTTCCTTAGCCGTTGCCACGCTTGCTGCTACAACAAAACGGCCTACGCTTGTATCAGGTTATCCAATTACCCCCGCCTCTGCTATTTTGCAAGAATGTGTGAAATTGGCTGATTTTGGTGTGCAATTGTTGCAAGCTGAAGATGAAATAGCAGCAATTTGTTCCTGTATTGGAGCGGCATTTGGCGGTTGTCTCGCTTTGACGTGTACCTCAGGCCCGGGTCTTGATTTAAAAAGTGAAAGTTTAGGTTTAGCCGTAGTTGCCGAACTACCGCTGGTAGTCATTGATGTTCAGCGAGCAGGGGCTTCCACAGGCATGCCCACTAAAACAGAACAAAGCGATCTAAGGCAAGCGCTTTATGGACGACATGGGGAAGCGCCTTTACCGGTGATTGCTGCAAAAACGTCCTCGGATTGTTTTTACACCATTCTTGAAGCATTTACGATAGCTATTAACTACATGACGCCAGTTATTGTGTTATTAGATGCCTATATAGCTAATGGGGCAGAGCCATGGAAAATTCCTGAAGTAGAGTCGCTTACGTTGCCTTCTCTTGATTTTAATCGTTTTCCTAAGCCTTACCAGCGAGATGAGCGGTTAAGTCGCAGTTGGAATTTACCGGGCACACCCGGGTTTATCCATCAATTAGGAGGATTGGAAAAGCAGGGAGAGGAAGGCCGAGTAAGCTATGATGCGGCAAATCATCAAAAAATGGTGGATACAAGAGCGGCTAAAATAGCGGGGATTGCTAAAGATTATCCACCGCTGATGATCGAAGGCGACGAAAAAGCCTCTGTTTTATTAGTAGGCTGGGGCAGTACATACGGCAGCCTTAAATCCGCTATTACCCAATGCCAAGAAGAAGGTATCTCGGTCGCATTACTTCACTTAAGGCATTTGAATCCTTTACCCAATGACTTAGGGGAAACATTAAAACGTTTTAAACAGGTTTTTGTTGCGGAATTAAATTCAGGCCAGCTTTGTCAATTGCTGCGGGCTCAGTATTTAATTGATGCACACTCCATTAGCCAGTGCACAGGGCAACCATTTACGACGAGTCATCTTGTAAACACTATTAAAGGACTCTTAAAATGAATAAAACAACCTTAAGTCGCGCCGATTTTACCAATCAAACCGAAGTACGGTGGTGTCCTGGGTGTGGGGATTATGCCATTTTAGCTGCTTTACAACGGATT
The DNA here is from genome assembly GCA_020050595.1 of Legionellales bacterium. Classification (GTDB taxonomy): domain Bacteria; phylum Pseudomonadota; class Gammaproteobacteria; order Legionellales; family Legionellaceae. The sequence continues at coordinate 20,813 of JAGVKL010000039.1, forward strand.
ATGCCGGATTTAGGCCTTCCTCCAGAGCAGCATGTTTTCGTTTCAGGCATTGGTTGTGCGGGACGGCTGCCTTATTATATGAATACGTATGGTTTTCATACCATCCATGGTCGTGCAACCGCGGTTGCTACGGGCTTAAAAGCGATGCGTGATGATTTATGTGTCTGGGTGATTACAGGTGATGGAGATGCTTTAAGTATCGGAGGTAATCATTTAATCCACTGCTTACGGCGTAATGTCAATTTCAAAATTTTATTATTTAATAACCAAGTCTATGGGTTAACGAAAGGGCAATTTTCTCCCACGTCACAAAAAGGGCAAATTACTAAAACCTCTCCACAAGGTGTAACCAACCAACCTATCAATCCGCTAATGTTAGCCTTAGCGGCAGGTGCTAGCTTTGTGGCAAGAGCAGTGGATAAAGATCCTAATCATCTTGGCGAAATAATTAAAAAGGCTTACGAACATCAAGGCTGTGCTTTTGTTGAAATTTACCAAGATTGCAATATTTTCAACCATGGAGCGTTTGACGAATTCGCCTTAAAAGCAAACCGCGCTGCCAATACGTTGGTACTTGAAGAAGGGAAACCTTTACTATTTGGTGCAGAAAAAGAATGTGCTTTAGTCATGAAAAATGAAGAATTGCAAAAGGCAGCTGCAAAAGACGTAGCCGATGAATATTGCCACAATTCAAAAGACTTTATAGCCGCGATGCGCCTAGCTCGATTAAATTTCCCCACCCACCCTGTTCCTTTAGGGGTGTATTATCAAGAGGAAAGGGATGTATTTCAGTTAAATACTAAACCTAAAAAATCAGTAAGTGATTTACCCAATTTATACCGAGCTCGAGCTAGCTGGCAGCAGGTTTAAAAGAATGTTTCCCGCTTTTTAAGCGGGAAAGTAGATGAACCTAGTAGGTAGGTAATTAATCGCGATTGCCAGAAAAGGCACCTAAGAGGTTTAGTAAGCTAATAAATAGGTTGTAGATGGATACAAACAAAGAAACCGTAGCAGAAATATAGTTGGTTTCTCCGCCGTGAATGATTTCACTGGTTTGGAAGAGAATGAGACCAGATGAAATTAAAACAAAAGCTGCGGAAATACCAAGGTATAAAGCTGGGATTTGGAAGAAAACGCTAGCAATCATGGCTAAAAAGGCAAGCATAACCGCGATGAAAAGAAAGCCGCCTAAGTAGCTCATGTCTTTTCGGGTGGTAAGCACATAGCCTGAAAGCGCAAAAAATATTAATCCTGTACCGCCTAAAGCAGTGGCAATAATTTGGTGGCCATTTGAAAAGTTAGCAATGTATAGATTCAAAATAGGCCCTAGGGTATATCCTAAGAAACCTGTGAAGGCAAATACACTTAAAAGCCCCCAAGCACTATTTCTCAATGCATGGGTTAAAAACATTAATCCATACATACCAACGATCAATATAAGCGGATTAAGAGGTCTTGCATGGGTTGCAAATGAAATGTAAGCGGTAAGGGCACTAAAAAGGAATGTTAGGCCGAGTAACAAGTAAGTGTTTCTTAACACTTTATTCGTCGCAAGGGCTGACTCTCCGCTGCGGCTTAATATCGAGACATCGTTTCTGTTCATGGAAAAACTCCAGGTTATTTATATTAAGTTTAGCATACATGAGGCTTAATTTTAATTTTTCAAGTCTAACTGGGATGACTATTTGTGACAAGAGGTTATTAAGTATAAGATGTGTTTTATTGATTAAAGTTTAAAAGTGACGATTCCTGCGATCGTTTTGATCCAATGGGAGTGTAAGAATGCATCGTGCTGCAGTTTTACAAATGGTTTCAAGCCCGAATATTTTAGAAAATTTACATACCCTAGAATTTTTTTTATCTAAAGCACAAAAAGAAGCGGCAGCGTTAATTGTATTACCCGAAAATTTTGCTTTTATGGGTATCAAAGAAACCGATAAACTTGCGATAGCCGAAGCGTATGGTCACGGTATTATTCAAGATACACTTAAGAAATTCGCTAAACAGTACCGTCTTTGGATTATTGCCGGTTCTATTTTTATTAAAAGCGAAAATCACCGTGTTAAAGCCAGCTGCATTGTCTATAATAGTGAAGGAGAGGCGGTTGCGCGATATGACAAAATCCATTTATTTGACGTTCGCGTATCAGAAGAAGAGGCTCATCAAGAATCACTAACCATCGAACCAGGCAACCAATTGGTGGTTGTTGATACCCCTATTGGTCGTGTTGGTTTAACCGTTTGCTACGATTTGCGCTTCCCTGAGCTCTACCGACAGTTGGTTTTAAAAGGCGCGGAATTATTTACAGTTCCGTCGGCTTTTACTAAAGTTACTGGGGCTGCGCATTGGGAGACTTTATTAAGGGCCCGCGCTATCGAAAACTTAGGTTATGTTTTAGCGCCTAACCAAGGAGGACAGCATCTTAATGGTCGCCAAACGTATGGTCATAGTATGATTGTAGAGCCTTGGGGAAAAGTGATTGGTGAGCAGAAAAAGGATCCTGGAATTATTTTTGCGGATATTGATTTAGAGCGATTAAGGCAATTGAGATTGCAATTTCCCTGCAATGAGCACCACGTATTAGGACAAGAAGGTTAAGTTATGAAGTTACCACTAGCAATTGCTAAAGATTTACTACTAAAACCGGCTGCTATCGATGAGTCCGTTATCGAAAAGTTAATTCGTTCAATGTTAACCAACCAAATTGACGATGCCGATCTTTATTTTCAAAGCTGTAGTTATGAATCCTGGTATTTAGAAGACTCCGAAGTGAAAAGCGGATCATACTCGATTGATCGCGGTGTAGGCATCCGTGCCGTAAGCGGCGATAAGACGGGGTATGCTTATTGTGATGATATTTTATTACCAGCCATGGAACGTGCAGCTTCCGCGGCTCGTTCTATAGCGTTTAGCGGCAAAAAAACAAGCCAAGCCATCAATGTTGTCAGTGCTCCTATTAGTCATTATCAAGGGATTAATCCCATTGAAGGAATGACTAAGCAAGAAAAAATAGCCTTACTTGAGGCCATCGATAAAGAGGCACGGCGGTTAGATCCCCGAGTTATCCAAGTGAATGCATCCCTAAGCGCTTGCTATGAAGTGGTGATGATAGCAGGGATGCAAGGTCAAATGCTTGCGGATGTTCGCCCTTTGGTTAGTATTAGTGTCAGTGTCATTGTCGAAGAGCACGGCCGTCGTGAATCAGCACGTACAGGTGGTGGTGGGCGAGTTGGCTATTCATTCTACTTAGAAAAAGAACGAGCCCTCATTTATGCCCGTGAAGCGGTTCGTGAGGCTTTAGTTAATTTGCAAGCGAAACCAGCACCCGCGGGGACAATGCCTGTGGTTTTAGGCCCTGGTTGGCCTGGCGTTTTATTGCACGAAGCGGTAGGGCATGGTTTAGAAGGGGATTTTAACCGCAAAGGGTTATCCGCTTTTTCAGGACGTATGGGGCAGCAAGTAGCAGCGCCTGAAGTGACGGTGGTGGATAATGGTACCTTAGCTAACCGGCGTGGTTCGTTGAGTATCGATGATGAAGGTACGCCTACGCAGTGCACAACGCTCATTGAAAATGGGGTTTTAGTTAATTATATGCAAGATAAATTAAATGCAAAATTAATGGGCATGAAGCCAACCGGCAATTGTCGCCGTGAATCGTATGCACATGTACCTATGCCTAGAATGACCAATACCTATATGCTGGCTGGTAAACACGACCCTCAAGAGATTATTCGTTCGGTTAAACGCGGATTATATGCGGTTAATTTTGGCGGAGGACAGGTCGATATTACCTCAGGTCAATTTGTGTTTTCAGCAAGCGAGGCTTATTTAATTGAAGACGGAAAAATAACTCAGCCCGTAAAAGGCGCTACTTTGATCGGCAATGGACCTGAAGTCATGAAAAAAATCAGTATGGTAGGTAATGATTTATCGCTAGATAGTGGGATCGGGGTTTGCGGCAAAGACGGTCAATCGGTCCCTGTAGGCGTAGGCCAGCCTACGCTTAAAATTGATTCTTTGACGGTAGGTGGGACAAAATAATGCAGGATTATTTTGTTTTATAAAAAACCTATATTTACAAAAATAAGTTATTTTGTTAAAATAATACCATATTTGTTTGATTAAATAATGTTCTGAATGACTAAGTTAAGCGAAAATATAGGGTATCTAACAAAGCTTAAAGAAGATTACTCAAACCTGCAGTGGTACAACAAGTATATCTTTTTTCCCCGCAGATTAAGAGTGGCACTTAATAATTTTACCCCGACCTCAAATGAATCGGCGTACAAAATTTATCAGGCATTATATGATAATCCATCTCGTATTGAACGCTGGCTTATAAACGGGGGATGGTTTACAGGTATTCGCCGTTTTTTTGAAACCCCGTTTGCGGCTACATTGCGCAAATTTCGTGAAGAAAAATTATTGGGTGGGCATTTTGTTCGTATCGACCAAGCAGGTATTTTTGACATAGCAATAAGCCATGAAAATCCACTTTACTATACTAGCGCAGAAAATAAAGAAAAGTTAGAAGGGTTTTATCTTTACCATCCTATATTCAAAGAGGGAGAGCATGCTCAATCTAATCGTGCTGCTTATATTAATTGCCCTCAACAAGGCAATTTTACGACTATCTTAGCTAATTTACAAAATACAGGTTTATTAACCACTAGCTCAGCTGCTCAAGCCAATTTTGATGCCATTGCTAAGCATCCTGATATAGCTAAATTTAGCGAGGCTATTAATAATATCCGTCGTCATTTTTTAATAGGAAATGATGCACAAACCAATTTTGATACTATTGCTAAGCATCCTAATACGGCCCAACTATGTGATGCTATTCTCGATCTTCATGGCACTGGTTTATTGCAGGATTATTTTCACGAGGTTGTTAAATTTAGTCACCCGATTAATTATGCACGCGCTATTAGTTTTTTATGTGGTAGGGGCGAAATTACACGAGAAAATCGTGCCATGGTAAATAGTATTTTACTTTCGCTAGATTCTCTTCCAGGAATACACGGGCTAATGTGCACTGGAAAAATTGCTGCACTCTTAAGGTCAAGATTATTGTTTACAGAGGAGTACCGATCGGATTGGATAACTGCCATGCAGCATAGTGATTGTTTTCGCGCAGGCCATGCTCTCAGACTCCTCAGAGACGGGGGGTTATTAACAGGAGCGGCAGCTGAAGCCAATCGTAATGCCGTCCGTGATTTTGCCGAAAATATAAGCGGGGTTGTACCTGTCATTCAGGCACTTACCCGAGCACATTTATTAACCCAAGAGCGTTTTAATCAAGTAATAGCCCATTCTGCTGTTTTGTGCCATGAACTCTGGGGTTATCAGGCTTGGGAGCTAACTGCCGCTCGATGGGATGAGATTATCGAGATAGCAGCCAGGCAAGATTTAACGGAAGCAGAAATTAGAAATTTAATTGTTCGCTATTTTCGAGCTCCTCGAGTCCCGGTGCTCCCGATCGCAGCACCTTTAGTCCCAGTCGAAGCGCAACCTTTGCCGCAAATTAACAATGGTCAAAGTACCCATACAGCTAGCGTTCATGCATCGGTTTCTCGTTCAGCACATAATCTTTATGAACGCTATCAGGCACAAATTGCTACGCAGGCTCTGCTTGATGGGGTCCTTGCCACATTCTCAATCTGGCTTATGTTTCAAGCTGATGATGAGCTTAAAATCCCTGCAGCCAGGCGCTGTTTTCAGCGGATTACGGCGATAACGTTTACGTTTACTGATCCCGGATCGGATGTATCTATTAGACAATTAATAGCACTCGTATGGATTGCTATTCATGACGCTGAGCAAACTACTGAGGGATTAAGTGAAAATGAGATTAAGCAATTATTAATTGATGGATTGTATGAAATCCAGCGCGGTTATAATTTAAGTGAAGAAGGTGTTGATAATGGCTCGCTCTCCGATATACCCATCTGTGTAGGCGGTACGTTTAATAAATTAATTGAGAAATTAGCTGGTGTACATAAGGATGTAGAGGTTATTTATCTTACTAGGGCACTTGCTACACGGAAGCTTCCTATCGTTGTCCAGGATGAGGCTATTAAGTACCTCAGGACTCTAAAAGGGACATTAGAAGCGAATAAATTTAATCCATTAATTGATAAGATTGCCGAAGAAGGTCTTGGTTACCGTGATGGGGAGCTGGATATTTGTGTATGGGATAAAATTAAGGCTTCGGTTACTGATAGGATATTTGACGAATTTGGTTCACTTTATAATAGCGATAAAGAAAACGCAGAGTTTGTAGCCTTTATTAATAATGGTATCTATAAAGATTGTGAAGAAGCTATTCTTCCTTTAAAACATGATGTGGTTGCTGGCACAGGTGTTGGCGCCAACCCTGCTGCCTTTTTTGCCGGGGAAGCAGCAGCAGGGGCTGCTGCCCTGGGAACAGCAGCGCCTTCAATATAAGCCAGCGTAGCCGTAGCCCGTAAGAAGCAAAGCGGATTACGGGGATTACAATTAATAATACGCTCCCCATATAAGACAACAAAAATAATAATAATGCGTAAATATCTGTGTATTCATTGATCTTTAGAGGGCAACCCCGTAATCCGCTTTGCTTCTTACGGGCTACGGGGCTCTGCCGCCTTTTTCGCTGGTGGAGAAGCAGCTTCGTCAACATAAGAAGCAACTACGTTGCAGGGCTCTATGCGGATATAGGAGAGTTGCACCCTAACCTACAAAGTATTTGACATAGATGTCCGATGACATTAATTTGAAAAGGCCCCAGAATATTTAAAAAAGCGACTTCACAGGGATTATAGTGAATAAAAAAATTTTTCGCTTTATCACATGGTTCTTTTTTGCGAATGGTTTAATTTTTTGGTTATTAGGATTTGATTATTTAAAAGCAAGCCTCTCTTCAGCGTCGCTATTTCATAATTTTCTTATTGACTATACAGATTATGTGCAGGGGAAGGTTTTAGTTCTGGTATTTATCGTTACTAATTATTTCAGCTATATGATGTTATTGGCATTTTTACCTGCACTCCTCATTCTTTTAGCAGCATTTATTCTCCCGTTTAAACGTTTAATCATTAGTATGAGTGTTCTTATTGCAGCATGCAGTGTCACTTTTCTTCTAGTAGATGCTCGAATTTTTAGTTTGTTCAAGTTTCATATGAATACGACGGTATTATCATTTATCTTAAGCCCGCAATGGCGGGAAGTTTTTGATTTAACAAGCAGCGAGTTTCTTTTAATAGGAGGCGCAATAGGCGTTATTTTTATAGTAGAAACGGTTATTGCCTGGGTTGTATGGCAAAAAATAGTGTTAGCTCAGCGCCGAATGCCTGGTAAAACAATGTTAACGTGCTGGGTAGGCGCATTACTTTTTACTTACTTCACATTAATGCTTTCCATTGCAGAAAATAATAATTTATTTAGCCAACAAACGCCTAATCTACCGCTTTTTACACAATTGTTTTCCTATACAATTCCCACGGCGCACGCAGAAGATATCTTAAGGCGTTATTCTGAGCAAAAGTTTTCTCAACCGTTATTTCCTAATGCTCCTTTGCGCTACCCCTTATCACCATTAAAGACCAAGCCTCCTGAAATGCCTTATAACATTATTTTAATTATGGTTGATTCCCTAAGGGCAGATAGCTTAAATGCCTCGCACATGCCCAATATTGCTAATTTTGGTGCTAAAGGGTGGCAGTTTCAACAGCATTTAAGTGGAGGCAATGCGACGCAGCCTGGATTGTTTTCTTTGTTTTACAGTATTCCAAGCAACTACTGGACTGCTGTTTTAAAGCAAAAAAAGAAACCTGTTTTCATGGAATTATTATTGAAATATGGTTATACAACGCGCGTTATTTGGTCAGCAGAGATGCACAATCCGCCGTTTCATAAGACGATCTATATGAATCTAAAAAATCTTGCTTTGGATGGAGCGCCTGGTGATGATATTGGCAATTGGGATCGCCATACCACGCAAAAAGCTATTGAATTTATCACGACTTACCAGCAAGACCATCCCTTTTTTCTTCATCTTTTTTACGATGCCCCACATGGTTTTTGTAGCTATCAAAGTTTTCCCGCACCTTATCAGCCAGCCAAGGAAAATTGTTCCCGTATTACGATGAACAAAGACATGCAGCCTCTTGCTTATTACAATCGTTATTTAAATGCAGTGGCTTTTGTTGATAAGGAAATAGGAAAAGTGCTTAAAGCAATGGAGGACAAAGGGCTACTTAAAAATAGTATTGTTATTTTCACCTCTGATCATGGGCAAGAATTTAATGATAATCAGCAAAATTATTGGGGGCATTCGGGAAATTTTACTAATACTCAAGTACAAGTACCACTGATAATTTATTGGCCAGGTGAGAAGCCTAAAAAGATTGATTATTTAACGAGTAGTTATGATCTAGTGCCTACGTTATTGCAACGGTTATTTTCTTGTAAAAATCCAACAGCTGATTATAGCATTGGACAGAATCTATTAACGAAGAGCGATCGCTTGCCATTCATTTTGGCGGGAAGTTATAGCAATATGGGGATTATAGAAGCGGACCGTTTGACCACGTTGGAGACGTCGGGGCGGGTTCTTATTACAGATAGAAAAGCTATGCCACTGCCTGAGGCAAAGCCTAGAATGGAGGTTATCAATCAGGCGCTGATATTAATGAGGAAATATTTTGATTGTAAGCGATCGGAGAAATACACTGACACAGCAAAAATAAAATTTCGGAAGATAGCGCCATCTAGATAAAAAGGCGCTATCGATGTCAACGAGTAGGTATTTTTTGAAACAGATACACAATTTAACTCGAACCACCGTATGCGACATTAGAGCTCTTGCATAACCTGTAGATTTAGCTTTAGTGCAAGGCACAAAGCGTTCGAGGAGCTTAGTTTACATAGAGTAAATGAGCACCGGAGAATGCTTTGTAACGCAGCAATAAAGTTAAAGATGCAGGTTATGCAAGAGCTCTATTGCACGTACGGCGGTGTGAGAGGTCGGAGCCGTGGGCTCCTCCTCCCCGATTCTGCTCCTTATGGGTATGTTTGCAGAGCAAAGCAGTTATTTAATTTCAAATTAAGCAGGTATATTCGAAAGATTTAATGTTCTTAATACACGGTTAAAAGTTGGAATGCCTTCATCAGATGAAAGGTTTGCGCCATCATTTTCTAGCTTTTGTCTGGTTTCTCCATAATCCAACCAATTTATTGACGAAGTATAAGCTTGGGCCTGATCCATTACTTTTACGTAAGTTCTGAAGTTTTTGTCTCGTGTTGCGAGTCCCAAACCATTAAGATAATTATCTCGGTGCACATTAGGTATAATAATTTTGTATTGTGATTGAGACACTAATTCGGCATTCATCATGATTCTTGATAATCTCCCATTCCCATCATCAAAAGGATGTACTTCGCTAATTAAAAACTGCATAAAAAGAGCTTTTTCTATGCCTGCTTTAAGCAATATGTAGCGCTCAAACCCCTGATATAATGTACCAAGTACATCTTCTGGTGATACAAATAAAGTATTGCCTGCTTTATTTTCTTTCATCTTAAATTCACCAGGACGTTTTTCAGGGCGTTCTTTCATTAAGATGGCATGTCTTCTTTGTAATATCTCAATTAATTCATCAGGAGTATTGGGGGTAATACTCATCTCAGAATAATCATTTGTAATGAGGAAACTCGATAATACATCATGACTATCGGCATGACGGTTATTTATTTCTATTCCTTGAAATACGATATCTTCTGCTTCATCAATAATAAATTCTGTACCTTCAATAAAGTTGGAAAAATAGGATTCATAGAAGCTTAAGTTTTTAAATGAAGTAGGATTGTATTTATATTCTCTAGGTAATAGAGCGCATTGGTTAAGATAAACTGTTAATTCATCAAAAAGGTGCACCCTATGCTCATCATAAGGCTTTTTCTGAGCTACAGTTTTTGCATAATTCGAGAATAATATATTTTCTTGAGTGTGAGTGGACAGTAAAGCACTAATAATCTGATTCAGTTTTTGATACTCTTTTTGATAACCTAATTTTTGGGCGATATCTTTGGCTTCATCTCTGATCCGATTAATGTTTTTCTCTCCTCGTGCGCGTAATTCTTTTGCAAGAAGTTTTTCGACACCTTCAATGCCAATTGTTTTAATGCCGATATAAGAAGAGCCTCTTACCGTAGTGAGGTTTTCGAGTAAGGTACGAGGCATATTGCTCCTGAATAAATTAGGTAATATTTGATCAGTAAATTCAGTATTGTTACCTTTGTACACTTTAATCGTTAAGCCGGGTAAGCTGATGGTTTTTACATAAGAACTAATCACAAAGATAATTACTTCGTTTCCTAATCTTTTAGGCTTTAATTCTGAGGCTGTGCTGAAAGCAAGTATGCCTTCTGATACGATATGAGGAATTATCCGCATCCAATTTTGAATAACAATTTTGTTAATCTCAGATTTTAAGTCATCGGTATATATACCATGATATATCCTTCGTAGCTTACCTTCTCGATATGCTCTAGATAATTGCTTTGCCTGTTCTGTAGAATTTGCAATCTTAATCATCAGTTTTCTCTAGTGAATTGAAGGTAATTAATATATGAATTATAGAATATAATAAGTATTTAATGTGAATATTAGAATAATATAGTTAAAAAATTTGAAATTTAGAATATTAAGATTTTGAAGCTGGAACGTTGCTCTTTGGAAACTGTAAATTCGGCCTTGTCAGTGCCCACCAAAAATATTTTGATAGCGCTCGGGCTATCTAGCTTAGAATCGTTCATTTTTATCATCACACTTTAATTTTGAACGATTTCGACTTGATAGCCCACTTTTATGAGTTCTTCAGCGTTCCTAACAAATCCGAAATTTCATGAATCCGCTCTTCAGGAGAACGGCTATCCAACATAAATTTAAGCCGCGAAGGTCCCTCAAGTTGGTATCGTTTGGCATGAACTTGAATTAGATTAATCAATACCGCTGCGTCAATATTAGGATTTTCAGCAAAATCAATTTTACCTCGTTCTGAAGAGGCACTGATACGCTGAATACCTAAGCTCGATGCCAATAGCTTCAATTCGGTTACGAGAAGCAAATATTTGACTTGTGGGGGTAACAACCCAAACCGGTCAATCATTTCAATTTGTAACTCATGTAATTGCTGCTTATGTTTAGCATTAGCAATACGTTTATACATAATTAAACGCGTATGAATATCCCCGATATAACTATCAGGAATAATAGCGCTAAGTGATAAATCTATTTCGGGGCCATGATGCATCGGGGCTGCTAACTCCGGCGTTTTGCCGGCTTTAAGATCATGGACTGCTCTATCCAGCATCTCCATAAATAAATCAAAGCCAATGGCATGCATATTGCCGCTTTGTTCTTCACCTAATAACTCACCTGCGCCGCGAATTTCTAAATCATGAGTAGCCAGCGTAAAGCCAGCGCCTAAATCTTCTAAGGAGACGATGGCTTCAAGCCGTTTAACAGCGTCTTTAGTGAGTAATTTTTCATTAGGCGTTAATAAATAGGCATAGGCTTGGTGATGAGAGCGTCCTACCCGTCCTCGTAATTGATGGAGTTGGGCTAAGCCAAATTTATCAGCCCTATCGATGATAATGGTATTCGCTGTAGGGATATCAATGCCGGTTTCGATGATGGTAGTACATACCAAGACATTGAAACGGTGATGATAAAAATCGGACATAATACGCTCTAACTCGCGTTCGCGCATTTGCCCATGAGCACTTTTAACTTTTGCTTCGGGAACTAACGTTTGAATATCCTGACATACCCGCTCAATGGTCTGTACATTATTATGCAAGAAAAAGACTTGCCCCCCGCGCAAAATCTCCCGCAAAATAGCTTCGCGTAACAAAACATCATTTTTTTCTTGCCAGAAGGTTTTTATGGCAAGCCTTTTTGCAGGCGGTGTTGCGATTAAAGAAATATCTCTAATACCTGCCATGGCCATATTAAGCGTACGTGGAATCGGGGTTGCTGTCATTGAAAGTATATCGACATGGGTGCGTAGGGATTTGATATACTCTTTCTGCTTCACGCCAAAACGATGTTCTTCATCAATAATTAATAGGCCTAAGTTATGAAACGCAATATCTTTTTGAAATAATTTATGCGTGCCAATAACGATATCTACTCGACCACTTTTTAATGACTCAATCACCCCTTGCGATTCTTTGGTGCTACGAAAACGAGATAATAATTCGATGGAAACGGGAAATTCTGCAAAACGGTCGCGAAATGTTTCAAAGTGCTGCCCAGCTAAAAGGGTCGTGGGAGCCAGTACACAAACTTGCTTGCCATTAAGCACGGCGATAAAGGCAGCACGCATAGCCACTTCCGTTTTACCAAACCCTACATCACCGCAAATTAATCTATCCATGGGGCGCGGTGATTTCATGTCGTTAATAATATGTTGGACAGCCTGTAATTGATCAGGTGTCTCGGTAAAAGGAAAGCCACTAGCAAAGCGCTGGTAATCTTCAGGATTAAGTTGATAAATATGCCCTGGGCGCGCTTCTCGTTTGGCGTAAATATCTAAAAGCTCAATCGCTACATCATGTATTTTTTCACAGGCCTTTTTCTTTTCCTTTTGCCATTGGTCAGTACCTAGGCGATGGAGGGGGGCATGCTCGCTATCAGCGCCCGTGTAACGGCTGATTAAGTGCAACGACGTAACGGGCACATAAATTTTATCTTCACCGGCATAGGTCAATACTAAAAATTCATTAGGCGTGCCATTATTGTCAATGTATTGTAATCCTTGATAGCGCCCCACACCAAATTGTAAGTGCACTACGGGTGAACCTATATGAAGCTCTGCTAGGTCACGGATGATGAGATCGGGATCAAGCGATTTTTGCGTGCTGCGCCGCTGCGGAACACTTTGTTCCCCAAAAAATTGGCTTTCAACAATAATTGAAATGGCTTGTTCGATTAATTCTGTACCGTAAATTAAAGGACCGGTCGTGATATTGATAACGCTGTCATCATTTAAAAAATCACTCCACGAGGATTGAATTTTAGGTGTAATCTGACTGGGTTTTAACAAATCAAGCAAAACTTCTCGCCGACCTGCACTTTCTACCACGATTAAATACCGATGATCTTTGGCGCTTATAAATTCTCTTAAGCGTGCTAAAGGCTCGGTGGCTTGACGATCAGCAGGTAAAGCAGGTGCTTTTTCAATATTAAAATTAATTGCTCCTTTCTTATCAGAAGGGGTGTGATAAAGACGTAATGGGTGGTATTGATTCGCATAGGTGAGTAATTCAGTGGGTGTTAAAAAACACTGAGAGGGCGGTAATAGCGGGCGGGTTACATCATAATTACGCTGCTCAAACCGTGTCGTTAATTCTTGAAAAAAAAGTTCGGCTTTTTCTTGTATGGCCTCAATTAAGCAAATAGAGGCTTGGGGGGGAAGATAATCAAAAAAGGTACTGGTTTGGTCAAAAAATAAAGGCAGGTAGTACTCAATTCCACTAGGAAATTGTCCTTCACTCACTGATTCATAAATAGGACACTGACTCGGATTACCTGAAAATTGTTCTCGAAATTTACGACGAAAGAGAGCAATACTTTTTTCGTTTAAAGGAAATTCGCGCGCAGGCAAAACATGAATGTCGCTAATTTTTTCGATGGTTCGCTGCGTTTCTGGATCAAAACGGCGAAGACTTTCGACTGTTTCGTCAAATAATTCGATACGAAAGGGCAGTTGGCTTCCCATCGGATAAATGTCGATAATCGCACCACGAACAGCAAATTCACCATGCTCTAATACTTTGTTAACACAATAATAGCCAGCTTGTTCTAACTGCTGTCTGAATTGTTCAATTTGAAGCGTTTGATTTTCTTTAAGCACCAGGCCTTGTTGAGCAATAAATGACGGAGGACATAATCGATGCATTAACGTGCTTACGGCACTGATGACGATCGCATTACTGGCCTGCTGCAGACGGCTTAGCGTGTAAAGGCGTTCGGAAATAATATCTTGATGGGGTGAGAATTGATCGTAAGGCAATGTTTCCCAATCGGGGAAAAGTAAAATTTCCTGCATTTCTTCTTTGTTGAGAAAAAATTTTAACTCTTCCACTAATTGAGCAGCAGCTAAATTATCGGGTGCAATTAAGAGTTTAATGCCTGACGTGGCCTCACAAAATTCTGCTAAAGCAAGGGGTAGGCTTGAACCGTATAACTGTCCCCAGGTTGCTTTCATTTTAATTTTTGGGGTAAAGATTAATTGAGACATATTCAATAAAGAAATCAGTAAGGCCTATTTATAATGGGTATTTAACCCTACGCTTCTCGCTGACGCTTAGTCACATTTGTGGGCGTGCGACGCTCTATAGCGCTCTTTTCATGCCTCATTGTGATCAAGAGTCAGACACTTCCCGCGGGATCCATCGGTATTGGTGATAAACCCCGACCCGTCAGTGTTTTACTACTTAAAAAAAATAAACCCCAGAGCTGGCATGGGGTTTATTTAGGGATGTTGATTTTTATTTAGATGGCTTAGGTCGATGATGTTCGTCTACGCCAGCAGTATCATCGGGTAGTGTATCCTTAAATAACCTAAATTGTCCAATGCTTTTATTGACCTGAAGGTCAGTTTCTCTCTCTCTTCGATACGAGGTACTAAAAATCGAGAGGAAACCATTGATCCATGGGATAATATGCTTATGCCAAAAAGTATTACCGCGGTGGGCTCTAAAAGCCTCCTCTGCTTTACTAATGGCCTGAGTGACAGCGTTCTTAAAAACAATAACTTTATCAGGCGCAGGAGAAGGGCTGCTTGGACTTGGATTTTTTAGAGCGACCAGAGCGTTGTTCAAATCCTGCTTGAGTGTAGTTGCTGCGTTAGATAATCTTTCATGGTTAGATGGGCTCTTTCCTAATCCGGCTGCTGATGTGTGTGATGCCCCTAAATCTTTTAAGTAGGGTTCTAAAATCGTATCTAGGCCCACTAGATGGGTCTCGACGGCTGATATAAAAGACTTTTTAACGCTGGAGCTTTGAGCAGCATCTGATGGTGTTACTGACCCCATGCCAGCACTAGAAGCGTTAGCTGCAGGGGCTTCAATGTCGCCCGCGCCGCTTGTTGGTGTTGGCCGCACAGCTGCTGGATTAGCAGCGCTAATACCAATAACAGGGGTAGCACTAGCACCAGCACTAGCACTAGCACTAGCACTAGCACCAGCACCAGCACCAGCACCAGCACCAGCACTAACACCAGTCCTCATAAGCTCAGCTAGGTGTTCATCTGTTTCTCTGGATGAACGCGCTATCTGGGCCTCGGTTGTTTCTTCCGGTTCAATCAATCCATACTCAACAAGTGTTTTCCACAATCCTTCCTTGTTTCCATCAGTTTGTTCAATAATTGATGTACCTGAGGCTATAAGGAGTCGGTCTCTTAAGTCACGCATTACTTTAGCACTCTCAAGCGCCATGATTTGCAACTTATTGATAGCATATCGCCCTATTGGTCGATCGAGCTCGCTTTCAGGATAAGTAAATCCATTGTCTTTAGCAAAATTACGCAAAAACCAGAACAACCCTTTGTTATTGAACCGTTCAATACAACGTTCAAAATCGGCTTGTGTGGATATTTCTTCATAAATATTCAGGGTTGGATCAACAATAAAATGCTTCGTTACGCTACCTGAGGTTTGAGTTAATATGGTGCAGCTATGAGCCAGTAAATTATTATTCACCGCCCTATAATGCCTAACCTTTACCTCGCCTGGGAAAGGAGCGGGGGTCGTTTGCGCTAACTGGCCTAGTAGGGCGGCAGTAAATAGCGAATGATGCCTGCAAACACCGACACCTTTCGTTAAACACGTCTGAATATCGATTTGACTATCGGGCGTAAGAGGCATGCCTAATTTGGTTAAATCTTGATCGGGCATTTTCCCAGCAACGTAGGTCATAACACGATTTAATATAGGGATAGAGTCATCGCCGCTTGTTATTGCCGCAATTGCCTCGGCCAAATAAGGTGCGCCCAGATCGATGCTAATGGTTTCCCTATTGCTAAACTCTGAAAGAACAATAATGTCTTTATCTAATTTCGCAAAGTCAAGGTGTCTATCTACTCGAGGTTGTTTTGCTGAGCGCGCTACACCATAACCACCGCCAACCAGAGAAAGGGATATGCCTCCCAAGGTGGAGGTAGTGAGAGAACCAAACCCTGTAAAGCTATTGCTTCTTATGCCAGATTCTGTTGGATCACCGACGGTTATCCCTCCAGTAGATCTAATACTACGAGTAAGGGTAGCGGTAATAGACATTCCTGCTGTGTCAGTGCACAATTCAGTTAAAAAAGAATCATTCTCTGGATATCGTGCAACTAATTTACGTTCAGCTCTTAGGCGCGCTAGCGTCGCTTCGAGTGTTTCTTCGCTACTTGGTCTTGGTAGTGCCGCAATTTTATGCACTTCACTACTTAAGCGTTTCTGATCAAGAATGACAAGTACTGCACGTAATTTTTCTTTTAGACCTTCATCAAGCGTAGTTAGATAAGGTGTTGTTAAGGCCTCGATTTCATCTAATTTCTGATTAAAATCCATTTTTGCCGGATCTATATCATAAATTTCTCGAACCCTGCGCTCTAAATATCGCGGTATAAGCGCCATAGGTTGTATCGTTGTGGGGAGGGTAACAAAATGGTCTGTAGAAATTTTTTCTGGATGCTTTCCTATACTGATTGTTAGGCCGCCTGCTGCTTCGAGCTCACTTTTTTTGACGCGTAACGGTTGTTGCTTATTGATGGTATTGTAGTTGACAATCCCAAGGTGAGTAGGTTCTGAGCTGCCAACGGCAAGGCTAATATGAACCCCGTAAGCAAGGGCTCCTACCATAGTGTCAATATGGCAGGCTAATTGGCTTTGATTGGTGGCATCGATCATCCCATAATTCGTCGCGATCGCGCATTTTTTGGCAAAATCTTTGCTATAGTATCCACCTAACCCAATAGGAATAAGTCGAGGAGGAGAGCCATCGAAACGTTTAAAATACTCCGCTATAACCTGTCCTGTTGTGCCTTTATACTTGCTACTCCCCTCCCCTCCATCCGTTATCAAGAGAACCGTTGTATGCCCTGGCACTAGCTCCGGGTTTTTTTCCTTGTCTCCTACATAAAGAACGGCATCATGGAGCGCTGTGCCATAGCTTGTAGTCATGCTAGTTACACTGCTTGTTAAAGAGTCGCCAAGCTCGTGTCTTGTGCCATGACAGATAGGCGTAATAACGCTCGAAAAGGTCACCAAGGATATTTCATCATTCTCAGGATGAAGCTTATCAAATAGAGCAGGTAGCATACGCTTTAGGCCTACTATCCCACTACCGGCGCTAAAAGATGCCTCGCTCATGCTGCTACTGGTATCAGCGACAATCATAATATGGCGGCGTTTAGTTGGGTGATCATTTTTAATGCATATTTCGGGGTAGAGGTAGACATAACTAGCATCTGCTGGATCTTCGAACTGTGAAACACGAACCCCTACTTGAATGGCATCGCCATTCGCCATGACGTTGACAATATCGGGCATGGGATAGTCAATGCTGATATGCCCATCGCTGGCAATGGCTTCTATGATTTGTTGCAAGTAGGGAGTTAGTTGTTCAATAGTTAGAGTTGCTCCCATAATGCCCAACTGCTCTTTGCTAATTGTACCTTCAACCGGAGTACCATCCGCTTTAATCAATTTATAAGCTATCAGGCTAGGATCAGGACTATTTCCAATATAAATTTTTTCTGGTTCTAAAACGGGAGATGATTCGGTGGGCATTAAGCTTAGACTGTATGGCATGACGGATAACTCCAGAACAATATAATAAGAATTGTCACTATTATAGCATAATGATTGAATTATGTGCAAGTTAAGCTATTACATGGATGTTGCCTATTATTTATACAATAGATAACTGGTTGCAATACCCGCTAAAAGACCAAATAAATGCCCTTCCCAAGAAACGCCTTTTTTACTGGGGAAGATACCTATAAAAATACCAGCAAAATAATAGAGGCTGACAAGACCTAAAATAATCGCGGTAATCGTTCCTTGGCGATAAATATCGCTGACTAATAATCCCCAATAACCGGTAATTACAGCACTTGCCCCGATGTGAAGGCCTGGCTTGGCAAAGCACCAGATGAGAAAACCACTCAGAATAATAATAAAAAAGGTCGCCTTTAGAAAATAGGGTAACCCCGTAATTAAAAGAAAATTGCTTAATACTACAAGCGGAATAGAATTAAAAAAGATATGGTTGAAATTAGCATGAAGAAACGGTGCAAAAAAAATGCCTAAAAGACCATAAATACGTCTAGGCATAATACCTAATATCAAAAGACGCTTGCCGGTTAAATTGCTAATAAAAAATACCGACCAAAGGATAATGAGAATAACGGCTAACGCTTTGGCGTTGTATTGTGTTTGCCGAATGATTAATTCAAGGCTTGCGGTTAATTGATCAAGCATACTATTTCCATGGACTTTTATTGTAATGCAGAGTGAAGATCCGCTTTTAAATCTTCAATATGTTCAATCCCAACCGATAGGCGAATAAAACCATCATCTATGCCTAATGCTTTACGTGTTTCAGCGGGAATGGAGGCATGCGTCATGATGGCTGGGTGTTCGATTAAACTTTCTACACCACCTAAACTCTCCGCGAGGGTAAATAATTCACAACGTGAAAGGAAGCGCTTAGCATCATCCAGCCCACCCTTAAGTACGATGGAGATCATCCCACCAAAGGCTTGCATTTGTTCTTTAGCCAATTTATGTTGTGGATGCTTTGCTAAACCTGGGTAAATGACCTTACGAATCGCTTTATGTTTTTCAAGCCAACGCGCTAATTCCATCGCATTTTCACAATGTCTTTCCATGCGAAGAGGAAGCGTTTTTAGGCTTCGTAGTACTAAAAAGCTATCAAAAGGGGCTGATATCGCCCCGCAAGAATTTTGTAAAAAAGCGAGTTTTTCTTCCAGAGCATGGTTGTCACCGACAATGACTACGCCGTTGACCACATCAGAATGACCATTTAAATATTTAGTAGCAGAGTGCACAACAATATCAAATCCTAGCTCAAGCGGTCGTTGGATCCAGGGCGTAGCAAAGGTATTGTCAGCCACAGTTATCAATCCTTCTTTTTTAGCAAATTGGGCAATCTCGCTCAAATTGGCCAATTTCAGCATAGGGTTAGATGGCGTTTCTACCCATAACATTTTAGTATCGGGCTGAAGGGCGGCTTTGATATTTTCTATATTGCCCATATCAACAAAAGAGAACGATAAATTGGAGGTGCGTGTTTTTACTTTATCAAATAAACGAAAAGTACCACCGTAAAGATCATCCATCGCTATCACATGATCGCCTGCGTCAAGTAGATCAATAACGGTATTGATTGCAGCCATCCCTGAAGCAAATGCAAAACCGCGCTGACCTGATTCAAGACTGGCAATGCAATTTTCATAAGCAAAACGCGTGGGATTTTGGGTGCGTGAATATTCAAAACCTTGGTGGACTCCAGGTGCACTTTGACGATAAGTAGAGGTGGCATAAATAGGCGTCATAACAGCACCTGTAGTGGGATCAGCGGCCTGGCCTGCATGAATAGCCCGCGTATCGAAATGCTTCTTGTCCTTAGCGTCCATAAATAAATATCCTTTGGAAATGAAATTTCATTCTATCGAGGGCTGTTTAGTTAAGCAAGATAGGACGTTGCCTAGTTTTATCGATGATAATCCATTATATTTGAGTCATTATGAAGGATATAAGATTGCTAACTGACGCTAAACTAATATTATCAAAACCGATTATTCCAAAATCGATTTTTTTCTTTTTGGTATTTTTATCATTATGGCAAATAGCGGTAGGATTTATTCGTTTTTTTTCATTGGAAAGCCCGGTAAATCAAGCTCCTGCCTTTCCTACCCAAACCATACAAGTATCGCTTAAAGCCGCGCTAACCACGCCGCTTTTTGGAGATTACGTGCCTCAAAATCTAGGTGAGGCTGATGTTAAACAGTCAGTCCTGGATTTAACGGTAGTGGGTATTATGTTTTCAAATAAAGAAGGAGCCTCTCACGTGATTATTCGTACTGCGGGCGGGCGTGAACAAACATTTAGTGTAGGAGATTCTTTACCAGGAGGTGCTATAATCAAACGCATTACGCCTGACGGTGTTTTGATTAAACGAAATGGCGTTTTAGAGAGTTTAAGTTTGCCTAAAAATGATTTAAATTTTGAGGGACCACCTAAACCGTTACCAACCTCAGATTGAGAAGTATTATGAATATTCGATTTCTTCTATTAATTTCTTCATTAACCCTTAGTGGCTGTGTTACGACAGGTCTTAATTTGAATGAAGGTATTAAAAGTTTTCAGGTTCAAAATTACCGCCAAGCCTTCGTTTTATTAAAACCTGAGGCTGAAAAAGGGCAACCTGATGCGCAATATGCGGTGGGTTATATGTATTATTATGGTCAAGGTGTAGTAGAAGATAGAAAGCAAGCGTGGTATTGGATTAGTAAAGCAGCTAATGCTGGTCAGCATGATGCCGTTGAAGCTTTAAAAATTTTGCAACACCCTTAGGCAACGTAATATCTTAAGCCGCAGCATTAAAAACAAGAGAAACCATATAACAACAGTAGATCAGCAATAATAATCCGCCATGCCAGCGCTCGATGCGCTTTTTGTAATGAAGGTTAATCCATAGCAGTACTAATGTAATTACAAACATCACCGGCACATCCCGCCATAGAATAGTATGACTAATGTCCGATGGGTTAAGGATACCTGGGAAGGCCATCACTACCAATAAATTAAACATATTAGACCCAAGGATATTTCCCACGGCGATATCGTCGTGGCCCTTATAAGCAGCTACGATGGAGGTAGTAATATTAGGTAAGCAAGTGCCAATGGCAATAATCGTTAATCCCATCACCAGCTCACTTATGCCTAATTGATGGGCAATTTGGACCGCACTACCTACGAGGAAATGGGCACTTAGAGGTAAAATGACAATGCCTATAATAATACTTAAAATATTGGCTATTAAAGGGCGCTTAATCGTGATGGTTTGCTTAAATTCCCTAGACATAGCATCATTTCGTGCATGACGCCCCAGAAATATAAAATAACTGATTAGGGCAATGCAACCGCCTAAAAATAAGCAGCCATCAACAATACCTAAATAACCATCCAACATTAGAGAATAGCTAAATAACATCACTAGGAAAAGCAAAGGGAATTCTCGCCTTAGAAGAGAGGATTTTAAATTTAAGGGGCGTAGGAGAATGGTGACACCTAAGACTAAGCCAATATTAGCAATGTTAGCGCCGATAGCATTGCCAATGGCTAATTCACTCCGGCCATCAAGCGCTGCGGTGATAGCTACCATAATCTGCGGCACGGATGTGCCTAAGGCAACTAGGGTTAAGCCAATAATCAGGGGAGCGACTTTATAATTGTTTGCAATGCCGGCAGCTCCGGTGACCAAATGGTTAGCGGCCCAAAGTAAAGCGATAAAACTTATTATAATTGTTAAAACTGCCATCATCTTTTCTCTTATCTAAAGCCCGTTTTATATAATCCTCTATCTTTAGGGGGATGTCTATAAGTGTGTTTAACACCTTGATTACTTGCAAAAAAGCAGTAGCCCTCTATTACGACAGCCTACTGCACTGCTTTTTCTAGGATTATGCATTATTAATGCTTAAAAAATGAGCGAGGATATCTTTCATAGGCTTAGACATACCTAATGAGGCGGTATCTTTTGGTAAAAACCAGGCTCCCGCGGATTCAGAAATTATTGGAGTATGAGTCCTTGAAACGAGTTCCATAGCTTTTAGGTTTTGATAAAGCGAAGGCTTAACTTGGATAGCGACGGCTTTGATATGTAAATGAAAGTGGCTGAAAGAATGGTGAATTTTTAATAGCTCTTTAGGCTCACCTTCGGATAAAAGGTTATTTTTATCTAAATACGCTATTGGGCAAGCATCGTCTTCAATCGATGGTAAGCACCACAAGCCGCCCCATATTCCAGTTGGCGGGCGCTTTTCAAGATAGATAGTGTTTTCAGCCGTATAGAGTAATAAAAATTGCTGTTGTCTAATCGGTATTATTTTTTTAGGTTTTTTATAAGGATAATCAGCAGTTTTATTATGTTTTTTTGCAAGGCAGGTTGATTGTAAAGGACAGATTCCACATGTTGGATTTTTAAGGGTACAACATGTGGCTCCTAAATCCATAATAGCTTGTGTATAGTCCGCAGAGCGTTCTTTAGGCATACAAGCTTGCGCTAATGCCCACAATTTTTTATGTATAGCAGATTGACCCGGAAAGCCTGCTATTAAAAAATAACGACACAAAACACGCTTAACATTGCCGTCTAAAATGGCGGTAGATTGTCCAAAGGCCAGCGAGGTAATAGCGGCCGCTGTAGAAGGTCCAATGCCAGGTAATTTTGCTAATTCGTTGACATCACGGGGAAAGTCTTCTTTAAAATCCTTGTAAATAATGGCCGCGGTTTTATGTAAATGACGAGCGCGGCTATAATAGCCAAGCCCTGACCAATGCGCTAAAACTTCATCTAAAGAAGCTAAGGCTAGTGATTGAATATCAGGAAAGCGGATTAAAAAGCGATTGAAATAAGGAATGACGGTTTTGACCTGCGTTTGCTGCAGCATAATTTCAGAAATCCACACACGATAAGCATTACGTGGATGCTGCCAGGGCAAATCTTTTCGCCCATAACTATCAAACCATGCAAGCAACGGAAGGCTAAATGCGGATGGATCGACACTTTCTAAGTGGTAGCTTGGTTGTTTAGAACTAGGAAAGCATGTCATAACTTTAAAATATCCAGGCGCATGTGGCCGGGCTATATTTTTTAATAAAAAACGCCGATTCCTCACGGCCAAAAGTTGCTTGCACAGTCATTTTTATCCTTAGTTTAACTATCCTCTGGACTTGCTTCCTGATTATCTTTGCGCGGAAGCAAATCGGCGTCATGCAATAAATCTTCAAGCCGCTTTTGAACTTGTTTTTGCATTTTTTTGGCTGGATCAACCACTGCTCTCTTAATTATAAAATTGGAAAGGATAGGACTTAATACATTCATATCGGGTAATATTTTAGGGCTGGTAATTTTACCAAGGATTTGCAGCGGGAAAGTGCCCCCAACGATTTGTTGGACTTTATTGATAGTACTATCATTGGTGTTGACTTGGACAGATAAATTAAATTGCTGTGATGAGTCTACCAAATTTACCTCACCATGCCCTTTAATGAGTAGCCTGTCTGTTTGAAGCACTAAAGAATCTTGAATGAATTTGGCATCTTGTAAATGATATTGAACATTTAGTAATTGAAATTTAGTACTGCCCGACTCAGGTACTGGCGAGTTTAATAAACGTTGCGCCAAATCCACTTTAACATCATAAGGGCCTTGATTAATAAGAGAATAAAGCTTACTCAAGGTACCATCCATAAATTTATTTAAATCAACAAGATATAACGTACCGTCGTGAATAGAAAGATCGCCATGCCCACTTAAACTAGCTTGCCAATGATTTTGTAGGAGAGTGGCGGCGTGTAATGAAAAATCTAAATTTCCTTGGAGGACATTTTTCGCAAAGAGATCTTGGGAGAGTTGCTCGGCATTGAGTTTAGTGGCAGTCTGATTAATAGTGAGCTTATTCGTATTAATTTGGTAACTCAAATCACCTGTAGATTCTCCCGAATAAAGAGATAAATTAAAAGGCTTGAAGTTAATTGTCCCCGCTTTAGATTGGATGCGGCTATTAATCTTCCCTATTTTAACTTGGTTGTATTGTAAATTCTGAATAAGCAACTGGCCATTGAGGCTTAAGTTTTGTAAAACCTGCTGTGGCTCCCGAAAAATAGAAGGAGTTAACCGAATCTTACCTTTGTAATTTAATGAGCTTCTTAGCTTTGCTTCTGGCATGGTTGCGTTGATTTTGGCTTTAAACTGCAAAGGAAAGTCATTATTTTTTAAATTTAATTGCTCTGCCTCAATTTTTAAGGCTGATAGAGAAATTTTACTGCCTGGTTGATTGATAGTGACCTGACCATGGGTTAATAGAAAATGGTTGATGGCGAATTCTACCGCCGCTGTTGCGGGTTTTTTTTCTATAGCGGCAGCGGCGGCTATAGTATTTTTATCCGAATTAGTGGTTAAAGGATTGAGGTTGGCTTTTAATCCATCCACTTTTAGCTCACCAAAGACGAGATGACCTTTGAGTAAGGGAGATAATTGCAAATTAATCAATAAATTTTCAATGTATAAGGAATTGCTTTGGGCATGATCGTCACCCACATGAATTTGGGTAATTTTAATCCCAGGGCGAGGAAAGAGTTGCCAATTTATATCGCCCTCTATGTGGCTAGGTTGTGCAGTTAGGGATGTTAATTGTCTATTAATTAGATTTTTGACCACGGTAGGGCTTAGGGTTTTAGTCAAAAGCCAAAGTCCTACGCCGCCTAATGCAATAAGGAATACTAGCGTAAAAAGAATTTTCTTAATAGCGTTCATAAATGTCGTATAAAAAACCAGAATGATGAGGATATAGATAAAGTTATCATAAATCAATTTCGCTGAATAATAAAAATTTACAAAGATGTATTGCAATTCATCCAGGTTAAGTGTTAACCTGGTAATCTTCCCTAAAAAAAAGAGAAGACCAACACGATTTAGATTTATGTTTTAGATTTAGCTTTTCAAGCTTTACTCAGGACGAGTTTAGAAAGAATTGAAAGGAGAAGATCATGAAACAGAATCAATGGGAAGTAATTTTTTTAAAACCCACAGCAACATTTTTATCGTTTTTAGCAGCTCAGCTGCCAGATGTTCAGTTACCCGACTTAGAATCACTTCAAAACGATACCACCGCTTATGCTATACCTAAACAAGCGAGTGAAGAGGCAACTTTAGACGAAATTGAGCGTCATTTTCCATTAATGTTTAAACATGAGATTAGTCGTTGTGTAGGGGAGCATGCTTGCGATGAAATCCAAGGCAGCTTTCTTGACTTTCTTTGCAGTTTTAAATTTGAATTGCATTCACAAATCGTATTAATGGAACCTGCTATAACTGATGGACAGCAAGTACTTTGTATTAAACCCCGCTCAGTGTTATTGAAATGGGTCAATTCATCTTCATCTTCTTCATCATCAAATGGGGATAGTGAAGAGCTAACTAATGTACTTGAATACGTCAATTTGTCGCATATGGTAGAAAACGCTACAGTCGTAGTTAAAAAATTTAAGCGTTTATCTGAAGTTAAACCTTTTGTTAAACATTGCTATCAGCCACTATACAATGCTGAAATGACGCGCATGTGTGGTAAAGCAGCCCAATGGCCTGCGGTAGATAGTTTCCAAACATTTAATCGCTATTTCCATGTCGAAGTCCATTCACAACTGGTTCACCTCCACTAAGCCTTATTGCGGATAAGTCCCTGGTTTTTTGTTGTCGGGGATCTTGTCTGCAATTTATTGCCAACTTGATAATTATTGGTGCATAATGTCGGCTTTTATTTAATGTGAATGTTTAAGATGCTTAAAAAATTTCTAGTTATTTTTGCTTTGCTACCCTGCTTAGCCTTACCTTCTTACGCAGCGAACCTCGATGCGTTATTACCTAATGAAAGAAATACAATCGAAATATTTCAAAAGGCAGCTCCTAAAGTAGTTTATGTGCATCGAATGGCAACGGTGGTTAATCGCTCCTATGAGCGTTTCCAGATCCCTGCTGGCGCAGGATCCGGTATTATTTGGGACGATAAGGGGCATGTTGTCACTAATTATCATGTGATCCATGGGGCGGATCAGTTGGCCGTGAGCGTTGGCCAAGTAACGGTACCTGCAAAGGTTATTGGTGCTGAGCCCCGTAAAGATATCGCGGTGTTAGCCTTAACTTCGCCTAAGGCCTTAAATTTATTAAAATCGTATCAACCCTTTGAGATGGCACCCACTCGCGAATTATTAGTGGGGCAGAAGGCTATTGCTATTGGAAATCCATTTGGTTTAGATCATACCTTAACGGTGGGTGTTATTTCTGCTCTTGGCCGGCAGGTGCCTGGTATTGGGGGCATTAAAATCCGGGATATGATTCAGACGGATGCCTCGATTAATCCAGGAAACTCCGGCGGGCCTCTTTTAGACAGTGCCGGTCGTTTAATCGGATTAAATACAGCTATCTTCTCACAATCAGGCTCTTCAGCGGGTATTGGCTTTGCAGTTCCTGGTGATGATATTGCTCGTATTGTTCAGCAAATTATCAAAAATGGTAGGGTGGTTTTGGCAGGTATTGGGATTCAACGTGTGGAGCCTGGTATTGCTGAACGATTGGGAATTAAAAAGGGTGTTTTAGTAGCGGAAGTACTACCGCATACGCCCGCTGCCGCTGCCGGATTAAAAGGTACCCATCGCGATGCTTGGGGACGTATTATTGTGGGTGATGTGATTATAGGATTAAATGGACACCCCGTTGAAAATTACGATGAGCTATATAATTTATTAACAGAAATTAAGATAGGCGCTCCAGTTACAGTGACTATTTTGCGTCAAGGTAGAGAAATTCATTTTAAAATGAAGACGATTGATATTGCTGGATATTAACTTAGGCAACGTATATGGACTCATCCATATACGTTGCTTAGCAATTAGTCACATTTCTGTTAGCGCGACGCGCTTATAGGCAGGTATTGGTTCGGTGGTTTTTTGTCCGGTAAGAAGCTTACTGGCATTAAACCCCATACTGCCGTTGATAATCCTTTAAATGCTCAACCTGCTCTTGTTCGCCTTCGTTGTTTAAATAATCAATTAAATCAAATAAGGTAATAATAGAAAGAACCTCAATCCCTTGGGAACGAATATCCTCTAAGGTAGTGTGATCATGCTGTCCTCGTTCGCATCGATCTAAGGCAATAACAACTGCTTTAACTTTCCCGCCATGAGTTTGAATGAACTGTTGGGCTTCGCGAAAAGCAGTACCTGCGGTAATAACATCATCAATAATAACCGTATTGCCCGTAAGAGGTGCGCCGATTAATTGCCCACCTTCCCCATGATCTTTTGCTTCTTTGCGGTTAAAGGTGACTGTCACATCAATATTTTTTTCGGCTAATGCAATGGCGGTTGCTGTAGCAAGAGGTAAACCTTTATAAGCCGGGCCGAACAAGTGCTTGAAGTCTGTCTTTGCTTGCACCAACGCGTTTGCATAAAATTGCCCAAGCAAGTGTAAGGCCTTCCCTTGATAAAACAAGCCAGCATTGAAAAAATAAGGACTAAGCCGGCCGGATTTCAAGGTAAATTTACCAAATTTTAATACCTCGCATTTTAACGCTAAACGAATAAATGCTTCTTTTGTGAAATTCATAAAAAAATCCTTAACAATCAATAAAAAACTGATATGCTAATACCGTTGACTGATGCATTGTAGCGCAATTAAATTAAAAGCGCTTTGTTTTTAGAATGCTTGGTCAATAGAAAGATAGGGACTGGTTAAATAAGAGGATCGCTAAATGTCACAAAGAGAAACAGGGCATGTTAAATGGTTTAACGAAAAAAAGGGATTTGGGTTTATCATTAACCAAAGTGGTGATGATATTTTTGTGCACTATAAAGATATCCAAGGCGTAGGTTTCAAAACATTGCATGAAAATGATGCAGTAAGTTTTGTTTTGGATAAAGGACCAAAAGGGTTTAAAGCGCAAGAGGTCATTCTTATCGATCAAGCCCCGTAACAAAATAATATTTGTCGAGATAGTTTTTCGGTGAAGGTGGTGAATAGTTGCCTATGATTTATGAATGCAGAAAATAAAGTAGCTGTTATCACGGGTGCGGCAAGCGGCATAGGCCTTGCGTTAGCGAGGGCATCTGTGTCGGAAGGTATGCACGTGGTAATGGCTGACATTGCTGAGGCTAATTTAAATGAAGAAGTCCAGAAGCTTAAAGCATTAGCCTCTACTAAAATCATAGGTGTTACATGCGACGTAACGCAGTGGGATAGTGTCGAGCGCTTAGCAAAAGAAACTTATAATCATTTTCATAAGGTAGATTTACTCATCAACAATGCCGGTATTAGCGGGCATCTTGCTCCTTTATGGGAGCTTAATAACCAGGATGTCCGGCGGGTATTGGATGTCAATTTACATGGCGTCATTCACGGCGTACAAATTTTTTTACCTTTAATGTTAAAGCAAATCAGCCCAGGCCATGTTGTCAATATGGCTAGTTTCTATGGGTTATGTAGCGGTTCACAAATGGCAGCTTACGCCATGTCAAAACATGCCATTGTCGCTTTATCCGAATCTATTTATTTTGACTTGCGACGATTAGAAAAAACACTCGATGTGTCCGTTGTGTGTCCTTCCTTTGCTAATACATCGTTGGTTGCAAACTCTGCTCCTACTAAAGACAATCCATTGCATACGTTGGTCAGTAGTTTAATGGAGCGTAGTCGCCCGGTGGAAGATGTGGCATCTTATATTATGAAGGAAATTAAAAAGAAAACTTTTTATATTTTACCTGATAAAGAAGTCAAAGATTATTGTGAACAAAGAACAAGAGCTGTTATAGAAGATAAGCCGCCGTATGTGCATAGCTTGGAAAAAATAATTGCTTCATTAAGTAAACGAATAGAGTAGGGGGGCAGGTTTTTATTAAGCAACCAGGCTACAGCTTAATAAACGGACTTGACCCCTAGGGAAATGCCATGGATGTAAATACAATCAGTCTTCTTAAAAAAAGGACATTCCTCCCGCTTTTTTTAACACAATTTTTTGGTGCTTTTAACGATAATGCATTCAAATTAGCTATGCTTACATTGGTAAGTTACCATTTGAGTATTTCACAGGCTCAATCGGAGCGTTATCAAGCGATAGCTAGCGCGTTGTTTACCCTTCCTTTTTTTATTTTTTCAGCAACAGCGGGTCAATTGGCTGATAAATTCGATAAGGCTTTATTGATTCGTTTTATTAAGCTCTTTGAAATCGTATTGGTTTGCATAGGCAGTATGGGGTTTTATTTTGGCAATATAGCGCTGATGATGGTGGTTTTAACAGGCATGGGAATTCATTCTACTTTTTTTGGCCCACTTAAATACGCTATTTTGCCCGATCATCTATCTAAACAAAAATTGTTAGGAGGAACAGCGTTAATTGAAGCGAGTACGTTCTTAGCCATTCTCTTAGGCACTATTTTAGGCGCATTGAGTGTGGGGGGGATAAAAACTAATGCTACCCAAGCTATTTTTATGATAAGTGGAGCAGCGTTAGCCGGATTTTTTGCTAGTTTATTTATTTTACCAGCCAAAGGAGATGCTAATTTACAAGTGGATTGGAATATAGCTAGTTCAACGTATCAAATGATTAGAAAGGTCGTTTTAGAGCAAAAAAGCGCTGCTGTTATTTTAACCATTTCATGGTTTTGGTTAATTGGTATTGTAATGTTAACCAAGCTTCCTGATTATACAAATTATGTGTTGCACGCAGAGTCTACCGTATTTGCTTTATTTTTAGGGTTATTTTCTATAGGAATTGCTACAGGCTCGTTAATTATTAATCGTCTTTTAAGGGGGAAAATTACTTTAAATTATGTGCCGCATGCAATGTTGCTATTATCATTATTTGCAGCCGATTTGTACTGGATTTCTCCTAACGTAGGGGAGGAAAATTTACAATCCATTTACCAATTTTTCAATCAATTTAATCACTGGCGGATTGCTATCGATTTATTTTTGCTGGCTGGTAGCGGCGGAGCATTTGTAGTGCCTTTATATGCTTATTTACAACTGGTAAGTCCACCTTCTATGCGTGCACGCACCATTGCGGCTAATAATATTATTAATTCATTATTTATGGTGCTAGGCACGGGGTTATTAGTATTTTTAGTTTATTTACGAGTGAGTATCACAGGCGTTTTCCTTATTTTAGCTATTTTAAACGCTTTAGCGGTTATTTTAACAAGGCGTTTTTTAAAGAGAAATCAAGGTATTGAGGATTAAGCCTCAGTGGGGAGCACCCTTACCGTAAGCAATCGCAAAAGGTCACTTACTATCAGTGTGAATAGTTACCCAATCTTTAGCAGGCAAATAGTGTGTATAAAGCTTCGCTTCTTCACTATTGTCTTTTGGACTAAAATTATATTCCCAATGCGCTTCTGGCGGAAGCGACATCAGAATAGATTCCGTGCGACCGCCTGATTGGAGGCCAAATAGCGTACCGCGGTCATAAATGAGATTAAACTCAACATACCGTCCGCGCCTGTATAGTTGAAATGCTTTTTGTCGTTCGCCAAACGGCAATGCCTTTCGTCGCATCACAATAGGACCATAGGCTTTAATGAAATGATCACCAATGCTTTTAGCTAAACCAAAGCTATGCTCAAAACTTTGTTCATTAAAATCATCAAAGAAAAGCCCGCCAATTCCACGCGCCTCTTGTCGATGCTTCAAATAAAAATACTCGTCACACCATGTTTTTAGCCGTGGATAAAGTGACTCACCAAAAGGTTTGCAAGCATTGTAGGCGGTCTCGTGCCAAAACTGGCAATCTTCGTCGAAACCATAATAAGGGGTTAAATCAAATCCACCGCCAAACCACCATACTGGGGCTGCATTTTCTTTTTCGGCAAGAAAAAAACGGATGTTTGCATGCGTAGTCGGAACGTAAGGATTATCAGGATGAATAACTAAAGAAACCCCTAACGCGCTGAATTGACAATCAGCAAGTTCGGGTCGTATAGCCGTGGCTGATGCAGGTAACTTTTGCCCTGAGACATGCGAAAAGTTAACCCCAGCTTTTTCAAATACGAGGCCTTTCTTCATAACGCGTGTTCGACCGCCGCCGCCTTCTTTGCGAGTCCAGATATCTTCAATAAAAGATCCTTGTTCATCTATCTTTTCTAGTTCGGAACAAATGTGGTTTTGCAATTGCAAAAGATAGGTTTTTACAAGTTCAATGGCGTTGGGAGGCAGAGGTGGTAAATTCATATTGGCTATACAAATAACAGGGGAGGGTATTATAACAGATTATTGAGGTCAAGTCTTTTCTGTATGATATTAGGGCTAATGGTATGCTATAATAGCCTGTTTAATTTTTAGAAGGCTGCGGTGCACTCATTAATTTCTCCTCTAGCAATAGCTCCGATGATTGATTGGACTTATACGCATTTTCGTGTTTTTATGCGCATGCTAGCACCGAAAGCGCTTTTGTATACGGATATGCAAACGCCTGGCGCTATTTTTAATAACCCTAAGCGAGCATTAGATTTTCATGCAATGGAAAGCCCTTTAGCCATTCAGTTAGGTGGGGCAGATAAAAAAGCTTTAGTTGAATGCGCTAAAAAAGCGGAGCAGCAAGGATTTTCTGAAGTTAATTTGAATTTGGGCTGCCCAAGCGATCGTGTTCAATCGGGTAGATTTGGCGCTTGCCTTATGGCAGAGCCTTTGCGCGTCGCTGATTGCGTTGCTGCAATGAAAGAGGCGATTTCTATTCCGGTGACCACCAAAACTAGAATTGGGATTGACGAGCAAGATAGTTACGATTTTTTTGCAAATTTTGTGCAGAATTTGGTCCAAGCGGGTAGTGATAAGCTAATTGTTCATGCGCGTAAAGCATGGCTACATGGCTTAAATCCAAAACAAAACCGCACCATCCCACCCTTGCATTATGATTACGTCTATAACATAAAAAAAACATTAACTATCCCGGTAGTTATCAATGGCAATATTAATGAGCTTCCCGATATCAAAGAACATTTAAAACAGGTTGATGGTGTCATGCTAGGACGGCTTGCTTATCAGAATCCTTATGCTATTGCAGTCATTCATCATGAGTTGTACCCCGAAACTCCATTAGTCAAGCGAGCCGAGGTTATAAAAAACTATGTAGAGTATGCTCAAGCGCAATTAGCATTGAATGTGCCAATAAGTTTACTGCTAAAACCTATTTTTAACATCACTCATGGTTTACCCTATGCTCGTCAATGGAAGGCACGGCTCATGACGATTCAACAAACTAAGGATGCGAGTGCATTCAAGCAATTAGCTTATCTGGAATGATGGTATTTCTACGTAAATTCTAGTACATTAAGCGATTTTAATGCCTGCGCTATCTGTAAGATATGATTTTTTGAAATAATCGTCACGGCGCTTCTCGCAACGACACTTTTAAAAATTGTACCGTACAGCGGGCTGCGCTTAAGGTATGCTGAGATAAATAGAGGATTATTAGGGCTATGCTAAATACGTTAATAAAGAAAATGTTTGGTAGTCGTAACGAGCGTACTTTGCGGCGCATGGAAAAAACGGTTGCAACTATCAATGCCTTTGAGCCCGAGATCAAAGCATTGACCGATGCTCAATTGGCGGCAAAAACCCAAGAATTTAGAACACGTTTTGCGGCAGGAGAGTCCTTGGATGAGCTTTTGGCCGAAGCATTTGCCGTAGTGCGTGAAGCATCTTTGCGTACGTTGGGGCTGCGTCATTTTGATGTCCAATTAATCGGTGGCATGGTATTGCATGAAGGTAATATTGCTGAAATGCGAACTGGAGAGGGTAAAACACTAGTTGCTACGCTGCCTGCTTATCTTAATGCCATTAATGGATTCGGTGTTCATGTGGTCACGGTTAATGATTATTTAGCAAAGCGTGATAGCCAATGGATGAAACCGATTTTTGAATTTTTAGGCTTAACAGTGGGTGTTATTTTCCCTGATATGCCTCATAAAGAAAAACAAGAGGCGTATAAAGCGGACATTCTTTACGGCACTAATAACGAATTTGGTTTTGATTATCTACGCGATAACATGGCGTTTAGCACAGAAGATAAAGTTCAACGGCAGCTAAACTTTGCTATTGTCGATGAAGTAGATTCTATTTTAATCGACGAAGCTCGCACGCCCTTGATTATTTCAGGCGCTGCTGAGGATAGCTCAGAGCTTTATATCGGCGTCAATCAATTGATCCCTCAATTGAAAAAACAAGAAGAGGAAGGGGATGGTGGTGATTACACTATTGATGAAAAGCAAAAACAAGCGCATTTAACGGATGCCGGGCATCAGCATATCGAAGAGTTACTTACCAAAGCGCAATTATTAAAAGAAGGTGAAAGTCTTTACCACGCAAGCAATATTATTTTAATGCACCACGTCAATGCAGCATTAAAAGCGCATGCGATGTTTCATCGTGATATTGATTATATTGTACAAAATAACCAAGTAGTGATCGTTGATGAGCATACGGGGCGTACTATGCCGGGTCGCCGATGGTCGGATGGGTTACATCAAGCAGTTGAAGCAAAAGAACGGGTGCAAATTCATAATGAAAATCAGACACTAGCGTCGATCACCTTTCAAAATTACTTCCGTCTTTACGATAAATTATCCGGTATGACCGGGACAGCAGATACCGAGGCTTATGAATTCCAACAAATTTATAATCTTGAAGTTGTTGTTATCCCTACCAATAAGCCCATGTGTCGCAAGGATGAAGCGGATTTGGTGTATTTAGGACAGCAAGATAAATACCTGGCCATCATTGACGATGTGCGTGCTTGCGTTGCTCGTAATCAGCCGGTATTAGTGGGAACCGCGTCTATTGAAGCATCCGAATTATTGAGCTCTTTATTAAAGAAAGAAAAAATTAAACACCAAGTGCTTAACGCTAAATTCCACGAGAAAGAAGCCCAAATTATTGCCGAAGCGGGCCGTCCAGGTGTGGTAACGATTGCAACTAATATGGCAGGACGGGGTACGGACATTGTTTTAGGCGGTAGCTTAGCGGCTGAGCTTGCGTTACTCCCAGAAGATGCCACTGAGGCTCTTCGTAAGAAGGTTAAAAATGATTGGCAGCACCGTCATAATACGGTTATTGCCGCGGGTGGATTGCGCATTATTGGTTCTGAGCGCCATGAATCTCGACGTATTGATAACCAGCTGCGAGGCCGTGCGGGTCGTCAGGGTGATCCGGGGAGTAGTCGGTTTTATTTATCACTTGAAGATAGCCTAATGCGAATTTTTGCTTCCGAGCGGGTAGCAATGATGATGCGGCGATTAGGCATGAAACCTGGCGAGCCTATTGAGCATAAACTTATTACGAAGGCTATTGAGAATGCTCAGCGAAAATTAGAAGGCCATCATTTTGATGTTCGTAAGCAATTGCTTGATTATGATAATGTTGCTAATGAACAGCGAAAAGTTATTTACTCTCAGCGTGCTGCGATTATGGAAATGGTCGATCCGATAGATGCTATTGAGGGAATGCGGAAAGATGTCATTGGCGGATTGGTTGATTCTTATATTCCCCCTGAAAGTATGGAAGACCAGTGGGATTTATCAGCGCTTACTCAAGTGTTAAGTGATGACTTTAAGTTGAAAGTGCCGCTTAAACAATGGCTTGACAAAGATCATGGTATTCAATCTGAAGAAATCAAAGAAAAGATTATTGAACTGAGTAAAAAACAATACCAAGAAAAAGAAGCGCAAGTAGGTCGAGAAATTTTAGCGCAATTTGAAAAGTCTGTTATCTTGCAAACACTAGATAATCAATGGCGTGAGCATTTAGCAGCGATGGATCATTTGCGGCAAGGCATTCATTTAAGAGGGTATGCGCAAAAAGATCCTAAGCAGGAATATAAACGCGAGGCATTTACCTTATTTTCTTCCATGCTCGATAATTTAAAATACGACATTATTCGCTTATTAACGTCGGTTGAGCTTCGCACAGAAGAAGACATCAGTGCGGTAGAAGAGCAACGCCGTGCAGAGCAAGTTCATAAAATGCAATTTATTCATGAGAATGAGCAAGAGGGTAGTGATCAGCAAAATACCACGACTACTTTTAGGCGTAATGAAAAAAAAGTAGGAAGAAATGATGTATGCCCATGCGGTTCTGGCAAAAAATATAAAAATTGCCATGGAAGTCTTGCGTGAGTTCTAATGCCATAAAAGTGGCAGTAGCGGTTATTACGGATGCAGAAGAGCGTATCTTAATAACCCAACGCTCCATGGATAAAGCTTATGGCGGTTTTTGGGAATTTCCCGGCGGGAAATTAGAAAAAGATGAAGAAGCATCGCTTGCTTTAGCTCGAGAGATTAAAGAGGAAGTAGGCTTAGATGTGGTTAGATATACTTATTTAGGCGAGGTAAATTACCTTTACAAGGAGCAACCGATCTCGCTGCTGATTTACCATATTTATGATTATCAGGGCAAAGCACAATGCTACGAAGCTCAGACGGATCTGCGCTGGGCTGCCATAGATGAGCTCCATCATTTCCAATTCCCGCCCGCAAACGTTGAAATTATTAATTTAATTAAAGAAAATTTATTCTCACAAGTGACAGAGCGCTAAGTCAATTTCAGTATTAACTCGGTGAACTTCATCCATGGAGCTTGCTTCGCAAAGCCGCACGCTTAAGCCATGGTGTCCTAATTGCATTTTAGGGACAATGCCGCAATTTTTATCCATTCGTAATAAAATCAAATGACAAAGCGTTTTAGAAGGAAGGGGGCGCTGATAAAAGCCATTAAACATATCAATGGTATCAAACTCGGCTGTGTCTCTTAGCAGTGATAAATAAACCGCTACCGTATCGAATAAGGTTTGAAACTGTTTTAGCCATTCGCGTAAGTCATGATGGCGTTGGGCGGGATCACTTTCAAGCCAAAGCAATAATTGGGGCGAATGTACTTCAAACTCTGTATGGTGCGCAGCTTGGGCTAAGCGAATGGATTGTAAAAATGCATTATGGTGAATGCTTTCACCAAACCGGCCTGCTACTTGGCTTAAAAGTTGAATTTGCATAAAAAGATCGGCATAAAGCTTATCAGGTAAAGTCATCTGCGATTTATTTAAGGCATGTTCGATACGCATGAATTCTTTTAAAAAACGACTTTTAAGCTCGGGTTTTTCAATAAGTTTGATGATTTCGATAACATTTTTTAACGCATAGTGATGGATAACAGGGTGGGTCTCTTCACAAGCCTGCGCTACCGTCAAAAAAAGACACTCCAGCCGCAAAGCAATTTTCGGCAAATAGTGTGTCCCTAGTTGAAAAGTTATAGTGTCATTTAGCATAAATTGCATTCAATTTTTTTAACCCATGTCAAGACTAACACAAAATAAGAATAACGCAAAAAAAGCAACCGAATAGGGCACTGTTTTATCAAGAAGGTGGGCTTGTTTCTTAATTGTGAAAAACGCAGCTAAATTTTGCACACGAATAGGTGTGAATCACAACCAATTTATCCGAGCCAAGACCGTTTCATCCGAGCCACGACTGTTGCATCCGAGCCACGACTGTTGCATCCGAGCCACGACTGTTGCATCTGAGCCACGACCGTCGCATCTGAGCTACGACCGTTGCATCTGAGCTACGACCGTTGCATCTGAGCTACGACCGTTGCATCTGAGCCACGACCGTTGCATCTGAGCTACGACCGTTGCATCTGAGCCACGACCGTTGTATCCGAACCACGACCGTTAGGGAGTGGAGAAGTTAGTGTTAATTTCGCTGCTCATTAACATTAACATCAACTTCTCCACTCCCTAACGGTCGTGGTTCGGTAAATACCCGGTAAATACCCGGTAAATGCCCGGGTAAATACCCGGTAAATGCCCGGGTAAATGCCCGGTAAATGCCCGGTAAATGCCCGGTAAATGCCCGGTAAATGCCCGGGTAAATGCCCGGTAAATGCCCGGTAAATGCCCGGTAAATGCCCGGTAAATGCCCGGTAAATGCCCGGTAAATGCCCGGTAAATG
>JAGVKL010000051.1 GCA_020050595.1 Legionellales bacterium
ACCATGTAGCCTGGTTGCTTGCAACCAGGGACTTTAAGTATTGATGCAAGTTATGGCATGCTTTCCTGGTTGCAAGCAACCAGGCTACCGTTTAAAAAGGGACGTTGCCTAGGCAACGTCCCTAAAGTTTCGCCAGGAGCGAAAAAGTAAGAAATTGAGGCAAAATACGCGCTTGATTGAGGCGAATAGCAAGCTCTATTTAACGAAATCAAGCGTGTATTTTGACCCATTTATTGCTTTTGCAGCCCGGCGATAACTTTAGTGACGTTGCCTAAGGGTTTGACCCCAGATGCCCGACTAAAACATAAGGCTAATTGGAGGCTTAGGGGTTAGGGGGTATTAGTTTTATCAGGGATGTTGAAATGCGTTTTAAATCTATTCGTTTTATTTTTTTTAGCTGTCTTTTTTATGCTTTTCCTGCCGTTAGTGGTCCTTGGTTAACGCCTAGTGAATCTTGGATATCGTCTGCCAATTTGGCTACTAAGAGTGATGTAACATTACTTGCTGATTATGGCTTTATTAGCGCGCCTATTCTCACTTGGCCTATCGCATGGGATAACATAGGCCCATCGCTATTAAGTGTTCACTCAAAAAAGAAATTAAAGCACGCTCCACCTATCGTACAGCAAGCCTATTTTAGATTGTTAGCCCAATACCGAAGTGCCATAGAGCATACGCTTAAACCGGCGGTTTATCTAAGCGGTGGGCATGATATCAATCCTTTTCGTACATTTGATTATCAACCTCGCAGTGATTTCCAAGGCGGTATTTCATTTGAAAAGCAAGGCGTGCATTGGGCAGGAAAGCTAGCCACAAATTATGGTAACTATAATGACGTGAGTAGAGATATTCACTTTGATGACTCGTATATTTATGGTTTTTTAGGTAACTGGGGTATTGGTTTTGATAAATTAAATAATTGGTGGGGGCCTGGTTATTCCAGTAGTATGATTTTCTCAGCTAATCCGCCTCCTTTAGCGAAAGTCACTATTCAGCGCATGCAAGCCCGTGCTTTTGAAAGCAAGTGGTTAAGCTGGATAGGGCCTTGGTCTTTAACCACCTCACTTTCGATGGGAGGGCCTGAGGTGCCAGAGCCTCA
Organism: Legionellales bacterium; assembly: GCA_020050595.1. Lineage (GTDB taxonomy): Bacteria > Pseudomonadota > Gammaproteobacteria > Legionellales > Legionellaceae. The sequence goes on from JAGVKL010000051.1 coordinate 1,100, forward strand.
TCCTTTGATTTGGTTATTTAACCTATCCGTACGGCCATTAGAAAGTTTACAATTTAGTTTATCGCGTAGCTCAGTTTTCGCAGGAGAAAATAGGCCGCCCAACTGGCAAATGATTAGTAATTTGTTAACCGCTGACGATAACTGCGACCCTAACATCTACGGGGCAGAGTACTGCCAAAGAAATACACCAGGCAATGAGATATGGGAGCTTGCGGCAGATTGGAATATGTATAAGACCTTCCAAGTCCCATTAGACGTCTATTTACAAACCACCTTTAACGATAGAATCCCTTCAGACTCTTATATGTGGGTTTATGATCGTTGGCATGCTGTTTTTCCTACATTGAATCCACCCGTGCCTGCCCGTACTGCTTTCTTAGCCGGGATAAGCACTTGGCTTTCCGTAAAAGAGCAATTGCTTAGACTTTATGCTGAGTTTGAATACACCCATCAATATGCGTATTATTTCTGGGGAGAGTTTGTCAATAATATCTATGGCGGGGGATATCCGTATATTTACTACGGCAAGCTTATTGGTAGCACCATTGGCTCCGAAGCCACCGGTTATACGGTAGGTGCTATCTTGAATGAGGAAAATGGTAGCAGTGATTCCTTTCTGGCGCGGTTTATTCAATTGAATCAATACGATTTTGCATTGGAATGGGGATATCCTTTTAGTCGCCAAGATGTGTTATGGTTATCTTATAATCGTTCTTTTAAGTTGCCTTATGAATTAGGGCAATTGTCAGGACAAGTGGGTTATATTCAATCCTTGGCAGGTTCAGGTTTGAAATCATCACCTTCGGCGTATATTTCATGGACTAAGAATTTTTAGGTAGCTCAATGGAAAACACCCAGGGGTATTCACGCAATCAAATAAAGCATCTCAACTTGCTGTTGGTTGCCCTCAAAATGCTGATAAACAGTAGAAAAAAGTTTATTGGCATGGTCATTGGCGCCACCTTTTCTGCGTTTATTTTAATGCAGCAGCCTGGTATTTATAAAGGAGTAACCGATAGGCTCGTGGCTCAAATTCGAGCTATTCAAGAAGTCGATTTATGGGTGATGGATAAGAAATCATCCACTTTTGATCAACCGACACACTTTAATGCCATGGATATTTACCGTATTCGCAGTATTGCGAATGTGTTGTGGGCTACACAAATCTATCGTATGTGGTATCCATTAAAGCACCTAAAGACTGAAAAAACGATGGGCTGGGAATTAATTGGTGTTGATCCTGCAACCTTAATTGGGCTGCCAAAAACCATGCTAGCGGGAGAGCGGTCGGCGATTTATCATTCCAATGCTGTAATTATTGATGGCTATAGCTTAAAACAATACGAAACAGCGACGAAAAAAACGATTCAGCTAGGCGATAAAATGGAGGGGAATCACATCACTTGGGTGGTGAGTGGTATAAGCAAACCCTTAAGGACGTATTCCTATGAGCCTAAAGTTTATATAGCAAGTAATCATATTCCAAATGTTAAAGACTATTCGTCCTTTATTTTAGTCAAAGTTAAAGATAAAAGTCATATTCGGGAGGTAGCTAAAGAAATTCAAACCATCACACCCTACGATGCGCTAACCCCACAAGAATTCGCTAATCGAGCGATGCATTTTTTTAGCCAACACACGCCGATCATTATTAACTTTATCTCCGTAGCCGTTTTAGGATTTATCATTGGCCTTATCATGATGTGGCAAATTTTTAGTAATTTCATCTTAACGCATTTGCACCAATTCGGAATGCTAAAAATGTTAGGGGTACCCAATTCTTTACTGACCAAAATGGTTATTTCCCAAGCTGCAATAACGGGTGGGGCGGGTTATATTCTGGGATTATTAGGGACATTGATTTTTGGACTAATTTTTTATGATACGATAATTGCATTCCATTTAACCTGGAAAATTGTTTTATTGGGTGCTTTAGGCACGATGATTAATATTATCTTGTCGTCTTACTTTGGCATTCGAAGGGTATTGCGCCTGGACACCGTGGATTTATGCCGCGATTTAAACTAAGGATTGGAAGTGGTACCAACGATACAGTGCATGGGTATTTCTAAAACCTATCTTTTAGGCGCATCAGCGATCTCGGTGTTGGATAACTTTTCTTTAACCTTGAACCCAGGGGAAATAGGGATGTTGATGGGTCCCTCAGGCTGCGGTAAAACAACGCTCTTAATGATCTTAGGGGGTATACTTTTACCTGATGAAGGTATGATTAAAGTTTGTGAAGAGGACTTGTATAATATGCCTTCGCAAAAAAAAATAGCATTTCGTGCGGCCCATATTAGTTTTCTCTTCCAACATCTTCATTTATTTCCCGCCTTATCAGCATTAGAAAATCTCGCCCTACCCTTATTCATTGATGGCGTTCCACGTGAGCTTGCTTTAAAAAAAGCGAAGGAAATGATGATTCGTCTGGGATTAGAAATCCATATTTATTCTAAATTAGATACCTTGTCAGGGGGACAAAAACAGCGAATTGCTATGGGGAGAGCCCTCATTAGAGCGCCTAAACTCATTTTATGCGATGAGCCTACCAGCAACCTGGATCAAGATAGTGCGCATCTTGTTTTTTCCATTATTAAAGATTACGCAAAAACCATGGGCTCTACATTTATCATTTCTACACATGATCATCGCATAATCGATTATGCGGATACGATATGCGAATTTAAAGGATTAAATGATTATCGAATAACTCACCAAAGAGAAGTAGCATGAACAAGAAAATGATAGCGTATGCCCTATTAGGATTCTTTTTTGTATGGTCGCTTTTTCAATTGCCCTTAATTCCCAAAGCTAGATTAGAAGGAATTAGCGAGGATGGGCCTACGGAGAATATTATAGCCCCAGCTATTATTGATTCCTTAAATGATGTGACGCGTGTATCTACATTACAATCGGGTGTTGTAAAAGCAATACATGTTACCGTTGGCGATAAAGTTAAAAAAGGACAGCCGTTGTTTTCCCTGGATAGTACGTTGGTAGAAAATAATTTAACGATTCAAAGAATAAGACTTGAAGAAGCAAAAAATGCCCTGCGTATCCAAGAAAGGCGGGTAAAACATGTGCAAGCGCAATTAGCACGGTTACGTAGTATAGATAAGCGAGCGATAAGCCGTGCTGATTTGCAGGAAAAAAATTACGAAGTGGGCATGGATCTCATCCAATTAAATCAGGCGGAACAAAACGTGGCCTTAGCAAAAGCAAACGTAAAGAATGCAGAATTAACCTTGAGCCAATTTCAAGTGACAGCGCCTAAAGATGGTGTGGTTTTGCAAATAAATAGCCATCTTAATGAATTCGTTGGTGCTACTCAGCCGGTTATGTTTATAGGAGACGCTAAGAAAATCATTGTTCGCGTTTCCTTAGATGAGCGGGATATCGAGCGTTTTCATCCCAAATCGAAAGCATATCTTACCAGTAATGATCATACTCAATTAAAAATTCCTCTAACATTCATGCAGCTTCAACGTTATATCGTCACTCAGGAGCGACTTAATTCTCGTGTGCAAGAGGTTTTATATTATTTTAACCGAGAGGATTATCCCCATATTGTTGCTGGCCAGCAATTTGATGCTGATATTACGGTTAGAAAAAACGCATGAGAGCGTATGCATTGGTCTTCCTAAGACAACTCGTTGGTTATAGTTTGCTGCTCTTCTTAGTAAGCTGCTCGGTCGGGCCGCGCTATGAACCTCCAGCAGCTATCGTTCCTTCTGGTTGGAATACCCAAGGCGTTCCAAAAGCTGCTTTTAATAAAGCCTGGTGGCGACGGTTTCATGATCCGGTGTTGAATGAATTAATTGAGCAACAAGCATTAGCCAATTTTAATGTGCAACTTGCTGAAGCGCGCATTAGGGCAGCGCGGGAAGAATATGCTTTGGCCTATGCCCAGTTATTCCCACGCTTTAATGCCGATGCCTTACCTCCTAACGCCACAGGCGCAGGTATAGCCCAATTATTAGCGCTTAGTGCTTCTATCGAGCCTGATCTTTTTGGTAGACAACGGCAAGAAGGCCAAAGGGCCAAGGCAAGCATGGAGGCGCAAATAGCCGATAGAAATTTCACCCTACTTAACTTGCAAGCTGAAATAGCGACGGCTTATTTAGAGTTGCGTGAAGCACAAGCGAAAAATGCTATTTTAAGAAATAATCTTATGGCTAATAAGCAAGTTTCTAAATTATTGGACTCAAGTTATCAGTCAGGACTTTCCAATTATTTAGACACCGCGCAACAAAAATCCCTCATAGAAACCCAGCTAGCTGAAATAGAGCAAAATAAAGCATTGGTAATGATGCTGTTACATAAAATTGAAATGCTTACTGGGAATAATCCTGACCGCCTAGCAAAAGAATTATTGCCTTATCGGCCGATTCCTCAAATCAAACAAACCATTGGTTTAGGTATTCCTTCGGAATTATTACGCCGTCGTCCTGATATTATTGCAGCAGAGCGGCGAGTTGCAGCGGCTCATGCCAATGTCCGCGTGGCGATAGCTAATTTATTTCCCAAAGTGACGGTGGGGTGGTTATTAGGATGGCAGACGCAAACATTGGCTAGCAACATTATTGCGATACAAAATTCTGACTCCACATTCTTTGGGGTATTGAATGCGCCCATTCTTGATTTACGTTTGCACCGCATGGTTGATTTACGTAAGCGAGAAAAAATTTTGGCGGTGATCCATTATCACCTGACGGTACTATTAGCTTTACATGATGTTAAAACACAATATGAGTACTGCAAGCATTACAAGGCTAGCGCCCAACATTTAAGAGAAGCGGCAAATCAAAAGCGGTTGGCTTTAAAATTAGCTAAAGATAGTTATCAAAAAGGTCTTGCTAATTTTAATGTCGTACTATTAGCCGAAGAAAATTTAAATCATTTAGACCTTGCTTACTTGCATAATTTAGTCATTTATCAAATAGCGCAAGTGAATCTTTATAAGGCTTTGGGAGGCGATGTGTAGCAATATGGAAAAAAAGCCACGCCTACTCATGCAACTTTGCGATTCGTTAGAAGGACCCGCCGGAATTGTGCAAGAAACGCAATTGCTTTTTTCCTCTTTTCTCGATTCTTCGATACTGGATACGACAGGATTAATCATAAAACGCGGGGCGTATGATTTTCATAAATTAATTAAAAGCGCTTCTAATACATTTATAAAATCAGAGCCACATCAACGAGTTAAACGCTATTCTGATTTTGTAATTCGTTATATGGCGACTATAAAAAAGAAACCTTCGGCTCTCGATAAACTGAAGCTTTCTTGGCATATTTTTTTATTCAATTGTCTGACTACGTTGGGATGTTCCGTTCCGGTATATGACTTTGATGCAGCAGGGTTTGAGCATTTTATCTGGGAAAGTTTTTTCGCTCATGTTCTTGATGCGGCTGAATTTAAAAAGATGGTTAATGCATCATTTCACACGGTAAGTTATTCCACCACCTTTATGCAATTTGCCGGGTTATTTGCGCTTTTCTACCCTAAATTAAATACAAAAAATTATGACATTTTCCTTGCACAAAACCCTTTTCCTGCGCGAGTTGCCAAAGGTACACAAATGGTTATTCGCTATCATGATGCGATACCATTGCTCGCTCCGCATTTAACTCCTTTTGCGAAATACCATCAATTATTTCATTACCGTGCATTGGCTTTAAATGCAAAAAAAGCGTGGTTTGTATGTACTAGTGAGGCGGTAAGGAGGGATTTATTAGGCGTTTTCCCGCGATTGGAGAAACGTTCTGTAGTTATTCACGATATGGTTTCGGAGCATTATTTTGTTGAGGAAAAAAGTCATCATTCGCTGGCTAATATTATTTATAATCGCTCGTCATCGACTCAAATAATCTCGCTTTTAAATGAGACGATTTTTCCTTATCTTCTAATGGTATCCACTCTGGATATACGTAAGAATCATTTGCGTTTGATAAAAGCATGGGAACGGGTGCGGTTAAAACAACCGATTAAATTAATTATTGTGGGAAAATTAGGTCATGGCAGTGAAGCTATTCTTGAAGCGATGAAAGCTTGGGAGGCGCGCGGCGAACTATTCCATTTGCAAGATGTAGCACTCTCGGAGCTACGATTCCTATATAAAGAAGCAACCTGTGTCGTTTGCCCGTCTTTAATGGAGGGGTTTGATTTAAGCGGCATAGAAGCCATGCGTTGTGGTGGAAGAGTAGTCGCTTCCGATATAGCCGTACATCGTGAGATTTATGGAGAAGCTGCTATTTATTTTGATCCTTATTCGATTGAAGAGCAGGTTAATGCAATTGAATCGATAGCATTACCAGAACACGCCGCCTTTGCGGAAAATATACGACAATCCGGCTTAAAATGGGCGCCCCGCTATAGCCAAGCAGCTATTACTCCGCAATGGGAGGATTTCTTTAGCCAACGTAGGCTCAAGTATAAGAAAGGCAGAATGTAGCCTGGTTGCTTGCAACCAGGATTTACTAAACAATGCTTTTTGCATTACTTTAAAAATGCTATGTTACTATAAAGTCCATATGGAAAATGACCTCATGGTAAATTACAGGCGAGATAGAACGCTGGGCGGTATGTATTTTTTTACATTGACCTTAAAAGATAGAACTTCAAATTTACTCACAACACATATAACAAAGCTAAGATCTTCTTTTCGACAAGCTAAAAAGAACAATCCTTTTACTATATATGCCATTGTGATACTACCCGACCACTTACACATGATAATGGAGCTCCCTGGGAAGGATATAGATTACTCAACTCGATTACGCCAAATAAAGACCTATTTTTTGCGAGAAATAAAATCTTGCGAAGAGTCGTTATTTAAAAATGCACGTGGTGAATATAATCTATGGCAACGTAGATTCTGGGAACATCGTATTCGAAGTGAAACAGATTTTTATGTTCATGTTAATTACATCCATTTTAATCCAATGAAACACGGGCTGGTAAAAGAGGTTATTGAGTGGCCTTATTCAAGTTTTCATCGTTATGTGCGTAAAGAGTTGCTGCCAAGAAATTGGGGAGGAATTTTTGAGGGAGAGTTTGGCGAATGATGAGTCCCTGGTTGCAAGCAACCAGGCTACCGTTTAAAAAGAGGCGATACCTCAGCAACAATATCCAATCCACCAAATCCTCTTAATATCAGTACGGTGGGATTTTTTGTTAAGCCATGTAGCCTGGTTGCTTGCAACCAGGAATTTTAAGTATTAAGGTAAATTACCTAACTCAATTCCCAAGCTTTGCCAGACGGCGGCCTTCTAGCCATACTAGGGAGGAAAATGATAAAAAAACGGTGATGAAAATGGGGATAATAACCAGATTTACCAGCATGACAGGGCCAAAATAAGTAGTGTTGATAACCAGAGGGCCTATGAAAAATAATAGGCAGTTATAGAAAATTAAAGCTAAGCGGATTTCAGTGGGGCCGAAGCCGCCATAACTGATTTGGAATTCTTTGGTGGCGATAGCCCGGATGAAGGTATATAAAGAAGCGATCCAATAACTCAGTAAGGCGATGCAAGCTATATTGAAGTGCATATAAGGTGATAAACCGAGACCCATGAAGATAAACAGTTGAGCGAATACATCAGTATTATGATCGATAAAAAAACCATAAATAGGGCGCTCAATTTTTCTATAGCGTGAGAGAGTTCCATCCAGCGAATCACCATACCAATTAAGCAATAAACCGAAGCTTGCTAACCAAAGAAAGTTCGCGGAATAATTAGATAACGCATAAGCTATCCCAGTTAAGAGGGCCCCTATAATGCCTAAGAGCGTTAAGTGATCAGGCTTAATGCTTAAAGGCAGTTGAGCTGCGATCCAAAGCAGCAACTGCTTTTCTTTTCTAGAAAGCCAAGATTGGTGAATCCGTGATAGTTCCATTTATACTCCTTAATCATAACTTACCGAGAAATGGCCCCCATAGTCAAGCCGCATGCCCCCCAAGGGAGACATTAATCAGCGTAGTAGGTTAGGTCATTTCGACCTCAGGTATCGTCACTTTTTGTTAAACCATGTAGCCTGGTTGCTTGCAACCAGGGACTTTAAGTATTGATGCAAGTTATGGCCTTCTTTCCTGGTTGCAAGCAACCAGGGGCTTTAAGTATTGATGTAAGCTATGGCCTGCTTTCCTGGTTGCAAGCAACCAGGCTACCGTTTAATAAGTGACGATACCCCAGAACAATATCCAATCCACCAAATCCTCTTAATCAGCACGATGGGACGCCTTGGAGCTCATGACAATCCTATCGGCAAGTCGACTGGGTAAAATGCTTAAAAACCACGTACCAAAGTTAAGTGGAAAGGGAAAACTAATGGTCGGTTTTCTCTTTCGTAATTTCTTCGCAATCAAATAGGCTGCGCGTTCTGGTGATATCATCCCTTGTTTTGCGCCAGGAAATTGCCTACTCATTTTCGTCTCGATAAAACCTGGGCATACAACGGATAAGTAAACGTTTTTTTTCTTTAAAAGAGGTCTTATGGCATCACCATAGGTTTTAAGTCCCGCTTTACTGGCACAATAACTAGGGGTGATAGGCAATCCTTTATAGGCAGCGAGTGAGCAAATGAGGGCAATTTGCCCTGAGTTTCTTTTCTGCATGCTCTCAATGATAGGTGAAATAAAATTGATACTTGCCTTTAGATTGGTGTCAATTACCGCATGGATTTGCTCAAGGCTTTCAAGTTTATCGTGTTTGCCCACACTAGAGGTTATCCCGGCATTAGCGATGGCTAAGGTAACAGGGTGCTTCTTTTCTATTTTAGTTAAGGTATCTAATAATTTCGCTGAATCTTTCATATCCAAGATTTGGCAATCAACCGTTGCTCCTTTCGCTTCACAGCTTTTTTTAAGTTCATTTAATGCTTTTTTATCGCGGCCGAGTAGGGTTAGATGCGTATCTTTTTGGGCATATTGTAATGCTAAAGCACTACCCAAGCCGCCTGTTGCACCGGAAATTAAAACATGAGGCGCTGTAGCCATGTTATAGTCCCTTATAATAAGTTTGCAATGTCTTTAATAGCTCGCTTTAATGGCCAGCTATCATAATTGCCAGCCCCTTTTTGTAAGCTGCCCGGAAGGTAACGGTCAATGTCCATCAGTACCTCCCGCATTAATAGTGAGCCTTGATCAAAGTGATGCCATTGATTCATTAATAATGATTGCTCAAAATTCATAGAAATAGAAGCTTGTAAAAGAATATTACCCGTATCTAAGCTTTTATCAAGCCGATGTATGGTAACCCCATTATCATCTTCCCTACGTAAATAAGCATAAAAAACAGGATCTACACCGCGATTTGTGGGTAAAAGAGACGGGTGTAAATTAATAAATCCTTGCTTAGGCAATTCAAGAAGATGAGGCGATAGCAGTTGATTAAAAAAAGCAGTTACCCCTAAATCAGGCGTTTTTTCATGAATGAAATTTTCAACACGTCTCGTATTGACGTTATTGGTGTTAATGGTAGGGAGCTTATTCTGTTTAATCAGCGTTTTTAGTGGCAAGACAGAAAATTGTTTAGCTAATTTTTTATAAAAAACGGTGGTTTTAATTAAATAAAGCGTATAACGCGCGCCAGAAGTGGTAAGCAGCTTTAAGCCATCGCGTAGGGGGCCTTTACCTCGTCGCATAATGGCTGTTGACAATACAACGCCGGCTATTTCAATTGTAGGAATCGTAAGAAGTTCAGCGAGTACCCGTGAGGCATATAAACTATCATGCGTGAAAAATAGGACACGCAATTTTTTACTCATAGGCTACTCTCTGCTGCCGAATTTAGGTTTAAAGACGCGCCATAAAACCATTGGTCAAAATGCCGACGGACAATCGGATCAACCAGTGCATCAATTTCTTTAGCGACTTCATGAAGCTTCTCTTGTTCAATTTGAGTAAAATCATGAATGATGGGCGGCAAAAAATGGATTAAAAATCGCGCTCCTTGGGTGCGAGTTGCATAAGCAATAAAAAGGGTCGCATTCGTTAATTTTGCCAAGCGAATAGCAAATTTTAAATTACCAGAGCGGCTTACCGGGCGGCCGAAAGAAGGCGTCTTCAATTGGCCATTCACAAATTCATCGATAGCAATCGTTAAGTGATAGCCTTCTGTTAATTTGTTGTATAGCTTTTTCCCTACAGAAGGACTGTTGGTGATTAAAGCATGCGCATAAGGGCGTCTAATATTTTCTGCAATCCGAAATTTAAAACGATTGTCTAAGACTTGATAAATTTGTAATCCTCGTCCATCTACTAAATCGTATAATTTGGGACCCACTACTTCCCAATTACCCAGGTGCAAAAATAAACCAATGATGGGTTTTCCCGCATTTTTTGCCAAAACCAGATTCTCCATGCCTTCTATATGGACTCGTTGTGAACGCCAAATTCGTCTTAAGACTGAAAATTCGGTCATGACCCGGCCATAATTTCCCCAGGCGCGCTTCACCATCGCGTCAATTTGTTGTGGTGACGTAAGATCGGGCCTAAGCTGTTGAATGTTATTACGCAGTCGTTGGGTTGCTTCTTTATGCCGAGGCCCTAATAGGCGTCCTAAAAGAAACCCTAAGTAAGAGCAAAGATCAATGGGTAATAAACGTAAAGACCAGTGGGTTGCTATTTCTAAGCTGCCTATAAGCCATTCCCGCCAAGAAAGCTTGGCTTTACGCGAACTCACAGTGCTTCTCCTTTGCGTGAACAAAAGGGCATTGCGGTTGAATGGTATGGGTATTTATTTCTCGCTTACTCATGATCATAGGCAGCTGACCACTACCATCATCAGGACGTAGGGAGAGATGGCTTTTAGCCTGGATCGTCGTATCTTTTGCTAGCGTAAATCGTAAATGTTGCCCTAATACTGCTAGAGCTAGTGTGGCTTCGGTTAAGCCAAAGGACATGCCGGCGCAAACACGTGGGCCTATGCTAAAAGGGATATACGAATATTTATCAGGAGCAGGCCTATCCGGTAGAAAACGCTCTGGCATAAAGCAATCAGGCTTTTCCCAGTAAAGCTTATGGCGATGCAAAAGCCATGGGATAACCGCGACTAACGCACCTTTGGGGACCTTATGTTCGCCCAAGCGTTCATGCTTGATAGCTTGGCGTGAAAGAATGGGAATCGGCGGGTAAAGACGCAGTGTCTCTTCAATGATCGCCCGAGTATAATGCAATTTATGAACATCATGGAAATGAGGGAGACGACCGCCTAATACGTCATCCAGCTCTTGATGCAATCGTTTCTCATAAGCGGGTGCTTGTGATAATAAGAACCAAGCCCATGCTAAGCAATTAGCGGTAGTTTCATGGCCTGCCATAAAAATAACCGCTGCTTCGTTACGGATGGCTTCTCTGGAAAGTGTCTTCCCATCAGGGGTATTGTGAAATAAAAGATTTAAAACGGATGTACCTTGGCCTTGCTCTTTAAAATGTCCCTCTACTAACTCATCAAGAACTTTAGTAATACGTTGGGCTGCGTGGCGTATGCCGCGGGTAAATAAATAGGTGAGTGAATGGGGTAAGCCTAATAAGGGCAGGAGATTAAAAACACCAATTTTTCTTTGATAATCACTAAATCCTTCCGCAATGTCTTGTGCGTGCTCCTTTCCTAACTGTCGTCCGAAAATAGAGCGGGAAATGACATCGGCAGTGAGCTTTGCCATCTCACTGAGCATATCGATGGGTGTGTTGGACGCGCTTAAACGCTCTATCCATTGATCACGCAATTCAGTCATTGCTTCAAGCATTAAAGGAGTGAAACCAGGTACGCGGGAGCCATGGATGACTGAACCCACGATGCGCCGTCGTGTACGCCAAGTTTGGCCATGGCTAATAAAGAGGCCATCCCCGATTAAAGGTTTTAAAGCGCGTTGCATGAGATAGCTTTTGGGTTCAAAACTTGCATTGTTAGTGACGAAGGCTTGTTTTACTGTCTCGGGGCTGTTGGCAATAATGATGTGTTGGTTAAATAATTTAGTGCGTAACGTGTCACGTGAAAAGTCTTGCTCGGTGAAGATAGATAATAAATTTTCCCGACCTTTTTTTAGAAGTTCTAGCGTGGATAAGCCCTTGGCATGGCGAGGGGGGTAGGGGGGAATATAATCATTCATAATTTTTCCTGCTGCAAAAGCATGTCTACCGTATAGGTAATCTGCTCAGGTGTATGCGTGCTATTCATAAAAAAGCGCAGTCGGGCTTGGTTATCAGGGACAGCAGGATAAATAATTGGTTGTACGTTTATGTGTTGTTCATGTAAATAATTAGCAGCTTGCACTGCTTTCTTTGAACTTCCATAAATAAGGGGCACGATACTTAAGCCTCTACTAAGCCCTACATTAAGCCCTGCTTTTTTTGCTTCTTCAAGAAATTGTTTAGCGCGAGCATGTAAAGCGGCGATGCGTTCAGGTTCTTGTTGCATGATTTCCAAGGCTTTTAATGAAGCCGCAGCTAGCGGGGGTGACATGCCTACGCTATAAAGAAAGCCAGGCGCTGCAAACTTCAAATGCTCCACTAACGCGCGGCAACCAGCAATATAGCCCCCACAGCCTGCTAGTGTTTTACTCAACGTTCCCATCCAGATATCGACATCATTTCGCTCGATAGCAAAAAGCTCTCCAATACCCTGGCCATGTGCGCCCATAATACCAATGGAGTGGGCTTCATCGATCATGAGGAATGCTTTATGCCTTTTTTTAACCGTAATAAACTCAGGCAAAGCGGGGTAATCACCATCCATGCTATAAAGCCCTTCAATAACGATAAGAACGCGCTCAAATTGTTGACGGCGGGTAGTTAGAATATCGTCAAGCGCTTGCCAATCATTATGAGGAAACGATAAACGGAAGGCTCCTGATAATTTAATCCCCTGTAAAGCACTATCATGAATCAGTTCATCATGCAAAATTAAATCGTTAGGCCCAAATAAATAACCAATGGTAGTGACATTAGTAGCATGCCCACTAACAAAAGTTAAAGCACTTTCCACGCCGTGCATGTTTGCTAAGGCTTTTTCTAACGCTTGATGTACGGGTCTTTCGCCAGAGACAAGGCGGCTTGCAGAAGCAGAGGTTCCGTATCGCTCAATGGCCTCTTTTGCAGCTTGAGTAACGCGGGGATCGCCATTTAAATCGAGATAGTTATAACTTGAAAAATTTATAAACTCTTCACCATTAATAGATGAAGTGGCCGAGGCAGTTCCGTCATGAGTAAGGAAAAAGGGATTATTAATTTTAAATTTTTTACTGAATACTTGTTTCTGAACAATAGCTTGGTAGTGAGGATAATCTTCAAAGTTACACCATTTATCGGAAATTTTACTGCGAAATGGTGTTGGCGAAATCGTATCGCTTGCTTCTTCTTTTTCTCGTAACCTAGTTTGACGCTGGCTTAATGCCATTTTTACCAGGGTGTCCTTTAATTTACTCACTCACGCACTCACTTCTTGTGATTCCCTAATGATTTCTAATGCTGTTTCTGCCGATATGTCTTCACCATGCAAAGCTGCTTCGTGTAAAAAGCCAGAAATCTCAGGCGTATTTACCGCCACAGGTTCTTCATCTTTTAGCAATTGGGCCATAATCCGTTCTGCAATAGCGTGAACGGAGAGTCCTTGCGACAAAGCCAACATAGGCATTTGCAAAGAAAAACGCTGCTCAATAGCACTGGCAAGTTCTGCACCTACCAAAGAGTCCATACCTATATTAAGCAACGATTCTTTTTTGTCAATTTTCTCCACGGGTAAGCGTAAGATTTTTGCAATTTCATGACTTAAAATTTGACTAATAAACGCTAAAATTTCTTGTGGCGATTTATCTACAATTAATGCACGAATATCTTCTGTCTGTTCAGGATGAAGCTCACCAAATTGTTCTTCACGGCGAACGAGGTTTAAAAATTTAGGCGTGCTTAGGATGGAAAGGTTGCGCTGCATTTTAGCGATGTTTAAATGAGCAATGGCAAGTCCTGTTTGATCAGCGATCATTAGTTTTTCAAGCCAGCGTAAGGCTTCCTCTGCGGTAAAAAGAGAAGGCCCCATTTTAGCCGCCAAACTATTTTTAAGTTTCTCATTTCGCGCTAAATACCCAGCGTCTGTGATAGGCCCCCAAGCAATGGATAAGGCAGGCAAACCTAGCTTTCGCCGATACAAGGCTAAGCTTTCAAGGTAAGCATTGGCAGCAACATAATTAGCTTGCCCTGGGTTGCCAAATAATGTGGTTACCGATGAGTAAAGCACAAAGAAATCCAGCGAAATATTTTGCGTGCTCAAATGCAAGTTCCAAGCACCTTCTGCCTTAGGAGCTAAAACGTTTTTCATACGCTCTGGGGTTAAATTTTGCATTAAAGCATCATCATAAACAGCAGCTGCATGGATGATTCCTTTTAACGGAAATGATGTTTGCTCTATGGCATTTATCATCTCATTGACAGCCTGATGATTAGTGATATCTAGAGCTTTTACGGTCACGGTGACGCCTTGCGCTTGTAAAGAAGCTATTTTTTGTTTTGCTTCTTCTGAAGTTGCACCTTTTCGTCCTACTAAAACAAGATGTCTAGCGCCTTTTTGCGAAAGCCATTGTGCTGTTTGTAAACCAAAGCCGCTTAAGCCTCCCGTAACGAGGTAAGTGTTATGCTTTGATAGCGATAATGAACGAGGGTCTTCCTGGTTAAGGTAATGGCTTGAAGGAGGCACAGAAAAGTTAACAATAATTTTTCCAATATGGCGCGACTGCTGCATGTAACGGAACGTATCGCTAATATCTTCTGCAGCAAATTCTCGATAGGGTAAGGGAGCTAAGCAATCCTGTGCGAAAAGATCCATGATCGCTTGAAATAAACGCGAACAAAGGGCTGGTTGCTTAATAAGTAATTGATCCGCATCAATACCAAAATAGCTAATGTTATTTCTAAAAGGACGAAGTTCCATGCGGCTGTTGGCAAAAAAGTCTCGTTTTCCAAGCTCAAGAAATCGCCCAAAGGGTTTAAGGATGGATAAATTAGCGTGGATAGCTTCACCTGCTAAGCAATTTAAAATCACATCGACACCTTCTTCGGCGGTGTCGCGCCGAATTTCATCAGCAAACGCTAAGGTTCTTGAGTCATAAAGATGGGTAATGCCCATTAATCTTAGAAAATCTCGTTTTTCTGATGAGCCAGCCGTGACATAAATTTCAGCGCCTAAATACTTAGCCACTTGAATGGCTGCTATACCAACGCCACCTGCAGCCCCATGAATGAGTATTTTTTCACCGGGTTGTAATTGAGCTAAATGTTTGATGGCGTAATAGGCCGTGAAAAAAGCAATGGGAATCGTGGCTGCTTCTGCATAGCTCCATTGATGCGGTAAAGGGGTAATAGCATGCGCTTTGGTAATCGTACTTGAGCTAAAGCTTGCAGGCGCAAAACCCATAACCCGATCACCGACGGCAAGATGAGCCACCTTCTTGCCTTTGGCTATAACATCCCCTGCAAACTCCATGCCTAACGTTGCCCCCAAAAAGCCATTTTCAACCGCTTCGTCAGGGATTAAGCCCATTGCATACATTAAGTCACGGAAATTAAGGCCGCTGGCTTTAGGTTTGACCATCACTTCGTCATCGGCAAGAGGCGTTTCTGAAATAGGAAACCAGTGTAAGTTATTTAAGGAGCCTGAGCGTTTAAAATCTAAGCGATACTCGCCCTTTGCTGGCGAAGCGGGGATTAACTCATCGTAGTCAATACGCAAACCATAGCGTGCTTCACACGTCAGAATAATTTCTTTTTCCTCATCATGGGTAAATAATTCTTGAGCAAAGTGGGCCGCTAAATCAGGGGTGAGCTCCCCCTGCATATCGATTAATTTTAAATTTAAATGAGGGTATTCATTTTGTAATACGCGGCCTATCCCCCAAATAGCAGCGCTGGTGGGTGGGCATGCGGCTACGCTATCAATGTTAAGAGGAAGGGCGTTATAAGTAACAAAGCTTAAACGAGGAGTAACTTGCCAATCGAAATTTTGGATAAAGGCTACCAATTGAATAATACCCGCGCAGTCTTTAGCACTGTGTTGCACAGGTGCTTGATGATCAAATAGCCATACAAGGTGAAGTTGATGAGGCTGATATGTAAAAGGCATTAATTGTTGTTGCAAACGGGCCATTTGCTTAGCATCATCCACATTCGGCGCTTCGGTTCGGGTAATGAGCGAAGTCATGTGCTCGGGTCTATTTTGCAAGGCTTCATACAGAGGAAGATGAGATTCGTTTGATGCTAAAACCAAAACATCACCTAAAAGCGGGCTACTGTTTGCAGGCGATTTCTCTGTTTGAGCTAATAGTAAAAAAGAGCCTTCAAGAGGGGATGCCCCGGGTTCAAATAAAGGAGCAGTAACCTGAAAACCGTGATCTCCTAAGTAGCGCTGCCAATTTTTTGCAGAGTGTAGTCGTGAAAATAATTGTTTATCTTGATTTTCAATCCACCATGCTGGCTGTGGACCTAAAATAAATTCTTGTAGACGATTACTTATTTGTTCGACCAGGAGTAAAACACCGCCTTTTGCCAATTTTTTTTGTAATTGGATTAAACTTGGCTCGATCGCGTCTACTTCATGTAAAAATTGTCTAATAATAATCAGATCAAACGCTGGTTCTGATAGCGTATTTAACTCAGAAAAATTATTTTTGGCGGCAATAGGGCAACGATAGACAGTAGCATGCTCTTCCAATTGCAAACTAGTTTCATCTGCTACGGCGATATAATAGTCCGTTTTATCTTTAGGACATAGATTAATTAATCGGGAAGTTAGCGTACCTACGCTATAACCAATATCAAGCACTCGAAGCCTGCGCGAACTAGGCCATTGGGTAATGATGGTTTTAACGGTTTCATAAAGAAGATTATGGATGCCGTTGATTGAGGGAATATCCTCACAAAAATGCCTAAAGGTATCATGCTTACGTAAGGAATAAAGCAATTCATTCGTTGATATGTTTCCTTGCAAAAGGGCTTTTAGATGTAACCCTATTCGTCCAATCAACAATAGTTCGGTGAGATAATGAGGGTAATTTTGAATTAATAATTGCCAAAGGGATTGAGCATGGACTTCTTCTTTAGGAGAAAGCAAAGCGTACTGCCCCGTACCATCTTTTTGCAACAAATGATCTTCCACTAAAATATCAAAGCACCATTTTAGTAAAACTTGTTGGTCCGGGGAGATCATTGCAAAATTTAGAAAATCATCCAGGGTAAATAGTGTTTTACCTTGCGCCAAAGCAGCAATGGTTTCATAAATAAAACGGCTTATAACGATGTCGATTAAAGGCATAACCGTGGCGAAATGATTGGTTTCCTGGGCGGGAATAGATAATTTTTTTTGAAGGGCCTCTATACCAGCGAAGGTAATATCGCCAGTGGCTTTAAATGATGAAAGTAAATGAGGTTTTGTGCCATAAAGTTTGCTTGTATGGGTGTGTTCTGCGAAATGAGCTTTTTTAAATCGACAATCAAGAATTTGGGCGATCATCGTGCCATCTTCGTCCCTAATACTAAAGTGAGCCAGCACGCTTTGTTTACTTCTGTTAACAATAGTAGCAGTGACTTGAAGATGCTCTGGCAGTGATGCAAAAAGTTGAAGACGCCCAATGCGCACGGGTAAAAAAGTCTCTTTAGTTGATTGCGACAACAAGCCTATCAAACTTTGAAAACAAGCATCTAGTAACCCAGGATACAAATGATGGCTTTGTAAATACGCTTTAAGGGAGGGCTTAGAGGTGATTTTAGCCCAAGCCTTGTTCTCTTCAAACCAGAGTGTCTCGATAGTTTGAAAATCAGGGCCGTAGCTTAAGCCTAGGGTTTCTGCTGTTTTGTAGAGCTGCATTGCTTCGCTGCTTTCAGAACGACAGCCGTAGGTTGGGGCGCTTGACCCAACATTAAGCGTTTCACTAAAAGCTGGCTCTGGTATGACTCGACCTATAACATGGGTGATCCATGGCTCTGTGCTATGGCGAAGGCAACTCTTAATCAAAAAATGGCCCGATTGAGGTTGTAATTCAAAGCGAACTAAGCGACATGCTTTATCGTCCAAAATCATAGGAGCAAGA
Organism: Legionellales bacterium; assembly: GCA_020050595.1. GTDB lineage: Bacteria > Pseudomonadota > Gammaproteobacteria > Legionellales > Legionellaceae. The sequence goes on from JAGVKL010000051.1 coordinate 19,179, forward strand.
ATATCTATGTCACGAAGATCATGAGCAGTGTGGCCATACCAAATCGCTGAAGCAGCTAATGCCATTTCAGCATAGCCGGCTGCGGGCATCACCGCAATGCCATCAACTTGATGATCATTGAGATACGGAACTAGCAGGGTGTCTAAATGGTTTTCCCAAATTGCTTCGTTAGATTTAAATCGCCGCCCTAATAGAGGGTGCTCGATAGCAAAATTGGCTTGATTTAACCCTTCACTGGAGGGCGTTAACCGATAAGATTCTTTGACCCATGGATAAGGCGGTAAGGGAACGCGCTTACCGATAATAGGGAATAAACATGCTTTATTAAATTGCCCTCCGCTTAACCACGCGCGGTAAAAGGCTTCTTTTAAAGCAGGTAATTCTGCTGTATGGCGTTTCAGCGTTTGAATCACCAAACCTGAAATATCTCGGGTCCTCAAGGCTTCTTGTACATAAGGCTTTAAAATGGGATGAGGCCCTATTTCAATAAAGAGCCGGAAACCCTTGTCTAATAAGGTGTTTATAGCATCATGAAAGCGAACGGGCTTGCGAATATTTTGCCACCAATAATCGGCAGTGAGTTTATCACCGGCCAGTTCTTGCCCTGTTATTGTAGAGACGTAGCATACTTGATTTTTTTGGGGTTTAAGATCAGCAATGGCGTGTAGTAACCCCTCCCTGATAGGATCCATCTCTTTCGTGTGAAAAGCATAATCTAAATCGAGTAATCGGTAGAAAATACCTTGTTTTTTGCAATAGGCTTTTATTTTTTCTAAAGCGGCTAATTCCCCTGCCAGCGTAATGCCTTGGGCACTATTAAACCCAGCTATTTCTACGGATTCGGTTAGCCCGTATTGTGTGAGGATTTCTTGTGCTTCTTCCATGTTCAAAGCGACAGCCAGCATTTTCCCTTGGCCGCGCGTTTTCCCCTGCCAAAAGCTTCGCTTATAAACCACTTCTAAGGCCTGTGCGAGAGTCAATGCACCGCTAGCCCAGGCTGCCGCAATTTCGCCTATGCTATGGCCTGTAACGGCGCTGATTTCAACACCCTGACTGCGTAAATACCGGGTTATTGCTACCTGCACAGCAAAAATACAAGGCTGAGCAATTTCAGTCGAGTCATAACGGCTTTGATCGATGGAGGCTAGCAATTCTTTTTTAATTGAAAAATCAGCGTATTGCGTAAACAACTCATCAATTTCTGCAATGGTTTCTTGGAATATAGGCTCATCTTGGAGCAAGGATGCTGCCATTCCTTGCCAATGTGACCCATTACCTGAATAAACGAAAGCAATAGGCAGATTTTGGCCTAGCGCTTGTTCGGCTATTGCGTTTGACTCGGATTGAATAGCCAATCTTTTTAGAGTGTCTAGCACGCTAGCTAAGTCGTTGCCATGTGCAGCATAGGCATAACGGTGACAGACCCGGTGATGAGCAAGCGTATAGGCGACATCATAATAATGCGTCGGAGTAGACTCCAGTAACTCAAGGTATTGTTTAGCAAGGTTAGGTAACGCTTTTTTATCATGCACACTCAGTAACAGAGGCGGAAAGGTCCTAGATTGGGTGGTTTTTTTGTTCATAGGATGAGGCTGATACTCTTTCAAAACCACATGTGCATTGGTTCCACCAAAACCAAAAGAATTGACTCCCATCAGCATGGGTTTTTTACGTTCATTAAGCGAAAGGGTGCTATCTACTACTTTTAAATGGAGATCATCAAAAGGTATATCCGGATTAGGATTATTAGCATAAAGTGTCGCCGGGATAGCCTTATGCTTAAGGCAGAGTATAACTTTTAGTACACCCGTTAAGCCCGATGCTACTTCAAGATGGCCTAGATTACTTTTAATAGAGCCAATGAATAAGGGATTATCTTTACCCCTTTTTTTAGCTAGTGCTTTGCTAAGTGCAAGCGCTTCTGTACGATCACCTGCTACGGTGCCCGTACCATGTGCTTCAACATATTGAATATCGTCTGCAGCAATATCGGCTTGCTCGTGGACGCGGGTGATTAAAGCAGCTTGCGCATCGGCATTGGGCAGGGCGATGCCATTGGTGCGCCCGTCGCTGTTGACTCCTGAATTCACGATGACCGCATGAATAGGATCGCCATCTTTTTCAGCCTGTGCCAGGGGTTTTAGGAATAGAACGATACAACCTTCAGAACGAACATAGCCATTGCCTTCTGCGGCAAAGCTCTTACATTGCCCATCAGGGGAAAGCATCGAAGCTTTAGAAAAACCTACAAAGGAAGTAGGGGATAATAATAAATTAACCCCACCTGCAATAGCCATAGAAGCTTCTTCATTCCAAAGGCTATTGCAAGCTTGATGCAATGCTACTAAAGAAGAGGAGCACGCCGTATCGATGGACATACTTGGGCCATGCAAATCAAAAATATAAGAAATACGATTAGCAGCAATACTGGTACAATTACCTAACATCGTATAAGAATCAGCGAGAGAAGTATCATTGGCATAGTTGAATAAATGCTCGTTACTGCCGATACCGATATAAACAGCGCAATTACTACCCGCTAGCGCCTCAGGATTTTGCCCGCCATGCTCAAGCGCTTCCCAAGTTGTTTCTAGAAGCATGCGTTGTTGGGGATCCATCTGCTGTGCTTCGCGAGGCGTGATGCCAAAAAAATCGGCATCAAATTCATCGATTCGCGATAGCATGCCTGCATTGAAAGTATAACTTTTACCTAACTCTGATTTTCGAGGATGAAGGTAATTTTGAAAATGAAAACGTTGGTCGTCAATAGTGGAAATTAGATTTTTACAGTCTTTAAGGTTATGCCAAAGTTCTTCACAAGTGGAAATGTCGCCCGGCAAGCGAAATGCTATCCCTACTACTGCAATATTGAATTTCTTATAATTTGTCACGCGCGTTCTTTCCTTGAAAATCTTAAACCTAAATTGGGCAGTTGAATCTTCAGCACATTAACGACTCTCGTTGCGCTCCAACTGCCGAATTTAGGTTAAATCCTGAAAAAAATGTAGTTGTTTTATCGAATAGAAGGGGCTAACAACACATCTCTTCGCAGCATTCTAGCATTTTTTAAGCCGGGGAAAATAACTTTTTGTTATAAAAGGTAAGTTTAATACATATTATCCCCTCTCCCCGCAGGGAATGGGGTCGGTGGTGAGGGATTACGACAATAACCGCTGAAACCACGTCGAATGATGACCCTCATCCATTTCTGCAAATACGTCCATCGTTTTCCTTGCATGAATAGACGTTTGAGTGAAGAACAGCGTTTTATGCAAAGCATAGCGGATCGGCATGATAATAATAAAAGCCAAACTAATAATTTGTAAAACATCCGCCAAAATACGTAAATTTTCATATTTATCTTTGAAGTGGTCTTTAGCAAGATTTTCTAGTAAGCGTTTTTTAATGTGCATGTTGTTGTGGCTAAGTAAAATAGGGATAGCTCCTAATCTAAAGCGCCTCAACGCCAGCATATCTTGTTGAGATAAATTACTTCCGCGTGGGTAATCGGTATAAAAAGTATTAAATTTTTTCATAACGGTAGCTAATTTTATTAAATCACAACGATCTTGTGATTGTGCAATATAAGAAACTATAGCGTTTAATGTTTTTTCATGATCGGCGATCTTATTGGCAAGCTGGGTTTTGACTTGTTCTCGTATCTCCACGTCATCAACGAAATAATTAGCTATATCGCTACGAAGACCTTCCCTATACTCTTCCAGATGTTCAAATACAGGTAATAAAAAGGGCCAAATATCACCAAATAAGTCATCACGATTTAAGCTATCTCTAAGCAAAGCGTTTTCTTTTATTAAAATTAATGCCCAAGGTGCACAATACAGCTCAGGTGCTTGACTACATAGCGTATGAGCGGCTTTTGCCACACGGTCCTCTACCATTAAAAAGTCTTGAATAAAGGCGTTAAACACACTTTGCGAGGGCTTTAAGCCACTAAAATCGCAACTGTATAAAGTAGCTTGCTTGCATATGACTCGACACTTATTTGCATCGCGCAATAGAGTTCTAATGGTTGTATCATCGATGGTTAAATCGAGAGGGTACTTCTTTAAAGCAATTAGGGCCATACAGAAATCATCGTTACTAAGGTTGCTGAAAGTGATGTAACGATTGAGTTTTAATTCATCTAATAATAAAGCAGCCTCAACGACATGATCTTTTTCGATAAAAGTACTGTAGTAGATCATCTTCTCGGAAACTAACGTAATGAATTTTAGTTTTCGCTTGATGCTGCCAATAATGCCTGCATCTCCTCGCGGCTCAATAAAAGCAGCAATTTGAGTTAAAGCAGAGGACTCGAATAAATCAAGATGGCTGGCTAGTTTTCTGAAAAACCGGTCAGCTTCTTCACAGGTCCAATAATGTTCAAATACAGATAAAACTCTAGCGCCCTCATTATCGGTATTCAATTTTACAGCCAGTTTAATCATGCTATCGCTGTCAAGTTTTAATATATCTTTTGCCAATTGATGAATGTCTAATGTATGTTTGAGCTCGGCGAAAGGCGCATCCATATCCAATGATTTTTGTAATAATGTTTGATATTTAACACGTAAGCTGTCTAATGTGGGGGCTGTGAGTTCAATACTTTCTGGCGTAGGAAGGTATAGCTCGGCGATCTTTTTAGGTGCTTCTTGTTCTCCTTTTTCTTCACTCAAGGTAAATGCGGCCATTCTGGTTAAAATACCCTTACCTCTTGTTGCAAGCTCCGTTTCTAATTGTTGGATTTTTAAGGTTAATTTGTCCTTAATATCATCACTATAAGTTTTTACTTGATCTTTAATACGATCGAGCTCTTCTCTTAACGAGCCTAATTTTTTATGAAGAAATATAAAAGAATCTTGGTCAGCTGGTTTTTTCTTAAAATACGCCTGATAGAAGCGAGCTTGTATTTCTTCGGCGGGTCTTTTAGCAGGATGCTCTTGGGTAAGCATGTCATTGATGATTGAAAAGAAATAATTAAAATGGCTTTTTTGATCAACGATGGACGCTTCTAGTCGTGCAATAATCTCTCTGCCGCTTAACTGATTAAACGCATCGATTTCTCTTAACACAGTAGAGGAGCTTTCCATGCACACAGCGGCCGCTCTTTCGAGATCAATGAAACTTCTGGGCTCACCAACTTCATCGAGCTTACCTAAAAAAACAGCGGCTGTATCATCAAACATGCGTGTAAATTTAAGCGTTAGCGTTTTAATCAGGTGTGCTTTGCTCGCGGCTTCTCGGTTATAAGTGGCTAAAGCATCAATAGACTCAGGAGTCATTAATAAAAACTCTTGGGCTTTCTCTAAACAACGGTGTTTATAAAAAATAGCTTCTTCATATTTCTTTTCGAGAGGTGCAAGCGCTTGGTGGCGAAGCTTTACTTGATTATAGGTTTCAGATATTTGCGTTAGTAGGCTTGTTAAGGTCTTCAGAGCTCTGTTATAAGCCATTGCTTTGCTACTATTTGTAAGATCTTTTGCTAGAATTTCTTGTAATCCTGGCCAAGTTGAACGAATGCGTTCTAGTTGGTCCATCCAGGTTTTTATGGATTTATCCTGTAAATAATGTTTCGGAAACTCTGAAATATTAGCAAGTTCCTCGGTAATTTGGATAGTGAGTTTTTCACAGGCAGAGGCAGCTAATTTAAAACTTTCCGTTGATTCTGGAGCAAGTAGGTGCGTTAAGGTTTTACTAGCCTTCAGTACATCTAGCTCGAAAGCATCAAGACTGGAATTCAATTGTTTCAGTTTGGTTGCGGATGTTACTACATCGGCATCACTAGCTGCGTCTTCTTCGAGTAAAGGCAGGTATTTAATAATTAATGATTTTTTTATTAAGATTAAAGCGTTAATATCAATGACTGTTGTAAATAAAGGCGAGCGCTCACAATGATCTTCGATACGTTCGATCTCTTTAATAAGGGCTTGTGTTAAAGCTTTTAATTCGTTTTTGCTCTTCCTCTTTTTCATAGTTACCACAATATAGCTTTTGATTTATTAGGTTTTAAATTAAACAATTTATGCGCGTAATGAATATATATACTCTTCTTTGCCCATTATATAGTATTTAGCCTGCTAGATCCAAATCGGTCCTCTTTATTTTTGCGGGTTAACTATAATTTAAGCATAGGCTACGTTTTGTGGAGTAAAGGTGAAACGTGTAAATGCATCAAAAGAAGCGATTCTCGATTTAGGCACACCTTTATTTGAGGCTTATGGTATGCCAAATGAGCATATTGCTAAAATGCTTGCTTTAGCGGAAGAGGAAGACACCGTCATTTCATTTCGGCCGGTCCCTGCCGGAGCGCGTCGGCTTATTGAAGAAGGTTGTGTGGGTAAACCCTTTGGAATTGACATAAAATCGAGCAATTTTGGAATGACGGCGGGATTTTTATGTAAAGATATCCGCTTTTCGGGGCGATATGATGCGAGCTCAGCAACCGATGTAGCAAAGCACAGAGCTCAATTGGCTAAAACTGAGCATTATATGGCATTGTATGGCTATAGCGAAAAACCTTTAACACTATCTCCTGAGCGTTTAGACGAGCTTCTTAGCTTAGGAAAGATTACCGTTAGTGCAGAAAAAAAAGAAGGCGCGGTCGTTTATCAAGCCATTAATGATTTTGGTGAAACGTATTATTTCAAAGCCCAATTAAAAGAGGGGCGATATGAGATTTTACATTACAATCAGGAAACGGGGGAGGAAGCTCCCGTTAAGGTCTTGGCGGATGGGGAAGGGCATTTTATTACCAGTGACTATGATTTGCTAGTCGCATGTCCGCACCAAAGTGCATTTTCACCGGGGAGTAAAGATAAATCTCCTATTCGTACACAAGGCAGCGGCGGGGAAGGCGAGGAAGATAAATATAGAGGTAATGTATCGCCAAGGCTCGATGCGCTGATTGATAAAGCCCAGGAAAAGTTGGCTAGGCCTTTAATTTATCATAATGCGGAGTTTAATAATCCCTTTGCTAGTAGTGATATGCGATCGAATTTACCAGCTTTATTTGTATTTCCTAAAGAATTTGATTTAAGTCCATTCCTTGAGGCATTAAAAATAAAAAATAAAGACCAAACAAGCGAAGAAGCATCGACGGCGGTGGCCTTACTGGTTGAGACTGAGGATGAATTATTACTCTTACGCGATTTTCTATTAGAAAAAAATTACTATTGGCCGGCTCATTGTAAACATCAGGATTACAAACCCTTAGGAAGTAGCCGTTATACAGAAGCGGTTGATGCAATGGAACGTGCTATAGCTGCTCGTCGCGGAGACATGAGTAGCGATGGGCTAGCTTCCATGACTCATTGCAAAGTGTGCAAGGCAGAATTACATGCATTAAAAAAAGAGCATGACTCGCCCATTAAAGAGGGTGAAATTGCTGCTGAAAACAAGGGATTAACGGAGTAAAAGAGGTATATACCCAAGAAACTTCAAAATGCTAGGTTTTGAAGTTTCTTGGGTATATATGATCCTAACAAAGCAGGGTAAGGAGGGTATTTCATACCCCCCTAAGAAGGCAAATTTTGGTGCAAGACAGGTCAAAGATGACAATTAGGGTGAACAGTGACGCTTTATCTTGGGGTTGCGGACAATAAGTGAGCATGTTGTGATTCGTCCGAGGGCGCGGCCGGAGTATCCGGGCTAGTGCCGCTCCCACCACTACCCCCTCCCTCGCTAGCTATCCCCGCTGGAGGTGTAGGAGCTCTTGCTGGTGGCTCACCGCCTCCTGCCCCAGCAGCGGCTCCTGCCCTTCCAGCGATTGGAGCAAGCTCCACATGGCGCGGTTCTGCTCCTGCAGGTAGCCTAAAAAAACCAATCCCAGGTGGTCTGGGGAGGGGAGGACATGGAGGTAGGCCGACGTGATAAATGATGCAACCGATGACAAGGATTAAAGCCGCTCCTACTACCGTACCAAGCACAATAAGTAAATCTCTTGTTCTTTCCGGAGTAGGATAGGGGCAAACACTATAACTTTTATCAAATATACATTGAAATAAGGTTGATGCTGAATCAAGAAAAAAACGAAATAAGGTTGATGCTGAATCAAGAAAAAAACGTCCTTCAATGTCGCTGAGGCCTGTCCTTGTTGTGGCATTACCATAAAAAGTAATAACGGCCCTCACAGCCTCGTCATCGATCAGTGTCTCACAGGTTATTGTTCCTACTGTTTGCAATCCTTCAGGAATGCGAGGAATTTCAGTAGCAACAGCGCCGCAAAGGCTAGACCATCCCGGCACGTTCTGTAGTAGCTGATAGTGCCCAACTCCGCCACCAAGGGACTCAGTAACTGCAGCAAAAAGGGTTTTAGTACCGTTTACAGAAATCTCAAATGTGGGTAATAATTGACGTGGCATTTTAATCTCCTTGATAGAGGTTAGTAGACAGCCCTGCTTCCTTAGCGAGCTGCTTTAAAAAACCTGCAAAGGTTACAACAAATTAGGGAATGAAACTAGGGGGCAAGTCTTTTTATTCTTCGTTAGGGACGTCGCCTAATAAGTTATAAAAAAATAGTCCATTACTAAAATGGCTGAGTCCTATATAATTAAGGCACTTTCTTAAAAGCTATAAATTTTGATGAGTCAAGTTTTATTGTTTAATAAACCATATGGTGTCGTTTGCCAATTTACAGGTGATTCTCAAGAAAAAACACTCGCTGATTTTATTCATCTGCCAGGATTTTATGCGGCTGGGCGATTAGACAAAAATAGCGAGGGGCTGTTATTACTGACTAATGACGGCGCGTTGCAACATCGCTTAAGCCATCCGCGCTTTCGTAAAAAAAAATATTATTGGGTACAAGTGGAAGGGATTCCTGAGCAACATCATTTGACGCCTTTACGCCAGGGCTTGCGAATTGGCGATTTGCAATTTTTACCTGCCATAGTCAAACAAATTGCTGAGCCTAAAATTTGGCCTCGCGATCCACCGATTCGTTTTCGCCAATCTATACCTACGAGTTGGTTGGACATCATTATCGAAGAAGGTAAAAATCACCAAATTCGCAAAATGACAGCTGCTATTGGCTTCCCAACCTTGCGCTTGATTCGATATCGTATTGATGAGTGGACGCTAGGCGACTTAGAGCCGGGAGAGCAGCATTTAATCAAGGTAGAGTAGCTGATAGTTTATCCATATTTTTGTTTACATTCATTAATAAAGCTATCCAGCAATCGCGAGGCGATGCTGACAGCGGTAGATGGCCGACCGGGCAAATTATCATAGTTATACCAACCAGCTTCTTCGATTTCATCTTGATCTATTTTAATTTCACCGGCTGCGTATTCGGCTGTGAAGGCTACCATTAACGAGTCTGGAAAAGGCCAAGGTTGGGAGCCAAAGTAGTTTAAGTTTTTTATTTGCAATCCCACTTCCTCTTCAACCTCGCGATGCACAGCCTCCTCAAGGCTCTCTCCTATCTCAACAAATCCAGCAATAAGGCCATAAACTCCAGGTAAAAAATGAGGACTTCTTGCCATGACTAACTGATCTTTTTTATGAATAAGTACGATAATGGAGGGAGAGATGCGAGGGAAAAAACTTATTTTACAAGCGGGGCAGATGCGCTCAAAATTTTTACCAGGGTGGACAGTAGGGGTACCACATCGGCCACAAAACTGATGATTTTTGTCCCAATTAATGACCGAATAAGCTTTAACTCCTATACCAAATTGTTCAGTGCTAAATAGCGACAATGCTTGCCGCACGGGCACAACATTAAATTCCTCATTAATTTTAAGATCCTGAGGCAGCTCAGCACAGCGATATTCGCTACCTTGAAACGCGCCTAATCGAAAGCGCCTGATAAAATGGGTGGATAGAGACGCAATATCCAATTCATTGGGTAGCGTATTATTCAGCAATAAAAACTCATTTCGTTGAATAATAAACCAAAATGTTTGATGCTTTAGGATTGAGTTCATGCCATGCCTTACAGGGGGTCAAGTCTATTTTATAATGTGCCTTACAGGGGTCAAGTCTATTTTATAATGTGCCTTACAGGGGTCAAGTCTATTTTATAATGTGCCTTACAGGG